>JAGWPB010000014.1 GCA_028870665.1 Lysobacteraceae bacterium
AAGGCGCCCACACAAGTCACCTGCGCACACTGTCAAAGATCCCTTCCCGCCGGGCCTCGTCGCACCCAACCGCAGAGCCTTTCGCTCCGCCGAGCCGCACATTCTACATCCGTTTCATGGACCGTCAACAGCCCTGCCCAGGCCGGCAACGCGAGAGCGGGCATGCACGCCTGCCCATGATGGCCATCCGGCACGCCGCGTGAACACGCCGCTGCCCCAGACACCCGCGGTCGCTCAGACATCGCCGACCGCGGCGCGCAGACGCACGCGGGCGAAACCGCGCTTGCCCAGCTGCAGCAGATGCTCGGCGCCCGGCCGCAGCAGGCGCTCCCGATCCTCGACCACCACGCCATCGATGCGCACGGCGCGCTCCTGCAGCTTGCGGTTCGCCTCGGAGTTGCTCGGCGTGAGCCCCGCAGCGGTCAACAGCGCCGCGATGCGCATGCCCGCGGCGGGCACGGTGATCTCCGTCAGCGGCAGCGCGGCGGTATCGCCCTCGCCGCGGACGGCGGCGTTCCAGCCCGCGATCGCCTGTTCCGCCGCGCTCGTGCCGTGGAAGCGCACGGCCAGTTCCCGCGCCAGGCGCAACTTGAGATCGCGCGGATGCAGCGTGCCGGCTTCGATATCGCGCCGAAGCATGCCGATCTCGTTGAGCGAGATCTCGAAACTCAGCAGCTCGATCCAGCGCCACATCAGCGCGTCGTCGATCTTCATCGTCTTGGTCACGATGTCGATCGGCGGCTCGTTGATGCCGATGTAGTTGCCCAGCGACTTCGACATCTTGGCCACGCCGTCGATGCCTTCCAGCAGCGGCATCGTCAGCACGATCTGCGGCGACTGGCCATGGTGCTCCTGCAGCGCGCGCCCCATCAGCAGGTTGAACTTCTGGTCGGTGCCGCCGAGCTCGACGTCCGCCTTCAGCGCCACCGAGTCGTAGCCCTGCACCAGCGGATACAGGAACTCGTGGATCGCGATCGACTGCTGCGCGGCGTAGCGTTTGGCAAAATCGTCGCGCTCGAGCATGCGCGCGACGGTGTGCCGCGCCGCGAGGCGGATCATGTCGGCGGCGGTCATGGTGCCGAACCACTCGGAATTGAAACGCACCTCGGTGCGCTCGCGGTCGAGCACCTTGAACACCTGCTCGGCGTAGGTGGCGGCGTTGGCGGCGACATCCTCGCGAGTCAGCGGCTTGCGGGTGACGTTCTTGCCGGTGGGGTCGCCGATCAGTCCGGTGAAATCGCCGATCAGGAAGATCACCTGATGCCCGAGCGTCTGGAACTGGCGCATCTTGTTGAGCAGCACGGTGTGGCCGAGATGCAGGTCGGGCGCCGTCGGATCGAAGCCCGCCTTGATGCGCAGCGGACGCCCCGATGCCAGACGCGCCTCGAGTTCATCGCGCTTGATGATTTCATCCGCACCGCGCGCGATCAGCGCGAGAGCGTCAGCCTGCTGACTCATGCAGATCCCCGGATGCGGAGGCGACGTGATCGGCACGGGCAGCCCACCGCACGGCCCGGCTTCGTTAATTGTGGGTTAATTGCGTGACCCCGCGCAAAGCCTTGTGCGGCTTGGCGTTGACGCGGTTTCGACGATGCCTCTATGGTACGCGCCGTTGACCGGCATGGCGATCGGATCGGATGAGCGAGCACACCCCGGACGCTGCGCATGGCGCCCACCGCGCAATCCTGCGCCGCAACATCCAGCGGCGCCATCTGCATTACTACCTGCGCGCCGCGCACACCAGCGTGCTGCGCAGCGCCCGATCGCCGCTGGCATGGGGCCGCGAACGGCTGCTGCTGACCGGTACCGCGCTGCTGCTGCTGATCCTGACGCTGGTCGTGATCCCCGGCTGGGCCAGCGTGCTCCATCTCGATGCCGCTCCGCCGCCATTGCATACGCAGCCGCTGCCCGTGCCGCCGCTGCCGGCAGCCGTCCGGGATGCCGCCCCGCCGCCGGCGCAATGGCACGAGGTGGCGGTGCAGCCGGGACAGACGCTGTCGCAGGTATTCGCCGCCGAGAACCTGACGCCGAGCGATCTGCAACGCGCACTGGATGCCGACGGGGGGCGGTCGAACCTGGCGCATATCAAGCCGGGCGAGCAGTTCGGCTTCCTGATCGGCCCGCAGGGTGAACTGCAGGCGCTGCGCTTCGATCGCGACGAGGCCACCCGCGTCACCCTGGACTTTCTCGGCACCACGACGACAGCCAGCGTGCAGAAACGCGCGCTGCAGCGGGTCACGCATGTCGCCCACGGCGTGATCGAGGGCTCGCTGTTCGCTGCCGGCAACAAGGCGGGGCTGAGCAACGCGACCGTCTTCGAGCTGGCCAAGGTGTTTGGCTACGACATCGACTTCGCCCAGGAGCTGCGCGCCGGCGACCGCTTCTCCGTGGTCTATGACGACGTTTACCGCGACGGCCGCTTCCTGCGCACCGGTCGCGTGCTGGCCGCCGAGTTCGTCAACCGGGGCAGGCGCTACACCGCGTTCCGCTACGAGCTGCCCGACGGCACGGCCGGCTATTTCGACGAAGACGGCCGCCCGCTGCGCAAGTCGTTCCTGCGCACGCCGGTCGATTTCACCCGCATCTCGTCTTACTTCTCCGCGGCGCGCATGAACCCGGTGCTGCACATCGTGCGGCCGCATGACGGCGTCGACTACGCCGCGCCCACCGGCACGCCGATCTTCGCTGCCGGCGACGGCGTGATCCGCTACCACGGCTGGGAGAACGGCTACGGCAACTTCATCGTCATCCAGCACAACCGCGACATCAGCACCGCCTACGGCCACATGTCGCGCTTCGCCAAGGGCCTGCATGTCGGCTCGCGCGTGCGCCAGGGCGAGGTGATCGGCTACGTCGGCATGACCGGCATCGCCACCGGCCCCCATCTGCACTACGAATTCCGCGTCGACGGCAAGCCGCGCAATCCGCTGACCGTCACCCTGCCCAAGCCCGAGCCGCTGCCGCGGACGCAGTTGCTGGCATTCAAGCGGGTGATCACGCCGATGCTGGCGCAGCTGCAGCAGGTCGACGGCGGCAACCGCCTCGCCACCGCCAAGTGAGCGCAGCGACGCGGTATCTCGGGCTGATTTCGGGAACCAGCGCGGACGGCATCGATGTCGCACTGGCGGAATTCGATCCGGTGCCGCGCCTGCTCGCGGCACGCACGCTGCCCTACGATCCGGCGCTGCGCGCCGAGATCCTCGCCCTGGCGCAGTCCGAGACGGCCTTCGACCTCGATGCCTACGGACGTCTGGACATCCGCATCGGCGAGGCGTTCGCGGCCGCGGCAATCAGCCTGCTGGACGCGACCGGCATCACGCCCGATCGGGTGCACGCCCTGGGTTCGCACGGCCAGACCGTACGCCATCGTCCACACGGCGCGCATCCGTTCACGCTGCAGATCGGCGATCCCAGCGTGATCGCCGAGCGTACCGGGCTGACCGTGGTCGCCGACTTCCGGCGCGCGGACGTCGCCGCCGGCGGCCAGGGCGCGCCGTTGCTGCCGGCCTTCCACGCCGAGCTGATGGCGCGGCCGGGAACGACGCGCGCCGTGCTCAATCTGGGCGGCATCGCCAATCTCACCGTGCTGGCCGCCGACGGCCGCGTGCGCGGCTTCGACACCGGTCCCGCCAGCGCCCTGCTCGACGCCTGGTGCCAGCGCCATCGCGGCAGCGCCTACGATCGCGAGGGCGACTTCGCGGCCAGCGGACGCGCAGATACCGGGCTGCTGGCGACGCTGCTGGCGGATCCGTGGTTCGCGCTCGCACCGCCGAAGAGCACCGGGCGCGAGGCATTTCATCTCGGCTGGCTGGAGTCGCGGTTGGCGGACCGGCCGCGCGATCCCGCCGACGTGCAGGCGACGCTGGTCGAGCTGACCGCGCGCAGCGTCGCCGACGCCGTCGCCGCGCACGCGGCCGGCGCACGGGAGGTGCTGGCCTGCGGCGGCGGCGTGCGCAATCCGGTGCTGATGGCGGCGCTGGCGCGTGCGCTGGCGCCGGTCGGCCTGCGCTCGACCGCCACGATCGGCGTCGATCCCGATTTTGTCGAGGCGATGGCGTTTGCCTGGCTGGCGCGCGAGCGGCTGGCCGGCCGCCCCGGCAATCGCCCCGACGTCACCGGCGCCCGCGGGCCGCGCCTGTTAGGCGCGATCCACGCACCGCCGCGCGGCTGAGGATTGGGCTCAGCCCGCGTTCTTGGGTGCCGCCTCGCTGAAAAGCGGCGACCCCGGCGTTTCCTCGAAGGCGCTCAGGGCCTCGTGGAATGCCGCCGCCTCGATGGCGTTCCAGGTGCCGCGCAGGTGCGCGATGTCGCGCGGTTCGCGCGGCGTCATGTCTTCGGGGGCCAGGCCCAGCCCATGCCGCAGCACGTGCAGGATCACGTCGTTGATCGACCAATGGCGCTCACGCGCCAGATCCATGATCCGCTCGGCCATGGCCGCGTCGATGTGGCGTACGAGTATGTCCGGCACGGGCCCTGATCCTCGGTGCTGACGCCTTGCCCCCGGTGCGGCCGATTCTGGCAGCGTGCACGCCAGATTTCATGTCCCGCCCAGTGCGGGCTTCAGTCGCGGCCAAAGCCACGCCAGCAATAGCAGCGTGGGCACCACGGACACCGTGCTGAGAGCGTAGAACCCGCCGTAACCCGCGACCTCGACCAGCGCGCCCGAACCGCCCGCGATCAGCTTGCCGGGCAGGTTGGCCAGCGAGCTCAGCAGGGCGTACTGGGTGGCGGTGTAGCCGCGATGGGTCAGGCCCGACATGAACGCGACCAGGACCGTGCCCCCGAACCCGTTGGCGAGATTGTCGCCGGACAGAGCCAGGGCGAAGTAGGCGAGGGACCCTGGGTGCGCGGTCATCAGCACATACAGCAGGTTGCACAACGCAATACCCAGCACCGAGAGGATGACCGGTCCGCGCAGGCCGAAGCGCGTGACCGCATAGCCACCGAGAAAGGCGCCGACGAGACTGACGATGACGCCGTAGATCTTCGAGACATTGGCGATATCGGTCAGGCTGAAACCGAGGTGCATGTAGAACGGATAGGCGACCACGCCCACCATCTGCTCGGGCAGCTTGTACAGCCCGACGAATACCAGCAGGGCCAGCGCCAGCGGCCAGCCGAAGCGCATGAAGAATTCGCGGAACGGACCGATCACGCCCTCGCGGATGGCCGCGCCCAGCGACGCCGCGCGCGGCAGGCGATTTTCCGGCTCGCGCGCGCGCAGCACCGCTGCGGCGGGGATCGCCAGAATCAACGCCATGACCAGATAACCGACGCGCCAGCCGGCGAACTGGGCGATGTAGAGCGTGCCCACGCTGCTGACGATCAGCGCCAGCCGGTAGCCGAGCGTGTAGGTCGATGCCAGCCCGCCCTGCGCCTCGAGCGGCGCGATCTCCACGCGATAGGCGTCGATCGCCACGTCCTGGGTGGCGCCGGCAAACGCCGCGATGCCGTTGCAGGCGATGAACAGTGCGAACGAGATCGTCGGCGTCAGCAGTGCCATGCCCGCCAGCGCCGCAGCCAGTATCAGCTGGGCCGCGAGGATCCAGCTGCGCCGCTGGCCCAGCCGGCCGAGCACCGGAAGTCGCAGGCGATCCACCGCGGGCGCCCAGAGAAACTTCAGCGTGTAGCTCAACGTGGCATAGCTGACCAGCGCGATCAGCGCCAGATCGACACCGGACTGCTTGAGCCACGCCGACAGGGTGACGCCGACCAGCAGGAACGGCAGCCCCGAGGAGAACCCGAAAAAGAACATGGTGCGCGCGGCCGGTGTCGCGAACGCCGCGTTCAAGGCGCGCCATCCGCGCGGGCGCGGCACGGATGATGCCGATCTTGCCGTGCCCGGGTCGCTCACGCGGCACCGTCAAGCGCGTAATCCACCACGTAGGGCGCATGGTCGGAAAAGCGCGGCTGCGGATGGATCGCGCAGGCGCGCAGGCGCGCGTGCAGCGACGGCGTCACCACCTGGTAGTCGATGCGCCAGCCGACGTCGTTGGCGCGCGCGTTGCCGCGCTGCGACCACCAGGTGTATTCGACCGCCTCGGGTTTCAGCGCGCGGAAACTGTCCACCCAGCCGCGCTCGCGAAACAGCGCATCCAGCCAGGCGCGTTCCTCGGGCAGGCAGCCGGAGTTCTTCTGGTTCGAGGTCCAGTTCTTGATGTCAAGCCGGGTGTGGACGATGTTCCAGTCGCCGCAGATCACGTAATCGCGGCCGCTGGCCAGCCAGCCGTCGAAGATCGGCGCGAGACGCTCCATCGCCGCGAACTTGAAGCGCTGGCGCTCCTCGCCCGACGAACCGGACGGGATGTAGAGCGACACCACGCTGAGGTTGCCGAAACGCGCCTCCAGATAGCGGCCTTCCTGGTCGAATGCTTTCCAGTCCAGCGTGTTGAGCACCTGGTCAGGCTGGCGCCGGGCGTAGATGGCCACGCCGCTGTAGCCTTTCTTGCTGCGCGCATCGTGGAAGTAGCCGTGGTAGCCCGCTGGCCGGTACACCGCCGCGTCGAGCTGGTGCTCCTGTGCCTTGGTCTCCTGCAGGCACAGCACGTCGGCGTGCTGAGCACCGAACCAGTCGAAGAACCCCTTGGACGCCGCCGAACGGATGCCGTTGGCATTGAAGGTGATGATGCGCATCGGACACGCGACCGGGAATGAGCCTGCAGGCATCGGGTGGATCCAAGCGTAGCCGAAAGGCGATCGTTTCCTAAGCCGTCGCGGGGCCGGCATCGGGGCAGCTGCCCGCACTGATGGCCTATCATCGCGGCGCGCACGGCGGCCTGCGGCCGTGCGCGTGCCGACAACCGCCTGCGGACCGCCGATGCTTGCCCATCAACGCGACTTTCTCGACCTCGCCCGTGACCAGGGGGTGCTGCGCTTCGGCGAGTTCACCCTGAAGTCGGGCCGCGTCAGCCCGTATTTCTTCAATCTCGGCCGCATCGCCAGCGGCGCCGCCCTGGCACGCCTCGGTCGCGCCTATGCGGCGACGGCGATCGGTTCGGGCCTCGCTTTCGACATGCTGTTCGGCCCCGCCTACAAGGGCATCCCGCTGGCCGCAGCCACGGCGATCGCGCTGGCCGACGGCCACCGCCGCGACCTGCCGTTTGCCTACAACCGCAAGGAGGCCAAGGATCATGGCGAGGGCGGGTTGCTGGTCGGCGCAGCGCTGGCCGGGCGCGTTCTGGTGGTCGACGACGTGCTGACCGCGGGCACCGCGGTGCGCGAGTCGCTGCAACTGATCCGCGCCCGGGGCGCGCAGCCGGCCGGCGTGCTGATCGCGCTGGACCGCGAGGAACGCGGCCAGGGCGCGCGGTCGGCGGCGCAGGAGATCAGCGCCGAGTTCGCGATCCCGGTACTGGCGATCGCGCGCCTGAGCGACCTGCTCGCCTACACGGCGGCGCACGCCGAGCTGGCGGCTGAACACGCGCGCCTGAGCGATTATCGCGCCCGTTACGGTGTCGCCTGATCGCCGCCTATACTCGCAGCCCTGTCCACGGAGCACCGCGCATGCGCATCCGCAACGTTCTGGCAAGCCTGGCCCTGGTCATCGCGGCCGTGGCGACCACCGCCGCCGTGGCCGCAAGCGGTGCCGCGCACTATCGCTGGCGCGATGCCCATGGCGTGCTGCATTTCAGCGACAGCCTGCCGCCGGACGCCGTGAAGTACGGTTACGAGCTGATCAACGACCAGGGCATCGTCGTGCGCACGGTCGAGCGCGCGCTGACTCCGCAGGAGCGCAAGCAGCGCGAGGCCGCGGCCGCGGTCCAGGCGGCGGCGGCCAGACAGGCCCGCGACCGTGCCCGAGCCGACCGCCAGATGCTGGCCGCCTACCCGCAGGAAAGCGATCTGCAGCAGGAGCAGCAGGAGCAGCTGGGCGCGATCGACCAGACCATCAGGACCACCGAGCTCAATCTGAAGAGCCAGGAACGCACCCTGGCAGACCTGCTGCAGCGCGCGGCGGAGATCGAGCACACGCAGAAGACGGTGCCGAAATTCATCAGCGACGACATCGCCCGCCAGCGCGGCGTGGTCAATACCCAGCGCGAGGCGCTGGCGCAAGCCCGGGCCGAGCGCGCCACGACCGTGCAGGCTCAGGCCGCGCAACGGGCACACTATCGCACCCTGAAACAGCAGCGCGAAGCCGCGACCGCGGCCAGCGCCGCCAGCAGCGGCCAGTGACGACCGCGACGGACTCGGATCCGGTGCCGCTCAGCCGCCGCCGCTGCTGGCGGCGCCGGCCGGTACATTCTGGATCTGCAGCGGCTCGGTCTTCAGCGGCAGGGTCTGCGCCGGCGTGTTGCCCGGCAACGCGGGCGGCGCGGCACTGGCGGCCGGCGCCATGGCGGCGCCGGGGACGGCCGGACCGCAGCGATAGGCGCCCCACTGCTGCTGGCCGTCGACCGGTGCGGCCAGGGGCTTGACCGTGTCGGCGCCCATGCCGGCACCGGCATTGCGCGCCAGCACCTCCAGCTCATCGCGCACGGTCAGGTTGCCGCGATCGAAGGGCCCGACGTGGTCGGTGACCGACACCGTCACGTCGCCCAGCTGCCGGCAGCCGGCGACGCTGTCAACATAGGCCGCGCGCACGGCGCGACCGGCGGGCTGCAGACGGATGCCCCAGGAACAGCCGCTCAGCATCAGGCTGATGGCGATTGCGGCGAACAGGGTCTTGCGCATCGTCGGCACCTTGGAACCGGGCGGGAATTCCGCCCGGCAAGGATAACCGCAGACGAACGCAGCGGCGCCGCCGCGCGCACCGGCGGTCGCGCCACGTTCAGCACGCGGCGCTGGCGCCGATGCCGCCCCGCGCCGGACGTCGCGCCGGCGATCACGGCCACTTGCCAGCCGGCTCCGCGTCGCACACGCTGCCGGCGTGCCCAGCGGAGACCGGCCATGCGTACCGTCCTGATCACCGGCGCCAATCGCGGCCTCGGCCTCGAATTCACGCGGCAGCTGCTGGCCCAGGGCCTGCAGGTGATTGCCTGCAGCCGTACACCGACGCCGACGGCTGGCGAACTGGCGGCGCTGGCCACCAAGCATCCGCAGCGACTGCGGCAGCAGCCGCTGGACGTCGCCGACGCCGAGGCCATCGCCGCGTTGCCGGCGCGACTGGTGGCCGCCGGCGTCAGCCATCTTGATGTGCTGATCAACAACGCCGGCGTGCTGGTCTCGGGCGAGCGTTACGGCTCGATGCGCGCCGAGGACCTGGCGCGCAGTTTCGCGATCAACGCCAGCGCGCCACTGCTGCTGACCGAGGCCCTGACCCCGCTGCTGGCGCAGGGCCACGCCGCCAGGGTGCTGTGCGTCAGCTCGCAGCTGGGTTCGATCGCGCAGGCCGGCAGCTACCGCAGCGTCAGCTACGCAATGAGCAAGGCGGCGCTGAACATGGGCATGCGTCGGCTGGCGGCGGAACTCGGTCCGCGCGGCATCTCCGTGCTGGCGATGCATCCCGGCTGGGTGCGCACCGCGATGGGCGGCGAACAAGCGCCGCTGGATGCGCCAACCTCGGTACGCGGCATGCTCGCCGTGCTGGCGCGCGTGACGCCGAGCGAGGGCGGCCGCTTCTATGCTTACGATGGCAGCGAGCTGCCCTGGTAGCGGGCCGGCGCCGGCGCCGCTGCAAAAGAACCGGCAGCGAGGAAATCGAGTGCCGCGCGGTTGAACGCGACGCTGGCGTCGAACGGCGTGCCGTGGGCGCGAACCCGCGATCACGATGCACTGTGCGCCCATGCGCGCGGCGTGACGGCGCTTTTTCGGCGCCTGCCCGGGACGCGGAAACATCCGTCGCGCCACGATCCGCGCCGCGCGGCGCAGGCCCGGCACGCGCGCCAGCGCCGGCCGGGTCAGCGCCATCGCCAGCGCCGCCGCTCCGCCCAGCGAGAAACCCAGCAGGTCGCCGCTCCGATGGCGAGTGCATCGAGCAGCACCCGGAGATCGGCGGCAAAGGTCGCGATGGCATACGGTCCGCGCGGCTTGTCGCTCCGGCCCGAACCGTGCAGGTCGCGCCGGATCGGCAGCAACGCCGGTCCGGCGCCGTGCCGGCGGCAGTGCAGGGCAATGCCGTCGCGCCGGAAGTGGGGCATGAACGATCCGCAGCCGGAGGTCCGGGTTTAGGCGGCTGCATCCGGCGGCCGGTCGCCGCGCGTAATCGAGCATCCCCGGAGTCACGTCCGGTTGACGCCATCGCGCCGAGGCTCGCGACCGGATCACCCCCGCCGACCAGGATCCTCGATGCACACGCGCAATCCCTTCGCCGTCTCCGCGCTCGCCGCGATGCTGCTCGTCGCCGGCGCGGTGCCGACGCCGGCCGCGGCCGCGCGGAAAGCCGTGCCCGGCGCGCCGTCCGCTGCGATCAGCGGCGATCGCGGCGAAGCGCGCGACGACGCCGGCAGGCTGGTCTACATCGAGCAGGACTTCGTCTGGGACGGCGGCACCCGCCGGCTGACCCTGTACCGCTGCCCTGATGGCCTGCCCTTCGCGCGCCGCGAGGACGACGCCCGCGGCGGCGATCCCGCCGCGCCCGACTTCGCGCTGGATGACGCGCAGACCGGTTACCGCGAAGGCGTGCGGCGCAACGCCGATGGCATGCGCCGCGTGTACGTGCGGACGAATCGCGCCAGCCATGAAAAATCCAGACCGCTGCCAGCCGCGCGGCACCTGGTGATCGACGCCGGATTCGACGCCTTCGTGCGCGCCCATTTCGACGCCCTGCTCTCCGGCGTGACCGTGCCGGTCGAGTTTCTCGTCCCCAGTCGTCTGCGGGCCATCGGCTTCAGGATCACGCGCATCGAAGACACCGCAGCCGCGGCGCGCGGCGAGGTGGCGTTCCGGCTCGAGCTCGGCCGCTGGTTCGGCTTCCTGCTGCCGCACATCGACGTCCGCTACGACTTGCGGACACGTGCCTTGCGGCGCTACGCCGGACTGTCCAACCTGCGCGATGCGCGCGGCGACAACATCCGGGTCACCATCGACTTTCCGCCGGCGCAGTCGCGCAGCGACATCCCCCGCGCCGAACTGGCCGCGGCGCGGGACGCCGACCTCGACGGTCGCTGTCCGCTGCGCTGAGCGGGCGTCCGCGGACATCGCGGCGGGCACCAACCCGTGATCGCAAGTGGCTGATTCCGCGAGGGGCCTGCCGCGCGCCGCGCTGGCACGGCGCTTGCGTAGGACTTCCCGCCGCCCCCTGCGGCGATGCTGCGGAGTCCGTCATGAACACCGAACTCAAGCTGATGCGCCTGGTCTTCACCCTGCACGCCCTGCTGATCGCGCTGGTGCTGGGCGGGATGCTGGTCAGCCTGCCGGCGCGGGCCGCGACGCCCCTCGCCGCGTCCGCGCCTCCCGCCGCACACGTCGGCGGCATCTGCTCACCGGCGCTGCGCGACGGCGTGGTCTGCCCGTGACCGCACCACGCGCGCCCATCGTCCGGCCCGCCCGGGCCGCGCTGTCCGGCGCGACGCGCGATTTCCGCCCGCGATGCTCCGCATAATGCGCCGATGCTGCATATCGTCCTGGTCCATCCCGAGATCGCGCCCAACACCGGCAACGTGATCCGGCTGGCGGCCAACACCGGCTGCGCGCTGCATCTGGTGCGGCCGCTGGGTTTCGAACTCGACGACACCCGGCTGCGCCGCGCCGGGCTGGATTATCACGAATACGCGCGCACGCAGGTGCACGACGATCTCGACGCCTGCCTGGCCGCGCTGGGCGCACCGCGCGTGTTCGCGCTGACGACCCGGGGCAGCACGCGCCCGGACGCGGTGCGCTTCGCCGCCGGCGACGCGCTGCTGTTCGGCGCCGAGAGCCGGGGCTTGCCGGATGCGGTGCTGGATGCGCTGCCCGACGAATGCCGCCTGCGCCTGCCGATGGTGGCCGGCAGCCGCAGTCTGAATCTGTCCAACGCGGTCGCGGTGACGGTGTACGAAGCCTGGCGGCAATTGCGCTATCCCGGCGCGGTGTGACGTCGCGTGCATGCCCGGCGCGACAGGCACCGCTACAATCGCCGGCATGTCCGCGCCCGCGCCCAATGCCCTGATCCCGCCACCGTTGCGTGCCGTCGCCGGACGCCTGCTGCAGACCGCGCTGAATCGCGCGCTGGCGCTCGATCCCGATGCCGTGGCACGCCTGGCCGCGCTGCAGGGCCGCACGCTCAGCGTGCACCTGCGCGGACCCGGACTGGCGCTGACGCTCGGCGCGCGGGACGGCGCGCTCACGATCGGACCGCCCGCCGCGGACGCCGCGCTGCACGTCGGACTGACACCGGGTGCGCTGCTGAAGCTGGCGCTGGCGGGCGGCGACGGCGCGCTGGCGCCGGGCGCGGTCGAGATCGCCGGCGATGCCGACCTGGCACGGCGGCTGGAACGGCTGGCGCGCGAGTTCCGGCCCGATTTCGAGCAGGCTTTCGCCGACAGCTTCGGCGAGGTGCTGGGCGTGCCGCTGGCGCGGGCGTTTGCTTCCGGCCTCGCTGCCGTCCGGCGCGGAGCGCAGCACGCCGCCGCGGACGGCGCCGACTGGCTGCGCGACGAGGCGCGGCTGACGCCCGCGCGCGCCGAGGTCGAGGATTTCCTCGATGCCGTCGATACCTTGCGCGAGCGCGCCGACCGCCTGCAGGCGCGCGTCGATGCGCTGGCCGCGCGCGCGGGGTCGCGCGGATGAGCACGCTGCGTCACGCGCCGCGGCTGTTGCGCGTGGCCGTCCTGCTGCTGCGCTATCGCCTCGACACGTTCGCCGCCGGCACGTCGCTGGCGACGCCGCTGCGCCTTCTGCGCCCGCTGTTTCCGCAGGTCGTCGCGGTACGCGGGCAGCCGCGCGGTGCGCGCCTGCGCCTGGCCCTGACCGAACTGGGCCCGATCTTCGTCAAGTTCGGACAGATCCTGTCGACCCGCCGCGACCTGCTGCCGGCCGACGTCGCCGACGAGCTGGCCCTGCTGCGCGACCAGGTGCCGCCGTTTCCAGGCGCCGAGGCGCGCGCGGCGATCGAGCGCGCGCTGGACCACCCGGTCGACGTGCTGTTCGCCGCGTTCGACGAGGCGGCACTGGCCTCGGCCTCGATCGCGCAGGTGCACGCGGCGACCCTGCACGACGGCCGTGCGGTGGTGATCAAGGTGCTGCGCCCGGGCATCGCCCCGCGCATCGCCCGCGACGTCACCTTGCTGCGCGCGCTGGCCGACATCGTCGCCCGCCATCACCCGAGCGCCGACAGGATCCGTCCGCACGACATCGTCAGCGAGGTCGAAAAGACCCTCGAGCACGAGCTCGACCTGCAGCGCGAGGGCGCCAACGCCAGCCTGCTCAGGCGCAATTTCCAGGACTCGCCCGATCTCTACGTGCCGCTGGTGCACTGGGATTTCACCGCCGCCGGCGTGCTCACCCTGGAGCGCGTGCGCGGCATTCCCGCCGACGACATCGCCGCGCTCGACCACGCCGGCATCGACCGCAAGCGCCTCGCCGCCAAGGGCGTGCGGCTGTTCTACGAGCAGGTGTTCCGCGACAACTTCTTCCATGCCGACGCGCACCCCGGCAACATCTGGGTCGATCCGTCGAGCGGCGCCGAGCCGCGCTTCATCGCGCTGGACTTCGGCATCATGGGCACGCTGCCGGAAGCCGACCAGTACTGGCTGGCAGAGAACTTCATGGCGCTGTTCCGGCGCGACTACCGGCGCATCGCCGAACTGCACCTGGCCGCCGGCTGGATGCCGGCGCACGTGCGCATCGACGAACTCGAGGCCGCGACGCGCACGGTCTGCGAGCCGTACTTCACGCGACCGTTGAGCGAGATCTCGATCGCCGAGGTCACGATGAAGATGTTCAACACCGCGCGCCGCTTCGAGCTGACCCTGCAGCCGCAGCTGATCCTGTTGCAGAAGACCCTGCTCAACATCGAGGGCCTGGGTCGCCAGCTCGATCCGGATATCGACATCTGGGCGGTGGCCGAACCGGTGCTGGCGCGCATCCTGCGCCGCCGTTACGGTCCGGCGCGCATGTTTCGCGAGCTGCGCCGGCGCCTGCCGGAATGGCTGGCCGCGGCGCCGCGCATGCCCGAGCTGGTGCGCGAAGCGCTGAGCCAGGTCGCCGAGGGGCGCGGTCGGCTGGCGATCGCCTCGGAGGATCTCGCGCAGCTGACCGCGGAGTCGCGGCGCACCCGGCGGCTGCTGGCCGGCGGACTGCTGGGCAGCACGCTGCTGATCGCCGCCGTGCTGAGCGCCGCGCTGGCGCCGGGACGCGGATGGCTGCCGCCGGCCGTGCTGGCGTGTGGCGGCGCGCTGGCCTGGCTGACCGCCTGGCCGCGGCGATCCCGCTGAGGCAGCCGCGTGCACGGCCAGCGGAACCGGGCAGGACGACACGCGGCGGTCAGTGCCGCCACCGGGACCGCTGCATCCGTCATGCCCGATACACTCGCATGAGGATGCACCCGAATCCGCCGGCCGCGCCGCGCGGCGGCCTGCGTGGCGTGCTGGACGCCTTGGCCGCGACGCCGCAGGCCGTTCTCGGCGTGCTGGTCGCGCGGGCCGGACCCAGTTATCGCAAACCCGGCGCGCTGTTGCTGCTGGACGGCGATGGCGTGCGCGCCGGCGCGCTTTCGGGCGGCTGCCTGGATGCCGAACTGGAGGATGCCGCGCGCGGCGTACTGGCCCGCGCACACGCGGTTTTCGTTGCCGTCGACACCGGCAGCGCCGATGACCTGCTGTTCGGCAGCGGCTCGGGCTGCGGCGGTGCCGTGCGCATCGCGCTGCTGCCGTTGCCGGCCGACGCGCCGTTGCGCGTCGCGCTGCGGGCGCTGACGGACAGCGCGACGGCGTTGCAGCTGACGCTGGCCGAGGACGGCGCCGGCACGGCGATCCTGGGCGCGGCGCGCTGGTCGTGGGATGCCGCCGGTCATGCAATGCATGCGGACGTCCAGACGTCTTTGCCGGTGCTGCCCATCCATCCGCCGGCGCGTGCGCTGCTGCTGGGCGCCGGGCCGGAGACGCCGGCGCTGCTGTCGATGCTGCATGTACTGGGCTGGTGGGTGGAGGTCCAGGAGCACCGCGGACGCTGGGCACCGCGTGCGGCAGACGCTGATCGCCTGCATGCGCAGCCGCCCGGATCACTGCCGCCGCTGGCGACCCCTCCGCTGGCGGCGCTGGTGATGACGCACCATTTCGAACACGACCGCGCCCACCTCGCCGCGCTGGCCGCCAGCGCGATTCCGCACTACGGCGTGATCGGCCCTGCCGTGCGGCGCGACGCCCTGCTCGACGCGCTGCCGCACGATCTGCGCGAGCGGCTGGCGCCGCGCCTGACCGGACCGGTCGGTCCGCGTCTGGGCGACGGCCCCGAGGCGATCGCGCTGGCGCTGGCCGGCGCCCTGCAGCAGTGGCGCATGGCGCACGAAGCCGTCCATGACTGAGCGGCCGCCGCTGCGCCACGGTGTCGTGCTGCTCGCGGCGGGCGCGTCGCGGCGGCTGGGCCGGCCCAAGCAGACCGTGCTGATCGACGGCGAACCGCTGGTCGCGCGCATGGCCGGTCTGGCCCTCGCCACGGATCCGCGCGCGCTGGTCGTCAGTCTGGGCGCGCAGGCCGATGCCGTGCGCCGCGCGCTGGGCGATCTCGGCGATGACCCGCGCGTGCGCTGCGCCGAGGCGGCGGACTGGGCCCGCGGCATGGGCGCGTCGCTGCGCGCCGGTCTGGACGCGCTGCCGGACGACTGCGACGCCGCGCTGGTGCTGTTGTGCGACCAGCCGGCGCTGACCGTGGCGCATCTCCAGCGTCTGCTGACGGCGTGGCGCGGCGATCCGCAGCACGCCAGCGCCAGCGCCTACGCCGGCGTGCTCGGCGTACCCGCGGTACTGCCGCGCGCGTGGTGGCCCGCCCTTGCCGCGTGCGGCGATCGCGGCGCCCGCGATCTGCTGCGTGCGCGCGCCGCCGAGGTGAGCGCGGTCGCGGCAGCCGGGCTCGAACGCGATCTCGATACGCCGGCGGATCTCGATCCGCTGTCGTAGCCGTGCCACCTGCTGCACCGCACACGCCCTTCACGCGCGATGGGCGTAGCCTTCTCCTGCGCACTTCCCGGCGACGACGAACGAGGAGGTTGTCATGCGACTGATCGTCAACGGCCAGACCCACGAGGTCGAGGCCCCGGCCGACATGCCGCTGCTATGGGTGCTGCGCGACATCATCGGCCTGACCGGCACCAAGTTCGGCTGTGGCAAGGCCCTGTGCGGCGCCTGCACGGTGCATCTGGAGGGCGAGGCGATCCGCTCCTGCATCACGCCCGCAAGCGCGGTCGCCGGCAAACGCATTACCACCATCGAGGGCCTGACCGCCGCGGGCGACCATCCCGTGCAGCGCGCGTGGACCGAGCTCGACGTGGTCCAGTGCGGCTACTGCCAGTCGGGGCAGATCATGAGCGCGGCGGCGTTGCTCCGGCGCACGCCCAGGCCCAGCGACGCCGACATCGACAGCGCGATGAGCGGCAACGTCTGCCGCTGCGGCACCTATCAGCGCATCCGCGCGGCGATCCACCGCGCCGCCGAACTGGGCGAGGTGAAGTCATGAACGCACGCTTCGATGACACACCGCTCGACCCGGGTCGCCGCCGCTTCCTGCGCGGCAGCGCCGCCGGCAGCACCGGCCTGATCATCGCCTTCAGCGTGCCGCTGGTCGGTCGTCGTGCCCTGGCCGCGGCCGCGCCGGACGCCGCCCTGCCGCCGCCCAACGCCTTCCTGCACATCGCGCCCGACGACCGCGTCACCGTGGTGCTGGCGCATTCGGAGATGGGGCAGGGCATCTGGACCTCCCTGCCGATGCTGCTGGCCGAGGAACTGGAATGCGACTGGAGCATGGTGCGCGCCGAGCACGCGCCGGCGGCACCGGTCTATGCCAGCCCGATGTTCCACATCCAGATGACCGGCGGATCGACCACCACGATGTCGGAGTTCGACCGCTACCGCGAAGTGGGCGCGCTGGCGCGCACGCAGCTGGTGGCGGCCGCGGCCCGGCGTTTCGGCGTCGCGCCCGGCGCCTGCCGCGTCGAACGCGGCGTGGTGATCGCGGGCGAGCAGCGCGCGCGCTTCGGCGAATTGTCCTCGGCCGCCGCGCAACTGCCGCTGCCGAGCGCGGCGGTGGCGCTGAAGCCGCGCCAGGACTGGACCCTGATCGGCAAGCCGACGCCGCGCCTCGACACAGCGGCCAAGATCACCGGCCGCGCGGCATTCGGCCTCGACGCACGTCCCGCAGGAGTGCGCGTGGCGCTGGTCGCGCGCGCGCCGGTGTTCGGCGCCAAGCTCAGGCACTTCGATGCCGGCGCCGCGCGCAAGATGCCGGGCGTCGACGCGGTGGTCGAGGTGCCGACCGGCGTGGCCGTGATCGGCGCGCACTTCTGGGCGGCCAAAACGGGCCGCGACGCGCTCAAGCTCGACTGGGATCTCGGTCCCGGCGCGCACTTCGACAGCGCCGCCGAACTGGCCCAGTACCGCAAGCTGGCGCGCACGCCGGGCAGCCCGGCGGCGATGCGCGGCGAGGCAGCGCGCGCGTTGGCGGCGGCCAGATCGCCGATCGCAGCCGAGTACAGCGTGCCGTATCTGGCGCACGCGACCATGGAACCGCTGAACTGCACGGTCGAGCTGGGCGCGGATCATTGCCGCGTCACCACCGGCACCCAGTTCCAGACCGGCGACCAGGCCAGCGCGGCGCGCATCCTCGGCTTCAATCTCGGGCAGGTCCAGATCGTCACCGCCTTTCTCGGCGGCGGCTTCGGCCGCCGCGCCAACCCGGTGTCGGATTTCGTCAGCGAGGCGGTGCAGGTCGCCAAGGCCGCGCGCGCAGCCGGTCACACCGCGCCGGTCAAGGTGGTGTGGACGCGCGAGGACGACATGCACGGCGGCTGGTACCGGCCGCAGTTCGTGCATCGCATGCAGGCGGTCCTGGGCAGCGACGGACTGCCGACGGCCTTCACCGACCGCATCGTCGGCCAGAGCATCATGGCCGGCACGCCCTTCGGCGCCGGCATGATCAAGAACGGCATCGATCCGGTCTCGGTCGAGGGCGTCGTCGGATCGCCCTATCTCGAAGCGACGCCCGCCTACGCGGTCGAGCTGCACTCCCCGGCCGCGCCGGTGCCGGTGCTGTGGTGGCGCTCGGTCGGCAACACCCACACCGCCTTCGCGATGGAAAGCTTCATCGACGAGCTGGCGCACGCCGCCGGTCGCGACCCCCTGGAATATCGCCGCGCGCTGCTGGGCAAGGCCGGAGCCAAAAGACACCTCGCGGTGCTCGAGCGCGCCGCCGAATTGTTCGGCTGGACGAAACCGCTGCCACCCGGGCATGCCCGGGGAGTGGCCGTGCACGCCTCGTTCGGCAGCTACGTCGCCCAGGTGGCCGAGGTGTCGCTGGTGGACGGCAAGCCGCGCGTGCACCGCGTCACCTGCGCGGTGGACTGCGGCATCGCGGTCAACCCGGAGACGATCCGCGCGCAGATGGAGGGCGCGATCGTGTTCGGGCTGAGCGCGGCGCTGTACGGCGCGATCACGATCAAGGACGGCCGCGTGCAGCAGGACAATTTCGACACCTACCCGCCGCTGCGCATGGACGCCATGCCGAGGATCGAGGTCGCGATCATCGACAGCGGTGAAAAGCCGGGCGGCATCGGCGAGCCGGGCACGCCGCCGATCGCGCCGGCGGTGGCCAACGCGCTGTTCGTGCTCACCGGCAAGCGCCTGCGCGACCTGCCGTTCCAGCTGGCCTGACGCGCACGGGCCGGTGCCGTCGCGGAACGGCGCCGGCCGCGTGGCCGGCGCTCACGCGGCGCTGGCGCGCGGTGCGGCCCGGAATTGCGCTTCCTCGGTCGAGCCGGCCAGCGCCGACAGCGACGACCGGCCGCCGGCGATCACCTGGTTGATCTGGTCGAAGTAGCCGGTGCCGACCTCGCGCTGATGCTTGACGGCGGTATAGCCGTCTTTCTCCGCGGCGAATTCGGCTTCCTGCAGCTCGACGTAGGCGGTCATCTGCCGGTCCCGGTAAGCGCGCGCCAGCTGGAACATCGAATGGTTGAGCGCATGGAATCCGGCCAGGGTGATGAACTGGAAGCGGTAACCCATCGCCGCCAGCTCCTTCTGGAAGCGCGCGATGGCGGCGGCGTCCAGATGCTGCTTCCAGTTGAAGCTGGGTGAGCAGTTGTAGGCCAGCAGCTTGCCGGGGAACCGCGCCTGGATGGCTTCGGCGAAACGGCGCGCCTGCGCGAGGTCGGGGGTCGAGGTCTCGCACCAGATCAGGTCGGCGTAAGGTGCGTAGGCCAGCCCGCGGACGATCGCCTGGTCGATGCCCTGGCGCGTCTCGTGGAACCCTTCGACGGTGCGCGTGCCGGTGCAGAACGGGCGGTCGAGCGGATCGACGTCGGCGGTCAGCAGCCCGGCACCCATGGCGTCGGTGCGCGCCACGATCAGGGTCGGCACGCCGGCGACGTCCGCCGCCAGGCGCGCGGCGACGAGCTTCTGCACCGCTTCCTGCGTGGGCACCAGCACCTTGCCGCCCATGTGGCCGCACTTCTTGGCGCTGGCCAGCTGATCCTCGAAGTGCACGCCGGCGGCGCCCGCCTCGATCATGTGTTTCATCAATTCGTAGGCATTGAGCACGCCACCGAAGCCGGCCTCGGCGTCGGCCACGATCGGCAGCAGCCAGTCGAGGCCGTCCCTGCCCTCGGCGTGGTCGATCTGGTCGGCGCGCAGCAGGGTGTTGTTGATGCGGCGCACGACCTCGGGTACGGAGTCGACCGGGTACAGCGACTGGTCGGGATACATCGCGCCCGCACTGTTGGCGTCGGCCGCCACCTGCCAGCCCGACAGGTAGATCGCCTGCAACCCGGCCCTGGCCTGCTGCAGCGCCTGGTTGCCGGTCAGCGCCCCCAGCGCGTTGACGAACTCGAGCTCGTGCAGCGAACGCCACAGGCGCTCGGCGCCGCGCCGCGCCAGCGAGTGCTCGACATGCACGGTACCGCGCAGTCGCGCCACGTCCTCGGCGGCGTAAGGGCGGCTGACGTCGCGCCAGCGCGGGTTGTTGGTCCAGTCCAGGGCGATCTGCTGCGCGGTAGCTGGTGTCGATGCGTTCATGGCGGGCCCCTCGAGGGTGGAAGCGTCAGGCGGAGCGAAACGACGGGCGACGGGACAGTGCAAGCCGCTGTCCCGGGCCCGGCATCATTCGAGCTGCCCGTAGGCCGGCAGGGTCAGGAAGTCGGCGAGCTCGGTGGCGCGCGTCAGCTCGCCCAGCAACGCGGCGGCGGCATCGATCCGGGCGGCACCGGGAATGACGCTGGCCCGCAGCGCGCGGGTGTGCGCCGCCAGCGCGCGCTCGAACAGCGCCATGTCGATCGGCGCGCCGTCGGCCAAGCGCAGTTCGTCGCCGCCGCCATCGGCGTGATGCAGCCACTGCCAGAGCTGCGCGCGCGCGATTTCGGCGGTGGCGGCGTCCTCCATCAGGTGGTCGATGGGCACGCAGCCGTTGCCGTCCAGCCACGCGGCCACATAGCGCAGCGCAACCTCGATGTTGGCCTCGAAGCCGGCGCGGGTGATGCTGGCGGCGGGCGTCGCCAGCAGATCGGCCGCGGTCACGCGCAGGTCGTCGCGGCGCACGTGCAGCTGGTTGGACGTCGGCATGTGCGCGTCGAACACGCGCCGCGCCACCGCCACCAGGCCCGGATGCGCGACCCAGGTGCCGTCGTGGCCCAGTGTCACCTCGCGCAGCTTGTCGGCCTCGACCTTGGCCAGCGCGGCGGCGTTGGCATCGGGTTGGTCGCGGATCGGAATCTGCGCGGCCATGCCGCCCATCGCCAGCGCGCCGCGGCGATGGCAGGTCTGCACCAGCAGGCCGGCGTAAGCGCGCAGGAACGGCACCTGCATCGTCACCTGGCCGCGCTCGGGCAGCACGCGGTCGCGGTGCGCGCGCAGGGTCTTGATGGTCGAGAAGATGTAGTCCCAGCGCCCGCAGTTGAGCGCGACGATGCGCCCGCGCAGCGCGTGCAGGATCTCGTCCATCTGGAACGCGGCGGGCAGGGTCTCGATCAGCACGGTGACCTTGATCGACTCGGCCACCAGTCCCAGCGTCCGCTCGCCGAAGTCCAGCACGTCCTGCCACAGCATCGCCTCTTCCATCGCCTCCAGCTTGGGCAGGTAGAGATAGGGGCCGCGCTCGCGCTGGGCCAGGCGCTGGGCGTTGTGAAACAGGAACAGCACGGTGTCGAAGAACGCGCCGGCGATGACCTCGCCGTCGACTTCCAGATGCCGCTCGGGCAAGTGCAGGCCGCGCGGACGCACCATCAGCACGGCACCGGATTCCGCCAGCCGATAGTCGCGGCCGTCGACGGCCCGGTATGCAATCGTGCCCGCGACCGCATCGCGCAGGTTGCGCTGGCCGTCGACCAGGTTGTCCCAGGTGGGCGTGGTCGAGTCCTCGAAGTCGGCCATGAACACGCGCGCGCCGGAGTTGAGCGCGTTGATCACGGTCTTGCGCTCGGTCGGCCCGGTGATCTCGACACGACGGTCCCACAGCGGCTCCGGGATCGGCGCCACGCGCCAATCGGAGGTGCGGATCGCCGCGGTGTCGGCGCGGAAGTCCGGCAGCGCCCCGGCATCGTGACCGGCCTGGCGTCGGCGGCGGGCCGCCAGCAGCTCGCGGCGGCGGGCGTCGAAGCGCCGGTGCACCGCGGCCAGCAGGGCCAGCGCGGCCGGCGTCAGCAGGTCGGAGGCGCCATCGGGCGCGCGCACCACGAGGCCCTGCAGGGCAGCAGACGGGTAGCGGTCGGCGGCAACGGCCATGGGCGGACTCCGGCGATGAACGACGGCTGCAGCCTAGGCGTGAAATCCATGATTTGACAAAGCAAATGTTTCAATTCATAACATTGACCAAGTCAATGACTATTCCAAGTGACTGAGCCAACGAAACAAAAGGCAAAGCCGCGCAGGCGAATCGGGCGCCCCGCCGCGATCGAGCCGCGGTACTACTACAAGGGCAATCGGCTCAAGCAGCTGCGCGCCTTCGTCTACACGGTCAAGCTGGGGACGCTGGCGCGCGCCGCCGAGGCGCTGTTTCTGTCGCAACCCTCGATCAGCTTGCAACTGACCGCGCTGGAACGCGAGTTGGGCCAGCGACTGCTGGAGCGCACGCGCCGTCGCGTCACCCTCAGCCGCTCCGGCGAGGCCCTGTACGAACTGGCACGACCGCTGGTGGAGGGCTGGGAACAGCTTGATCGCGACTTTCACGCGCGCGTCGCCGGATTCAAGGCCGCCAGCCTCACCATCGCCGCCGGCACCTCGACCATCCAGTACCTGCTGCCGCCACTGGTGCGCGCCTATCGCGAGCGCTATCCGGACGTACGCCTGGAGCTGGCCAACGTCACCGGCCGCGACGGGCTCGCTCTGCTGCGCGCCGACCAGGCCGACTTCGCCGTCGGCTCGATGCTGGACGTGCCGCCCGACCTCGACTATGCGCCGGTGCACCACTTCGACCCGATGCTGATCCTGCCGCCCGAGCACCCGCTCGCGGCGAAAGCCGACATCCGCCTGGAGGATCTCTCGCCCTACGGTCTGATCCTGCCACCCAAGCGGCTGACCACGTTCCGGCTGGTGGACCTGGTGTTCCAGCAGCGCCAGGTGCCCTATACCGTGGCGATCGAGGTCGGCGGCTGGGACGTGATCAAGCAGTATGTGGCGATGGGGCTGGGCCTTTCGATCGTCACCGGCATCTGCATCACCGCCGCCGATCGCGAGCGTCTGGCCGTGCGCAACATGCGCGCCTACTTTCCGCCGCGCAGCTACGGCGTGGTGGTACGCAAGGGCAAGTACCTGTCGCCCGAGGCGCGTGCCTTCGTCGACTTGGTCCGGCCGGGCCTGTTCACGCGTGGCGACTATTTCGAGCCGGGACACTCGGAACGCTGAGGGCGCTCACACGCCGCGGTGGCGGCCCCGGAACGGCGCGAAGTATTCGCGGATGCGCGCGATGTCGGCATCCATGTCGTCGCTGAGCGTGAACAGCGGACCGACGCCGATGGTTTTCTCGGGGTAGTGGAAATACACCGGCAGCACATCGACACCGGCACGCCGCGCGATGTGCCAGAAGCCGGATTTCCACTTCGGCACCGCGCGTCGCGTCCCCTCCGGCGTCAGGCCGAGCCAGAGCGCGTCGCGGCCTTGCAGACGCTCGACCATCTGCTCGACGACGCCCTTGGCGGCGGCGCGATCGATCGGAATGCCGCCCAGCCGGTGCAGCAGCCAGCCCAGCGGCCCGACGAACAGTTCGCGCTTGGCCATGAAGTTGACGTCGGCACCGATGCCGACCTTGACCAGCAGGCCGACGACACCATCCCACCACGACGAGTGCGGCGCGGCGACCAGCACCAGCCTGGCGCGATCGGGAAACGTTCCGGCCAGTCGCCAGCCGGCCAGTCGCACCACGACCCGGCATGCGCGGCGGAACGCATGATCGGCGCCATGCGGCATGCGCGGCGGCAGATCCCGCGGCCGCGGCAGCGCCGGGATCAATCGCCGCTCCAGTCGCGGCGGCGGCTGCGCTTGATCTGCCCGCGCTGCTGCTTGCCCTCGAGACGCCGCTCGCGGGCACCACGGGTGGGTTTGGTGGCGATGCGCGGCCTGGGCGGCGTCAGCTGCTCGCGGATCAGCGCCAGCAGGCGCGCGCGCGCGTCGTCGCGGTTGGCGGCCTGGTCGCGGAAACGGCGTGCCTGGATCACCAGCACGCCGGCGGCGGTCAGGCGGCGGTCGCGGCGCGCCAGCAGGCGCGCGCGCAGCGGTTCCGGCAGCGACGGCGAGCGCGCCACGTCGAAGCGCAGCTCGACCGCGCTCTCGGTGCGGTTGACGTGCTGGCCGCCCGGGCCGTCGGCGCGCAGGAAGCGCTCGACCAGCTCGGCTTCGGGGATCACGAGGCTGCGGCTGACGGCGAGCATGGGGGCGATCCGGAGTCGCCGCGATTCTAGCAGCCGCCTTTCTCCCGCCGCGAGATCGCGGCCGCGCGGTCAGTCACCGCCCGCGGCGGCGTCCTCGACGCTGCCCGCGTGCGCGGC
This sequence comes from Lysobacteraceae bacterium, assembly GCA_028870665.1. GTDB lineage: Bacteria > Pseudomonadota > Gammaproteobacteria > Xanthomonadales > Rhodanobacteraceae > Metallibacterium. The sequence continues at coordinate 24,038 of JAGWPB010000014.1, forward strand.
GCGTGCCAGCACGGCCGCGGGCAGTTCCAGGAAGAGCGCCTGCTCCTCGCGCTGATGATGATGGTCGATGACATGCCGCAGCACATGAGCCGAGTCGATGATCGCCAGCGCCATGTTGCGCCGCTTCGCCACGCCATCCGGAAGCGCGGCGACCACGCCGGCAAAGCGCCCCGCGTAGTCGCGCACCAAGGCTTCGAGATGACGATGCTCGGCGTCGTACACGTGTGCCACCCAGCGCGGAGCGACGACATCGGCCAGCGCGGGAATCAGCGCCAGGTCCTCGGCATGCAGATGCAACGCGAACGCATGCTGCCAGACCGCCAGGCGCGCCAGCGCGGTGGCGAAATCGAGCGCGATCACCGCGTCCAGGTGTGCGCGCAGCAGCTCGTCCAGCGCGCGATGCTGGGCACGCAGGGTTTCGACCGGATCCATGCGTGCATGCTGGGCGACGCCGGCGCGCGGCGCGTTGACCTGGATCAGGCAGCGGCTTCGAGCCGCTGCAGCCAGCCGAAGCGCGACAGCAGGCCGCTCCAGGCTTCGTCCAGCGGCGCCTGCACGGTCAGCACCGCGCCGCTCGCCGGATGCGTCAGCCGCAACCGCCAGGCATGCAGCAGCAGCCGATTCACGCCAAAGTGCTGCCGGTACAGGCGATTGTGGTCGCCGCGGCCGTGCTGGCCATCACCGATCAGCGGGTGGTGCACGTGTGCCAGATGCTGGCGGATCTGGTGGAAGCGCCCGGTCTCGGGCTCGATCTGCAGCAGCGCATATCGCTGCTGCGGATAACGCCCCAGCGCGATGGCCACCTCCACCGTCGCCAGGGTGCGGTAGTGCGTGCGGGCGTCCTTGCGCACTCCGGCGCCGTGCGCGCCCGCCACGGGGTAGTCGATGCTGCCCGCTGCCGGTTCGGGCCAGCCACGCGCGACCGCAAGATAGGTCTTGGCGATCGCGCCGTCGCTGAACTGCGCGCCCAGCGCGGCGGCAATGCCGGCGCTGCGTCCGACCAGCAGTACACCGCTGGCCGGGCGGTCGAGTCGATGCGCCAGATGCAGCGGCCCCGGCACCTGCGCGCGCAGACGGTCGATCAGGAAATCGTCAGCCGGGCCGACGTAGACCGAGCGATGCACCGGCAGACCCGCCGGCTTGTTGACGGCGACCAGCGCCTCGTCGAGGTGCAGCAGCTGCAGCGGAGCGTCCATGCGCGCAGCTTGCCGCGTCGCCGCCGCCGCGGCGAGCGCCGTCGACGAAAACCGGGATCGCGCCGCGTTCAGCCGTCCAGGGTCCGGAACCGCCCCAGCTCGGCGACCAGGGCGCCGGCGTCCAGTCGAAAACGCAGTTGCAGCCCGAGCACGCCGGCCAGCGTGCGCGCCAGCGCCAGACCGAGGCCGCCATGGGCATCGGACTCGCGCGCCGGCGACTTGCGCCAGAAGCGTTCGCCGAGATGCACGAGATCGGCCGCCACGAGGTCGGGCGCGGCGTTGCGAATCTGCAGCAGCGGCGCGGCGGGGTCGCCAAAGTCGAGCTGTACGGCGCTGTGCGGCGATGCGTATGCCGCCGCGTTCTGCAGCAGGTTGTCGAGAATGCGCTCGAGCAGCGCGGGATCGCTCAGCACCCAGCGCTCACCGGGCCGCGCGGCATCGAAGCGCACGCCGCGCGCGGCACCCAGACGCGCCGCCAGCGCGACGCGTTGCGCCAGCAGCACGGCCAGATCCAGCGGCTCCGGCTCCGGCTGCGCCAGTCCGGCCTCGTAGCGGGTCAGCGCGAGCAGGCTGTCGATGGTGCGCTGCAGGCGCTCGGCGCTCTGCAGCACCGCAGCGAACGCGGCGCGCGCCGGCGGCGCCGCTTCGCGTTCGGCCAGCTCGGCGGCGATGCGGATCTCGGCCAGCGGGGTGCGCAGCTCGTGCGCGACGTCGCGCGAGAAGCGGCGCTCGCGCTGCAGCGCCGCGGCCACGCGCGCCAGCGCGGCATCCAGGGCACGCCGCAGCGGCACCAGCTCGAGCGGCAACCCGGGCGCCGGCAACGTATCCGGCAACCGCTCGGGATCCAGTCGCGCCACCGCCGCGCTGAAGGCGTCCAGCGGACGCAGGCCGCGGCGCACGCTGGCGACCGCCAGCAGCGCCCCCAGCATCGAGGCCAGCACCACCCCGACCCACAGCGCGAAGTGCAATCGATGCTCCAGCCAGTCCTTGGCGCTGAGGTCCTCGGCGACCACCAGCACTCGCGGCAAACCGCGCGGGCTCAGAGCCAGTGCCACCGCACGCGCACGCCCCGGGTGCAATGGCACGTCGTAGAACAGCGGCCGGCCGGAGATCACCGCCCGCGGCGGCGCCAGATCCGGCGGATTCGTCGCGACGCTGCCGCGCCGCGCGCCCGGCGCCAGCAGGCGCACCCATTCGCGCGTGCGCACGCCCGGATCGGCCGGCTCGCGCTGCGGCAGGGCATCGGCATGGCCGGCGCTCACCAGCCGCGCGTAGCTGCGCGCGTGATCCAGCAGATCGCCATCCATGCGCCCGTAGATTTGATAGTCGATGCTCCAGTCGAGCATGAAGAACAGCCCGCCCAGCAGCAGCAGCAGACCGGCCATCTGCACCACCAGCAGGCGCCGCGCCAGCGAGACATTGAGCCAGCGATTGACGCGGCCGCTACTCGAGAACATAGCCGAAGCCCCTGCGGGTACCGATCAGGTCGCCGACACCGACCCGTGCGAGCTTGGCGCGCAGCGTGCTCAGCACCACCTCGACCACCTTGTCCGAGGAGGCGCTGGTGGCGTCGTAAAGGCGCTCGAAGATCGCGTTGCGGCTGAGCACGCGCCCGCGCTCGCGCAACAGCAGTTCGAGCAGGGCGAACTCCTTGGGCGTCAGCGCCAGCGGCTGCTGGTCCACCTGCACCAGGCGCGCGTGCGGATCCAGCTCCAGCGTACCGGCGCGCAGGCGCAGGTCGCCCTGGCCACCGCGTCGCAGCAGGGCGTACAGCCGCGCCAGCAACTCCTCGTAGGAAAACGGCTTGGTCAGGTAGTCGTCGGCGCCGAGATTCAGCGCCTGCACGCGATCATCGACCTGGTCGCGTGCCGACAGCACCAGCACGCGACTGTCGATGCCGCGCGCACGCAAGGTCTTCAGCACCTGCAGGCCGTCGATCCGGGGCAGCATCAGATCGAGAACGATGACGTCGTAAGGGTAGCGTTCGAGAAACGCCAGCGCCGCCGCGCCGTCGGCGGCCAGATCGCTGGGATGGCCGTCGCGGGTCAGCCCCGATGCCAGCGTGGAACCCAACCGGGGCGAGTCCTCGACCACCAGAATGCGCATGATTTCAGGTCCGCGTTCGAGGCCAACGGCGGTGGATGCAGGACACGTTGCGCAGCGCAGGCCGAGTATAGGGCGCCGGCCCGGCAGCGGCGCCGCAGGACCCGGGCGCTCTCAGGCGCGCGCCAGGCCGATGCAGACCTCGAGCCCCGGCCCGGCATCGGCCAGACCGAGGGTGGCATCGTGCAATTCGGCGATGGCGCGCACCAGCGCCAGGCCGAGGCCGGAGCCCGGCGTATGGCGGCTGCGATCGAGACGGCGAAAGGGCAGCAGGACCTCGTCGCGCGCCTCGACCGGGATGCCCGGGCCGTTGTCGCGCACGCAGGCATGGGCGCGATCACCGGTCACCGTCAGACTCAGCTCGATCCGGGCCCCGGCCGGCGTGTGCCGGATCGCGTTCTCGATCAGGTTGACGAACAGCTGCGCCAGCAGCTCGCGGTCGCCGGCAACGCGCACCTCCGCCGCCAGCGTGGTGACCAGGACGCGACCCTCGGCCTCGGCGACGGCGCCGTAGGTGTCGGCCAGTTCGCCGAGCAGCAGGCTCAGATCCAGGGTGGCGAAGCCGCTGCGGGCCTCGCCGGACTCGACACGGGCGATGCGCAGCAGGGCGCCGAAGATCGCCAGCAGTTCGTCGACCTCGCCCAGCGCGCGCTCCAGCGTGGCCTCCAGCTCGATACCCTCGGGTTGCCGCTGGCGCGCATCCTCGAGCCGGCGGCGCAGTCGCGTCAGCGGCGTGCGCAGATCGTGGGCGATGTCGGCGCCGAGCCGACGCACCTCGCCGAGCAGGGCCTCGATGCGCTCCAGCATCAGGTTGAGCGTGTGCGCGATGCGGTCGAGTTCGTCGCCACTGCCGCTGGCCGGCATGCGCCGGCTGAGGTCGCCGGCGATGATCGCGCCCGCCACCGCGTCCATCGCGCCGACCCGGCGCAGCAGGCGCCGGCCCAGCCAGGCGCCCAGGGCCAGCGAGACACCCACCGTCAGCAGCATCATCAGCAGGAAGGCGCGGCCAAAGGTGTCCTCGAGCGCATTGATGTAATAGCGGTCGCGGCCTACCGCCAGCCAGTCGCCGCCCTCGACACCCAGCGTCAGCACCACCAGTTCGTGATCGCGCCCGGCCTCGCCCGGCGGCAGATTGCGCAACGTCAGCGGACGCTTCGACCAGCCCGGCGCCGCCACGCCGCCAGCGAGATTGCCGGCCAGCAGCCGGCCGTCCGGGCTGTACAGCCCGTACCAGCGCGGCAGCGGCGTGTCGGTCTCGATGCGGTCGATGATTTCGTGGCGCAGCGCCTCGACGCCGCGATGGGTCGCCAGTGCGGCCAGATCGAGGGCGTCGGCGCGGATGTCATCGTGCAGCTGCTCGCGGACGCTGCGGGTGACGCTGACGTAGAGTGCGCCGGCCATCAGCAGGGAGGCGAACGTGAACAGCGTCGCCAGCAGCAACGCCAGACGAAACAGCGTGGTGGTGTTATGCCGGCGGACGGAACGCACGCACGCGGTACCCGACGCCGCGAACGGTCTCGATCAGCTCATCCTCATAGCCGCGATCGAGCTTGGTGCGCAGGCGCGACATGTGCGTCTCGACCACGCTGGTGCGCGGGTCGAAATGGAAATGCCAGACCTGCTCCAGCAGCATGGTGCGGGTGACCACCTTGCCGGCATTGCGCAGCAGGCATTCCAGCAGACGGAACTCGGTCGGCGTCAGGTCGAGCACCTGGCCGCCGCGGCTGACCTCGCGCCGCGCCAGGTCCATGCGCAGGTCGTCGGTTTCCAGCATGGTCGACTGCACCGTCAGCGGCGGCCGCCGCGCCAGCGCCTGCAGGCGCGCCACCAGTTCGGTGAAGGCGAACGGCTTGCCGAGATAATCGTCGGCGCCGGCGTTGAGGCCCTCGACCCGCTGTGGCGTCTCCGCCAGCGCGGTCAGCATCAGCACCGGTGTGCGCACCGCCGCGGCGCGCAGCGCGCGCACCAGGGCCAGGCCGTCGAGCTTGGGCAGCATGCGGTCGACGACCAGCGCGTCGAAATCGCCCTCGGTGGCCTGGTACAGCGCTTCGTGGCCGTCTTCGGCCGCGGTCACCCGATAGCCCTGCTCGGCCAGACCGCGGGCAATCCAGCTGCGGGTCTCGCTGTCGTCCTCTACCACCAAGATGCGCATGCGCTCTCCCGCGGTCAGCCAGTGTCCCTGCGGACGCGACCGCTGTTGCCGTCCACGACCAAGTGCGCGAGGTCGCCTCCCGCACCGACTTCGAACACCCAGCACGGCCTGCCGTCAATGTACTGCAAGCGAGCCACGCGCAGGTGCGGCGGATCCTCGATCCGCTGCAGGGCTTGGACCAGATCCAGGCGCGGACGTTCCGCAACCGCGACCGCACGCAGCTGATCGGGGTGCAGCAGGCGCTGCCACCAGCCGTCCCAGCGCAGATCGAGCAGGGTGTTGTCGCCACGGCGCAAGTCCACGACCGCCAGACCGCTGCGGCCGACGCTGCTGACCTCGAGCACGCGCTTGCCGTCGCGGCAGAGCGTGACCATCTGCACCGCGTAGCCGCCGCTGGCCTGCTCGGCATGCGCGATCAGCGCCGCGGGCGGCAGCGGCGGCAGGGACGCTGGCGCGCAGCCGGCCGCCGGGTGGCCAAGATGCAGCAGGGCACCCAGCCAGTGGAAGATCGCGGCCAGGGCATGGCCCATGGCTGGCTTTCCCGTGCGGTCGACGTGAAGGCCAGCATGCGGCGCAGCCCTCTACGCCGCCGACTCGCCATGCATACGATTTCGTAAGCATCGTCGCCCTGGCTGCATGCGGGCATGATCGCGACCGCATGGGGTCGGCGCGACTTTGCCGGTGCGCCTGCCCCTTGCGCGTCAGAGGCCCCGATGGGGCGGAAAGCCTTCTGCAAACCACCGGATGCAGAATCGCGCGATGCCAGACACGAACAAGAACATCACCCCGCGCACTCCCGGATCAACAGGGAGGTCGCCCTGGCCGGACATCCCGGCCACGCGGATGCTGTTGTGGCACCTGCTGCCGGCCTTGCTGCTGCTCGCGACCGGCATCGCCCGGGTCCACGCCGGGCCGCCGTTCTATACCGATGATCCCGATCCGGTCGATTACCGCCACAACGAGTTCTACGTCTTCTCGACGAGCGACCGGTCCGACGGCAGCGATGCGGTGACCGGCCCGGCGATTGAGTACAACCGCGGCATCGCCCGCAACATGCAGTTCCACGTCGTCCTGCCGTTCAGCTACTTCGCGCCGGCGGTGGGCGGCAGCGCGTTCGGTTTCGGCGATATCGAGGTCGGCATCAAGTACCGGCTACTCGACGAAACCCGCGACCGTCCGCAGATCGGCATCTTCCCGATGGCCGAACTGGCCACCGGCAGCGCCACCCGTGGCCTCGGCAACGGCCGCACGTGGTACCGGTTGCCGTTGTGGGCGCAGAAGAGCTGGGGCCCGTGGACGTCCTGCGGCGGCGGCGGCCTCGACATCAACCATGCGCCCGGCATGCGGAACTCCTGGTTCGGCGGGCTGCTGGTCCAGCGCGACATCGGGCCGAAGCTGACCCTGGGCGGCGAGGTGTTTCGCCAGAACGCGCAGGCGCTCGCCAACCGCGGTTACACCCTGCTGAATCTGGGCGGGTACTACAACTTCACGCCGGACTTCAGCCTGCTGTTCTCGGCCGGTGGCAGCGTGGTCGGCGCGCGGCACGGCGTCGCCTACCTGGGGCTGTACTGGACCTGGGCCTCGCGCGGCTGAGACTGGACGACGGCATGATCGTGCGGCGGTACTGCCCGAGGGGCGGTCGCAATCAAGCGCGCCGGGAACCTACTTCCCCATTTTGGCTTTCAGCCGGAACCAGAATGCGCCCTCGGCCAGCACGCCGGCGCCAGCGAAAGCCACCACGCCGGTGGTCATGCCCGCAACATAGAACCCTGCGGCAACGAGCAGGAAGGCCAGCGTGACGAGATGCTTCATGGCATCGACTCCCGGGGGAACAATCGTGCCGGGAGCCGGCGTGCGAGCCGGGCCGGGTCATGAAGCGGCTGCGGATCGCATCGTCAGGCATCGGCGAGAACGATATGATACCGGATCACGTCGCCGCTGCGATCGACCTCCACGGCGCCGAATCTTGCCAGCAAGCCGCTGCTCGGCCGGCCGGTCCCGGCCATGGCGCTGACCCAGTGCATCGCCTTCTCGTTCAGCGCGATGTCCCTGGCCAAGGTGAGTGCCGCGGTGGCGACACCCTTGCCTTGATGGTCCGGGTGGATGGCAATCATCGCCTCGCGTTCCGGCGTGACGCTCAGGAAGCCGACGGTCTCCCCAGCGACGCTGACCGCGCGCGCCAGGCCGCCGTCTGCTTCAAGGCCGAGCAGGAAGGGAGGCGGAATGCCCTCCAGCAGGACACGCAAGGCGCGACTGCGAAGATGGGCCGCGTGAGTACTTCGATGGATACGGTCATCGGGTCGGATGCCTGCAGCCGGAGTGAAGCCGAAGCCGCGATCCCGGGCGGCAGCGCGGACGGCGCGGCCATGGCCCTCGCCTGCCTGCCCGGGCGGGCCCGGCGCCTTGATGGGCCACCGGGAGCGGCGCATGCGCACGCCTAGGCGTGATCGGCCGCGGTCGACGCCGCCACCGACAGCTCGAAGGTGACGCGCAGGCCGATGCCATCGGTCCCCGGGGCGGCGTAGATTCGGCCGCCATGCAGATCGATGATGCTGCGGCAGATGGCAAGGCCGAGCCCGCTGCCGCGGTCCTCGCCGGAGGGCACATGGAAGCGCACGAAGCGCTCGAAGGCGCGCTCGTACTGGTCGCCCGTCAGGCCCGGCCCCTGATCCTCGATGCAGACGCGCCAGACCGCGGCGTCGATCTCCGAGCTCAGCGTGATCCGGCCGTCGGGCGGCGAGACGCTCAAGGCATTGGCCAGCAGGTTGAACACCACCTGGCGCAGCCACTTGTCCTCGATCGCCACGCGCCCGGCGCCGCGATGCCGACAGACCAGCCGGCGCCCGCGATGTTCGGTCAACGCGCGCAGATCCGGCTCGATGCCCTGCAGGAAGCGGCCCGGGTCCTGCACGGTCAGCTGCAGGGTGACGCCGTGCGCCTCGGCGCGCGAGATGAAGAGCAGCTCGTCGATCATCTGGTTGATGCGCGCCAGCTCCTCCAGCTGCACCAGTACCGCCTCCTCGTGGCGGCGCTCGAGGTTGCCGTCGACCAGCAGCTTCTCGGCGTGCAGACGCACCAGCGAGAGCGGCGTCTTGAGCTCGTGCGAGACCTCGGCGGTGAAACGCTGCACCTGGTGGAACGACGATTCCAGGCGATCGAACATCTGGTTGAGCAGGCGTGCGAGGTCGGAGATCTCGTCGCGCACCGCGGGCACCGGAATGCGCTCGGCGAGGTTGTCGGAACGGATGCGGTTGGCGGTCGCGCCGATCAGCCGGACCGGGCGCAGCACCAGCCGGCTGAGGCCGATGCCGATCGCGGCGCTGATCAGCAGCATGGCGGCCAGCAGCGCCGCGCAGACCTCGACGTAGGCGTCCATCACCTGGCGCATCTGCCGCGTCGGCGTGCCGATGGTGACGTCGAACGGCGGCATGATGAACTCGGCGACGCGCAGCTCGCCGATGCCGGGCACGGCGGTGTTGTAGATGTGCTTGCGCGGCACGTCGGGAATCGGCCGGCCATCGAGATTGTTCGAATAGAACAGCATGCCGTGCTTGGGGAAATCGATGTTGATGTAGAACAGCACCGAGGCGTAGTCGGTGGTCTCGCGGATGCGCTGGTCGATGATCGCAGGGGTCAGCGCGCCGTAGTCGTGACCGAGGCGCGCGCGGATCTGCTCGAACTCGGCGCGGTTGAGCAGGTCGAGATCGTGAACGATGTAGTTCTGCAGCAGCAGGTAGCCGATCGCGAACAGCAGCGCCAGCGTGGTCGTCGCACTCAGCGCATACCAGACGGTGATGCGCGCGCGAATCGACCTCATACCAGTTGATAGCCGATGCCGCGCAGGGTCTTGAACACCGGAGCTTCGCTGCCGATCTCGAGCTTGGTGCGCAACCGGCTCATGTAGACGTCGAGCAGGTTGGTGTCGACCAGACCCGGCCAGATGCTCTCGGAAATGTAGGAGCGGGTGAGAATGCGGCCGGCGTTCTGCATGAAAATCTCGAGCAGCGCGAACTCGCGGCTGGTCAGGTCCACCGGCTGCTCGTGCAGGTGCACGGTGTGTCCCATCAGATCGAGGCGGATGCTGCGGTGCTCGAGGACCGCCTGCTTGACCGCCGACTGCCGACGCAGCAGCGAGCGCACGTGCGCCAGCAGCTCCTCGAAGCTGAAGGGCTTCGGCAGGTAATCATCGGCGCCGAGGTCGAGCCCCTTGATGCGGTCCTCGACGGTGTCGCGCGCGCTGAGGATCAGCACCGGTTCGTTGAAACCGTTGCGCCGCCACTCGCAGAGCAGCTGCAGTCCGTCGCCGTCGGGCAGGCTGAGGTCGAGCAGGATCGCGTCGTAACCGGTTTCCGACAGCGCATCGCGCGCCTCGCCGCAGGTTTGCGCCCAGGTCACGGTGTAGGCGCGCTCGCTCAGGCCCTGCTTGAGAAACTGGCCCAGCCGCAACTGGTCTTCGACGATCAGTACCTTCACGCGCGCATCCGGCCTGCGTCCGAGTGGCCGCGAGTCTAGGCCAGCGCAACCCCGCTCCGGTGACGCACTGCACAACCCGTCGTCATTGCTGCGACGCAGCGCCACGGCCGACTTTTCATTAATCGGCGTTTCAGGATCGTTTCAGGAACGGCGCCTAAGGTCGCCGCACTCGCGCGGCGTCCGCGTGACTCCAGGATCAGACGGATGGACGTCCAGACCGATGTCGCACGCACCCAGGCCTCCGAACCCGCGCACCGCGCCGCCACTGTGCCGATCCGCATCCGCGCGATGAGACCCGCCTTGTCCGCGCCCTCTCCCGTCTTGCCCGCCAGGAAGCCCGCCATGATCCGTCGCCTCTCCCTGCCCGCATCCGCCGCCTTCGCGCTGGCGCTGCTGACGACCCCGGCTGCAGCCACCGCCGCAGGCACCGGCGCACCACCCATCTACGCGCAGCATCTGGTCGACAAGACGCTGAAGGCGCAGCCCGGCGTGCTGATCATGGCGCTGCACGTCACGCCACCCGGCAAGAGCGGCAACGTGATCATCGCCTCCAACATCGGCCGCATCGGCAAGCCCGCCGACGCCGACGATCTGGCGGTGATCCGCAGCGGCCAGCCCAACCTCGAGGTCAACAAGGCCGGCAGTCGCTTCGAGGTCGAGATGCCGCTGCAGGACATGGTCAAGGACACCATCGGTGCGCTCAGCGTGGTATTCCCGTATCACGCGGGTGCCGACAAGGGTGCGCTCGAGCAGCGGGCGTTCGCGATCCGTGACCAGCTGCGCCGACACATCCTGACTCTGAAGAATCTGTTCGATCCGTTCCCGTTCGTCGCCGACGCGCCGCCCGCGGACACGCTGGCGCAGAAGCTGGTGGACGAGACCCTCGCGGCACATCCGCACCTGCTGGTGATCGGCATGCATGTCACGCCGCCGGGCGGCAGGCAGAACGTGATCGTGGCGTCCAATTTCGGCCGCATCGGCAAGCCCGGCGACAGCGACGACATGGGCGTCGTCACCAGCGGCAAGCCCAAGCTCGAGATCAACGCCGACGGCAAGCGCTTCGAGGTCGAGCTGTGGCTGCTGGATCGCTCGGGCGCCAGCGTCGGCGCGATCTCGTTCGTGTTTCCGTACACGCGCGGCGAGAGCCAACAGGCCTTGCTCAAGCGGGCCGAGGCCCTGCGCGACGCGTTGCGTCCACGGATCACCTCGGTCGCCGCGCTGATGGCTCGCGACTGAAGCCGGTCCCGCGGCGGCCCCCTGCGCAACCCCCGATTTCTACTGCCTGGATGTTGCTCATGCCGAAACGTCTGCACCTCGTCATCCTCGCCACGCTGCTGGCGCTGAACTCCGGCGGCGCCGCTGCCGCCGCGGCGCCGCTGCAGCTGCTCGGCCGCACCGAACTGCCCGGTTACAGCGGCGATTTCGATCACATGGCTGCCGACATCCGCGGCAACCGGCTGTTCATGGCCGCGGAGGACCACGGCACGCTGGAGGTGTTCAATCTGGCCAACGGCGCGCACGAGCGCACCCTGACCACCTTCGGCACGCCGCACGGGATCCTGTTCCTGCCCGGGCCCGACCGGCTGATCGTCTCCGACAGCGGCAAGGCCGGCACCGTGATCCTCGACGCGTCCACGTACAAGGTCATCGGCCACATCAGGCTGGCGCCGGGTGCCGACTCGATGACCTACGATGCAGCGAGCCGCCGGCTCTACATCGTCACCGGCGGCAGCGACGTCGGCATGAAGGACTGCTTTCTCAACGAGGTCGATCCGCTGACCGGCCACGTTTACGCGCAGCACCGCTTCGATTCCGACCATACCGAGGCGGTGGCGGTCGAACCGCACGGCCGGCGTCTGTTCGTCAACGTCGCCGATCACGATTACGTCGCCGTGCTGGACAAGGTCACGCTCAAGGAGCTGGCACGCTGGCCCCTGTCCGGCGCCAGGCTCAACCTGTCGATGGCGCTCGACAGCAGCGGCCACCGGCTGTTCATCGTCACCCGCGATCCCAGCAAGCTGTTCGTGCTCGACACCGACACCGGCAGGACCGTCGCGGTGATGAACGCGCCGGCGATCGTCGATGGCGTGTTCTACGACAGCGCGCGCAAGCGCATCTACGTGCCGGGCGGCATCGGCGAAGTGGGCGTGTACCAGCAGCTGGATCCCGACCACTACCGCCTGCTGGCCGACGTGCCCAGTGCCAGGGGCGCCAAATCCGGCGTGCTGGTGCCGGAAATCAATCGCCTGTTCCTGGCCGTCTCGCCGGGCGCGCAGGGTCACAGCGGCGCGATGCTGCGCTTCGCACTGCCGCCGGTGCGGTGACGCCTTGCACGAGCAACGACCCGCAGCGGGACGGATCGGCGGCGGCCTGCGCGGCATCGCGTGCGTCGTGCTGCTGAGCCTGACCACCGCGCCGGCGGCCCGGGCGCTGACGTTCTATCGCCTGCAGTCGGTGACGGTGCTGCCGGGCGCTGCGCCGGCATGGGATTACCTGACCTTCGATGCCACCCGTGACCGCCTGTTCCTCGATCGGCGCAAGGACGGCGTCAGCGTGTTCGATGTCGCGACTCGGCGCGTGGTTGCCACCATCGCCGACTCGCAGGGTGCCAATGCCACGATCCTGGTGCCGGCCGACGACCTCGGTTACACCGTCAACGGCGATGGCACGACGACCCGCTTCCGGCTGTCGACGCTCCGGACCCAGCGCCGCATCCGCTTCGGCCGCAACGCCGACGCCGGTTCCTACGAGCCGGTGACCGGCCAGCTGGTGTTCACCATGGGCGACAGCGGCGCGATCGCCTTCATGGATGCACGCAGCGGCGCTGTCACCGCCACGCTGCCGATGCCGTCGCGCAAGCTCGAAGCCTCGGCGCCCGACGGCCATGGCAACGTGTTCATGGCCGAGCAGGACCGCAACGCGGTGACGCGCATCGACGCGCGCCGCCACGCGGTGACAGCCGTCTGGAGCACCTTGCCCTGCCGGCAACCGACCGGACTGGCCTATGACGCCAGTGACCGGCGCATTTTCGTCGGCTGCCGCAGCGGACATCCGCTGCTGGCCGTGCTCGATGCCGACAGCGGCATGCTGGTCGCCACTGTCGCGATCGGCCGCGGCAACGACGGCGTCGCCTGGGACGCCGCGCGGCACGCGATCATCACCGCCAACGGCGTCGACGCCAACCTGGTGATCGTGCGCCAGGTCGACGCCGATCACTATCGCCTCGAACAGGCGGTCACCACGCAACCGACCGCGCGCACGCTGGCGTTCGACAGCGCGCGCGATCGCATCTTCCTGGTCAACGCCGACGGCGCGGTCGATCCGCGCAAGAAGATCCTGCGCGAGGTCGCGCCGTTCTATCCCAACGTCTACTTCGACAACAGCTACCGCGTGCTGGTCTATGCGCGGCACTGAACGACGAATCGGCGGCAGCGCTCGTGATGTCACGAAGCGCTGCACGCGATGCCTGCGCAGGACCGGGAGTCCCGCCCAGACCGGCTGATTTTCCCGATCGATCACCGCATCAGGGGGAGGCATGAACATCATGAACAGCGACCGGCATCATCCGCTGCTGCGCGCGATCTGGCTGGCGCTCGGCATCGGCGGCAGCAGCGTCCTGGCGTTCGGTTCCGCTCGCGCCGCCGACACGCCCGCCGCGCCCGCGCACTCCAGGCGCCTGCGCGAGGTGACTGTCACCGGCACCTACATCCCGACCAAGCCCGACGAGATCGTGGTTCCGGTGACCGTGATCGGCCAGCAGCAGATCAAGGACAGCGGCGTGACCACCAACGCGCTGGATCTGCTGCGCAAGGTGGTGCCGTTCTTCGCCGGCCGCAGCAACATCGGCAACACCAACGCCAACAACACCAACCAGAACACCGCGGGCGGCTCGCAGATCGCGTTGCGCAATCTCGACACCCTGGTCCTGGTGGATGGTCGGCGCATGTCGGTCAGCGGCATCGCCGGCATCGGCGGCAAGAGCTTCGTCGATCTCAACGCGATTCCGGTCGCGGCGATCGGGCGCATCGAGGTGCTCAGCGACGGCGCCTCGGCGATCTACGGCTCCGACGCCATCGGCGGCGTGGTCAACATCATCCTCAGAAAGGACTACCGCGGCGCCGAGGTCGGCATGCGCTACGGCACCGCCAGCGGCAACTACGAGCAGAAGTCAGGCTACTTCATCGCCGGCACGCGCCTGCACGGCGTCAACATCACTGTCGTCGGCAGCAGCGCCAAGAGCTCGCCGCTATACCAGTACCAGCGTCCGTTCAGCGCCGGCCTCAACGGCCGCCTGTCGAACATTCCCGGCACCCTCGGCTACGGCGGCAAGTACCCCGGCGCGCAGCTGGCGCCCGGCCTGGACTCGCCCAGCCAGACCAATCCGACCGGTGCCAACGCGACCGCGACCAGCATCAGCCAGCTGATCGCCAACGGCACCTACCTCGCCGAGACCCCGGCGCAGATCGCCTCCGGCTACAACCTCTCCGACTACCAGACCCTGCTGCTGCGCCAGCAGCAGAACAGCCTGGCCGCGACACTGGACGCCGCGCTGCTGCCCGACGACCGCCTGACCGCATTTGGCGACGTGATCCTGGCGCGGACCAAGAGCTTCGCGCAGTTCCTGCCGCTCAACACCAGCGTGACGGTGCCACAGGGCGCGCCCTACAACCCGGTCAACGGCGCGGTCGCGCAGGTGACCTTCGGCGACCTCGCCCGACCCAAGCAGTACTACGACTACGCCAGCGCCTTTCGCGTCAGCGGCGGTCTGAAGGGCAGTCTCGGCCGCGGCTGGCGCTGGCAGGCCAGCGTCGATCACAGCCAGAACGCGCTCGACCAGCAGCAGCGCAACGTGATCTACGGACCCAACCTGCCGCTGGCGATCGCCGGCGGCTACGACGCCAACGGCAATCCGCTCGCGGGCGGCGGCTACAGCAAGGTCTACGGCGGCTTCAGCACGAACGGCGGCCTGGTACTGCAGCCGGCACTGGATCCGTTCGCGACCGCGGCCGGGCTCAACCCGGCGATGCTCGACAACCTCTACGGCACCGAGTTCATCCACACCTTCAGCAAGCTCGATTCACTCGACGCGCGCATCGCCGGCAACGCCTTCGAACTGCCGGGCGGCCCGCTCGGCGTCGCGTTCGGACTGGGTGTGCGCCGCGAATACCTGGCCGCCTACACCGACCCCAACGGTACCAATACCGGGCCGACGGCGCAGCGCTGGATCGGCGGCACGTATGCCGATCCGTTCGCCAAGAGCCGCGTGATCCGCGACGTGTTCGGCGAAGTGCGCGCGCCGATCACCGGACGCCACTTCACCGTGCCGGGCGCGCACGCGCTGGACCTGATCGCCGCCGTGCGTGCCGAGCACTACAGCTACTCGGGCGGCAAGGTGGTGCCCAAGGTCGGCTTCCGCTGGCAGCCGATCGACGCCCAGGTGACCTTCCGCGGATCGATCTCGAAGTCGTTCACGGCACCGACGCTGTACGCCATGTTCGGTCCGACCGACACGCGCCAGGTCGGCGCCGGCGTGATCCAGACCGTGTTCGGCATTCCCGGCCTGCAGTTCAACGGCGAGGACGGCAACAATCCCGGACTGAAGCCGAGCACCGCGATCACGCGCTTTCTCGGCGTGACCCTGACACCGCGCGCGATCCCGGGCCTGGACGTGTCGCTGGACTTCTCGCAGGTCGACCAGCGCGGCTTCCCCGGCGGCATCGGCTTCACCAACATCCTGCAGAGCGTCAACCAGCTCGGTGCGGCCTCGCCGTTCGCGGGCAACGTCACCTACGGCAATTTCCCCGGCCTGCCCGGGGCGCAGCAGTTCACCACGCCCGGCCAGTTGCTGAGCTATCTGCAGGCCGGCAACAACGAGAACGTCTACGCCGTCGACCGCTTCACCAATCTCGGCGGCATCCGCGTGCGCTCATTCAACCTGACCGGCCAGTACTACCTGCCCACCCGCGACTACGGCACCTTCACCTTCACCACCAACGCGGTGATCTTCACCTCGTACCTGTTCCAGGCGCTGCCGATCCAGCCCTACTTCCAGTACGCCGGCCACGTCACCAACGGCGGCACCGGTGTGCAGGGCACGATCCCGCGTTACAGCGTCTACTCGACCGCCGACTGGCGCTACGGGCACTGGGATCTGACCGTCGGCAACACCTACGTCTCGTCGGTGACCGACCAGGGCGCCGGCGGCATCGTCTACTGGGCCAATACCGCGCGCAAGACGGCCGCGGTGCCGCGCTACATGGCGTGGGACCTGCGTCTGGGCTACGGTCGCACGCTGCAGGGCAGCGAGATCAAGGGCTGGTCGGTGGCGCTGGGCGTCAACGACGTGTTCAACCGACTGCCGCCGATTTCGCCGCTGGCCTATGCCAACGACAACAATGCCGACGTGGGCACGTATTCGCCGATCGGACGCCTGGTGTACGCCAGCGCCTCGATCCGGTTCTGACGCAACCCTCCCGCGAGGGAGCGCCGGGACGACGGAACACCCCTCTCCGCCGTCCCGTCCTTTGTTCGAGGGGCCGGTTTGCCACGCCCGGGAGTTCCACGACGCCGTGTCCGCCATCGACGCCGCCCGCATCGCCGCCCGCCTCGACCGCCTGCCCCCGTCGCGCACCGTCTGGACCATCGTGGTGCTGATCTCGCTGGGCGGCCTGTTCGAGTTCTACGACCTGTTCTTCACCGGCTACGTCGCGCCCGGCATGATCCGGTCGGGCCTGTTCGAGCCGCAATCGCTGGGCTTTTTCGCCAGCCTCGCCGGCCTGCAGATCGCCGGCTTCGGCACCTTCGTCTTCAGCACCTTCGCCGGCCTGTGGGTGGGCGTGGTGATCTTCAGCCAGGCCGCGGACCGCTACGGGCGGCGGCCGGTTTTCACGGCGTCGCTGGTCTGGTATGTGGTCTGCACCGCGATCATGGCGTTCCAGACCCGCGGCGAATGGCTCAACATCTGGCGCTTCATCGCCGGCGTCGGCTTCGGCGTGCAACTGGTGACCATCGACGCCTATATCTCCGAGCTGATCCCGCGCACCGAACGCGGCCGCGCATTCTCGATCAACCAGTTCGTGACCTTCTGCGTGGTGCCGGTGGTAGCGCTGCTGGCGTGGCTGCTGGTACCGCTGAGCCCGCTGGGCCTGGACGGCTGGCGCTGGGTGGTGCTGATCGGCTCGGTCGGCGCGCTGGTGGTCTGGGTACTGATCCGCCACATTCCCGAGAGCCCGCGCTGGCTGGCATTGAGGGGCCGCCGCGAGCAAGCCGAGGCGGTGATGGCGATGATCGAGCGCAAGGTCATCGCGGAAACCGGGCGCGCGCTGCCGGAGCCGCGGCCGCCGGTCGTGGAGGAGGGCGGCGAGGGCCGCTTCGGCGAGATTTTCTCCGCCCGCTACCGCGGCCGCACGCTGATGCTGTCGGTGTTCAACATGGCCCAGGTGATCGGCTTCTACGGCTTCGCCTCGTGGGTGCCGACGCTGCTGATCCACCGCGGCATCGCGCTGACGCACAGCCTCGAATACTCCTTCATCATCGCCATCGCCAACCCGGTCGGGCCGCTGCTCGGCACGCTGTTCGCCGACCGCGTCGAGCGCAAGCTGCAGATCGTGCTCGGCCTGGTGACGATGGGCCTGGCGATGCTGGCGTTCTCGCAGGCCACCGCGCCGGCGGCGCTGATCGCGCTGGGCGTGCTGTTCACGCTGGCGGCCAACGTGATGTCCTACGCCTACCACAACTACCAGGCCGAGCTGTATCCGACGCGCATCCGCGCGCGCGCGGTCGGCTTCGTCTATTCGTGGAGCCGCATCGCCGCCGCCTTCGCCGGCCTGGCGATCGGCTACTTCCTCAACGCCGGCGGCGTGGCGGCGGTGGCCACGTTCATCGGCATCGCGATGGTGGTCGGCATCGTCGCGATCGGCGTGTTCGGCCCGGCCACCCGCGGCGTCGCGCTCGAGGACATCAGTCGCTGAGCGCGACAGGCCGACAGGCCCGCGCCAGCTGCGCCTGTCCGACCCGGCGCTCGCCGGCATTCAGCGGCAGATAGTGCGGCGGCGCGGCGGCGATCAGCGCCTGGCCCGCGCGCGACAGCACCAGCCGCAGGTACGAGCACACCCGTGGATCGAGCGCATGGCCCGGCACCTGCCGGGCATCGATCAGCAGATGCCGGTCCAGCGGATAGCGCCCGGCGATGATGCCGGCGCGCGTGCCGCGCGACAGGCGCCCCGAGGCGTCGATCAGACCCAGCGCCCTGACCCCCGCACGGCTCATGTTGAGATCGGCGAAGCACAGCGCGTCGGGATCCTCGGCGACGCGGCGGATCACCGCGGCCGATTCGGCATAACCGGCGTATCCGGCGGCGTAGGAGCGATGCGGAAACAGCCGCCGTCGCAACAGCGTGCCCAGCGCGGTCGGCGGCGCCAGACCGCAGGGATGGATCGCGCGTCCGGCCCAGGCACCGGTCAGGCCCAGCTGTCCCCAGCGCGTGACCGGCACACCATGCGATGAAGCCGATGCGAACACGTGTGCCAGCGCCGCGACCGGAATCGCCGTCAGCGGATTGCGCGCATTGACGAACACACCCAGCGGCGCGGAGCGCGCGCGCGGATCCAGCGCATCGTGCGCGACGCGAAAGCGCAGCGGATCGGTGCCGACCGCGCGCCGGTAGGCCGCGAGATCGGCATCGCTGAAGTCCGCACCCATCGGCGCGAAGACCGAAGTTCCCGCGATCAGCGCCGGCGGTGCGCTGCGCGTGCCGTGCAGCACCAGGTCGAAACGCGTGCCGGGATGGGCGCGCGCGTAGCGCCGGTCGATCGCTTCCAGCAGCCACCGCATGTCGTTGTAGCCGACCACCCGCAGCGCGCCATCCGCCGCGAGGTAGCGCGGCGGCGGGGACGCTGCGCAACCCGCATCGCGCACGCGCCGCCGTGCCTGCGCCAGGGCGCTCGCGGTCAGCGGCAGGAAATGCATCGCGTGGGTGCCGATCCGCGCCTGCGCCCGCGGCCCGAGCACGAAGTCGAGCCAGGCGCAGAGCGCAGGCGGCAGCGGCCCGGCCGCGGGCACGCGAAATCCGAGATAGATCCGGCGCGCCAGCGGATAGCGCGCGGCCGCCACGCTGGCCGGCGTGCCGGCCACGAGCGGCTGCCCGGACGCCGCGGTCAGCGGCAGCGCACGCGCGCCCGGCCGGGCGTCGCCGAAGCCGCTGATGCCGAGGCCGGCGGGATCGGCCGCGACCGCGGCCACGATCGCCTGCAGCGCGCTCATGCCGGCGCGATCGGATTCGATGCGCAGATCGGCGCGCCAGGGACGGCCGCGCAGCACGCGATCGTCGAGAAAGTTGACGATCCCCGGCGGGTTGCCGCTGGCACGGATCGGCGTCATGCCATAGACGTGCAGCGGTCGCTGCATCCAGCGCCCGCGCAACCCGAGCTGGCCCCAGCGCGTCAGCGCCATGCCGTCGGGCCCGCGCCCGCCGAGGATCGCGGCGAGCTGCGCCAGGGTCAGCCCCGGCAACGGATTGCCGGCATGGACATAGACCGCCAGCGCGAAGGTGCCGTGCGGGGTGTCGAAGCTGCCGCCGGCGACCGGGACGATCAGCAGCTTGCCGCCGAAGCGCGCGCGATACGCGGCGGTTTCGGCAGGAAACGGCTCGCGCGCGAAGGTCACGCAGTCGACGCGACCCGCCAGCAGGGCATCGAATCCGGCCGCGCTGTAGCGCGTGGCATCGGGCACCGCGACGCGCAGCAGCGGATACCGCGCGGCGAACTGCCGCGCCCAGTCGGCCACCAGCGGCTGCATGGTATGGGCGCCCAGGCAGCGCAGCGCTACGGCAGACCCGGGCGCTGGCGCGGCGCGCGCGGCCCACGGCAGCAGCGCCGCCAGCAGCAGGCCGACGCGCCAGGCGCTCAATGCACGGTGGCGGAACCGCCCAGCGCCCACAGCACCACGGCGTCGAACAGCGCCTTGCCCTGCACGGTCAGGTCGTCGTAGGTCGGGTTGTCCAGCGGCAGCAGCGCGCGGCGCGCCGGCGCGACGAAGCCGTCGGCCATCGTCGCGCCCGCCGGATAGCCGAAGATCGCACGCTGATACGCCTCGCCCGGCAGGGTCGCGATCACGATCGCGTCGGGCGTCGGCCGCGCCCACTTCAGCACCCCGGCATGCTCGGTCACCCGCACCGGACCTGGCGGCAGGCCGGCCGCCATCGGACTCCAGGCGCCGACGATGTCGAGATAGCGGGTCGGCGGGTCGTCGCTCTCCTTCTCCTCGCCGTGCTCGCCGTAGTCGACGTAGCGATCGCGCCCGGCGAAGTGCAGGGTGTCGGAGAGCAGGCCCTCCAGCGCGATCAATGGCTCCTTCACGTCGACGTACTTGTTGGCCAGCTTGTACTTCGAGCAGGTGGAGGAGAGGATCACCAGATTCATGCCGTCGGCACGACGCTGCGGGTCCATCTGGTCGGCGATCACGACATCGAAACCGAGCTGGCGCAAATGCGCGACGATCGCCGTGTCGGCGCGTCGGCCCTCGCCGGCGTTGATGCGCTCGACGAACAGGATCTTGCGGCCGTGCGCGATGCGCGCGATCCGCGCCTGCAGGGCGGCGGGGTCGTAGGCCGGCCGCGACGGCGGCGGACTGAGCGCCCAGCGGATCGCGGCGTCGAACAGCGCCAGTCCCCGGTACCAGTCGCGCAGCTGCGGATCGCGCGCCGCCGGGCCGTGGACCGCCGTCAGCAGGTGGAAGTTGGCATCGGACAGGTAAAACGCGACGCGCCGGGCGGGCGCGACCTGGCCATTGGCGAGCGTGGCATCGCGCTCGTAGGTGAACACGCCCGCCTGTCGCGGCGTGCCGTTGAAGTCGACGATCACGCGGCCGCCGGGACCGGGGTGACCCCAGCCCACGGTGGCCGGCTCCAGATACAGCGTGCCGAACAGTTGCGGCTTCAGCCCCGCCGCGCGGCTGAGCTGCGAGGTGCTGTTGGCGCCATAGCCGTACAGCACCGAAAAGCTCGCGGCGAAATGCTGGACGGGATCGACCACGTCGTAGTCGTGGTGCAGGCGCGGCCCGGTCAGGCCGAGGTTGGGGTAGTCGTGCGTGTCCCAGGTGAACACCGGCAGCGGCGTTCGCGCGTATTTGTCGCCCAGCACGTTGGCGGCGGCGGTCGAGGAGATCACGATCAGGCTCGCACCGGCGGCATCGATCGCCGGTGCTGCGTCGGTGACGATGGTGACGCGCAGGCCCAACGCCTGCAGGTGTTCGCGCACCAGGGCGTCATCGTTGGGCACGCTGGCGTCGTGCCGACCGGTGACCAGCACGACGGAGCGGCCCTGCAGCGCCGACCACGGCAGCAGGGCCGCGTGCGCGCGGCCCGCGATCAGCAGCAGCGCCACGGCGATCGATCCGAGGCGACCCATGATCCGAGGCTGGGGGTTCACGGCGCGACTCCCGGTGCAGATGCGGTTCCGAGGATCAGCAGCGTGCCGGCCGCCGCGCCCGCGGCGGAGACGGACTTCGGCAGCGCGACCCACAGCCGGTCGCGCGCGGGATCGAAGGCCAGCACTTCGGAGCCGGCCGGCAGGGGCAGTGCCCCGCCGTCGGCGTAACGGATGAAGGCCAGCATGCGCACCGCGCTCAGCACGCCGCGCGCGCCGGCGAAAAAGGCCGCGCCTTTCCAGCCGGCACTGCCTTGCGGATGGAACACGAACAGGCCACGCGCGCTGCCGGCGGCGGCCGGCAGCTGCTGGAAGGTGTAGCCGATGTCGGTGTCGATCACGGCCACCCCGCCCCCGGCGCAGGACACGAACAGCCGCCGCCCCACCGGGTCCAGGGCGAGGCCGGTGGGCGCGGGGCAGGGCACGGGAAACGTGCCCGCGAGACGCAGCGTGGGCGTATCGAGCACGTCCACCACATCGCGATCGGCGACGGCGACGAACAGGTGTCCGTAGCCGTTGGCGACCATCTGCTGCAGCTGACCGCCGAGCGGCACGCTGCCCAGCGAGCGGCCCGACGCGGCATCGAGCTCGAGCACGCGGCCGGCCGCGGCGCTCCCGACATAAAGCGCGTGCCCGTCGGCGCCCGCCAGCAGGGCCGAGGGTACGACCGGCAACCGCCACGTGCGCAGCACGCGCAGCGGTTGCAGCGACAGCACCGCGATCGCGGCGGGATCGCGCAGTGCGGCATAGGCGCGATCGCCACCCGCGGCGATCGCGAGATCGACCGCGCGGCCGGGCAATTCGAGCCGACCGAGCGGCGCGGCGCGCGCGGCATCATAGGCCACGATCGCACGGCCGACAGCGAGATAGGCGCGCCCGCCATCCGGCGCGAACGCCAGTGCCCGCGGCGTGCCGGGCGCGGCGAGCGGCACCCGGCGCAGCACCTGCAGCGGAAACGCGGCG
>JAGWPB010000078.1 GCA_028870665.1 Lysobacteraceae bacterium
CGCGGCTGTGGTGGTGGCGGCCCCTGCAGGCGCGCCCGCGGCCGGCACGCTGTCCGCGCCGGCGGGCGCGCGCAGCGTCGCCGCGGCGACGAGATCCAGCACCGTCCGCAGGCACGGCTGCGGCAGCAGCTCGAAGTGCACCGGCCGGCTGATGCCGCGCAGGGTCAGCATGCCCCCGAGGGCGCCGCCCTGCTGCAGGCGGTCGAGCGGAAACGGCCGCGAGACGAAGCGGATCTGCGGATGCCGCGCGGCGTCGAAGAATTGCGGCCCGCGCGCCCAGTCGGCGTAACGGGCGTCGTCCATCCGCACCCCGGCGGCAGCGACATGCACATCCACCGTGGCCTCGCCGCGTCGGCGATCGAGGTCGAGCGTGCCCTGCAGGTCGTCGAGGCGCCCGACGATCGTGCCGAACCAGAGCACATGGACGCCGAACTCGGCATGCGAATGCGCCGGCTCGACCGGCAGGGTCTCGGCGGCGAGCGGAAGGGGGTGTGCGGCGAGGACGGCGGCGAACAGCGCCACCGGCAGCGCCGACCTCATGGCGACCAGTAGGCGCTGACGCGGGCGCCGCCGGGCTCGAGCTGCGTGACGGCCAGGCGCGCGATCGCCGCCGCCGGCAGACCGCGCGGCTCGTCGCTGCGGCCTTCGGTGAGCAACGCCAGCAGGCGCTCGAGTCCGGGATTGTGTCCGACCAGCAGCACGCAGGCGGCGTCGGCATGCGCGTCGAGCAGATCGATCAGTTCGGCCGGCGTTGCCTCGTAGATCACCGGCTCGAGCTGCGACGCGACCCCGGACTGCGCGCCCAGCGCCAGCGCGGCGGTCTGCCGCGCGCGCAAGGCCGGCGAGCAAAGCACGCAATCCGGGCGGGCGCCGGCGGACGCCAGCCAGGCCGCCGCGGCGCGCGCCTGGTCCTCGCCGTGCGGACTGAGCTGGCGCTCGATGTCGGGCTTGCCGACCGGGGTTGGCAGCGCTTCGGCGTGACGCAGCAGGATGACTTCGCGCATGGCCGCACTCCGCTGGCAGGTAGGGTCCGATTATGCGCGTCGTGCATGAGGACGGCGCAAGGTCGAGGCTTGCATCCGGTCGGCGCGCGGCAACCCGGGCCCGGTTGCGCGGATCCGCCTGCGCGCGGGTGCCGGTGCCGCTGCCGCTGCGGGCCCGCGATCGCGTCGCGCTGGCGGGCAATCGTCGCCGCCCGCCGCCGCGACCGTCGCCGCGCTCAGGCCGCGGCGCGCTTCAGCCAGCGCAGCAGCGGGGCCCAGTCGTCCTGGTGGCTGCGCACCTGCTCGGAACCGTAATCGAACAGGCCCTTGCCGAGCCCGGCCAGCAGCGCATACGCCTGGCTGTCGCGCAGCTCGGCCGCCAGCGGAAACGGCATCGCCCGCAGCGCCTCGAGCGTGTCCTGGCTGGCCCGTGTCCAGGGTTTCAGGCGGTTGCCGACCAGCGCCACCGGCAACCGGCCGCGCTTGATGCGCGGCACCGCGGCCAGCTCGGCCAGGAACGGCGCGGTGGCTTCGAGGTCGATCGGCGACGGCAGCACCGGCACCAGCACGGCATCGGCGAGATCGAGAAAGGCCGCCAGGCTGTCGACATCGCTGCCGGCAGGGGTGTCGATCAGCACCCGTTCGGCGTCGGCCGGGATGCGGTCCGCGGCGCCGCGGCGGGTGGCATCGATCGCCAGCACGCCCGGCACACCCTCGGGCCGCCGCGCGCACCAGTGAAAACTCGAGGCCTGGCGGTCGGCATCCAGCACCACCGTGCGCTTGCCTTTCTGCGCCCAGTACGCGGCGAGGTTGCTGACCAGCGTGGTCTTGCCGCAGCCGCCCTTGCGGCTGGCGATCAGGATGCGTTGCATGACGTGCCTCCTGCAGAATCCGCGGCAAGCCTAGCAGAGCCATTGCGGGCAAGGGCTGGCCCGGCCATGCCCCGGATCGGCGCGCCGGCCGAGCACCTATTCGTGCGTCTGCAGCGGCTGCGGCGTCCAGCCCAGCGGCGGTTGCAGCGGGATGGCGAAGGCGCGCAGCAGGCCGAGCATGATGCTGTTCTCGGTACCGCCGTCGGCGCCCAGCGTCACCGCCTTGGCCGCGATCGCCGGCGTGTGGCGCGCGCGCAGCATCAGCTGGGCGTATTGCTGGGTCTGCCAGGCCACGATGCGGCGCTGCTCGGCGTAGCGCGCCTTGCCGGCTTCCGTCGTGGCCAGGCGCTCGTGCAGGGCGAGGCCGGCATTGCGCGCGATCACGGTGTCGCCCCAGGCCAGCAGATGCGCCAGCTTGAGGCAATCCGCACGCAGGGCGGCGTCGCGATCGGCCTTGCGGCAGAGCGCGAACGCCGGTGCCAGCGACGGGCTGGGCAGGAACATCACGTTGCCGGCGGCGATGGCGAAGCCGGCGGCGTTGGCATTGCCGTCGGCGCCGGCCAGCGCATGCACCACGGCGACCGGCATCGGCAGCGCGCTGGCGCCGATCAGCGTGGTTCGCAACAGGTGGCCGTAGTAGGTGGTGTACTCCGTGGCGGCGGCGGCGCGAGCCAGCGCCGCGCGCTCGGCGGCAGGATCCTCGGCGCGCGCGGCGACGTCCAGCGCCAGCATCCAGACCGCGGCGTTCTGCGGCGCCTGCTGTTGCAGACGGCGCAGCGCCGCGGGTGCCGGGCAGGCCGCCGCCGTGGCGTGATCGCAATCCGCCAATGCCACCCAGGTGACCTCGGCGCCCGCGCCGGTCGCCGCCTCGGCGCGTCCCAGCAGCTTCCCGAACGACAGCACCGGAGGCAGATCGGGCGTGGACCGCGCCAGGATCGCGGCGGCGGCGAGGTGGTCGGCATCGTCGCGCAGCGCGAGAATGCTGACCAGATCATGCTGGAACTGCATCAGCGCCGACGGCGCCGACGCGGCCGATGGCGGCGTGGCGGCTGGCGCGGCCTGCGCCACGGCGCCCAGGGCGAGGAGCAACGGCAGAGCGGCAAGCATGCGGCGCATCGGGACGACACTCCATGGCATTGCGGACGGTGCAGCTTAGCGGCGCCGGGTGAAACCGCGCTGAGTCGCGATGGGCCGGCCGCAGCTATCCCGGGGGATCCAGCAGGACGCGGCGGTCGACGTGACGGATATCGGTCAGGCCGCAGAATGCCATCGTCAGGTCGAGCTCGTTGCGGATCAGCTCCAGGCACTGCGCCACGCCGGCTTCGCCGCCGGCCCCGAGGCCGTACACGAACGCGCGCCCGATCAGCGTGCCGCGGGCGCCCAGCGCCAGCGCCTTGAACACATCCTGACCCGAACGGATGCCGCCATCCATCCAGACCTCGATGCGCGAACCCGCCGCCTCGACGATGGCGGGCAGCGCGGAAATCGAACTCGGCGCGCCGTCCAGCTGCCGCCCGCCGTGATTGGAGACGATCAGCGCATCGGCACCCGAATCGGCCGCGATGCGGGCATCCTCCGCATCCATGATGCCCTTGAGGATCAGCTTGCCGCCCCAGCGCGCCCGGATCCACTGCACGTCGGCCCAGCTCAGACGCGGATCGAACTGCCGGCTCGTCCATGCCGCGAGCGAGCCGAGGTTCTCGACGCCCTTGACGTGACCGACGATGTTGCCGAAACCGCGGCGCGGCGTGCGCAGCATGCCCAGCGACCAGCGCGGCTTGGTCGCCAGATTCAGCAGGTTGGCCAGGGTCGGCTTCGGCGGTGCGGACAGGCCGTTCTTCAGGTCCTTGTGGCGCTGCCCGAGGATCTGCAGGTCCAGGGTGAGCATCAGCGCCGAGCACTTCGCGACCCTGGCGCGCTCGATCAGCCGCTCGATGAAATCGCGATCGCGCATCACGTAGAGCTGGAACCAGAACGGCGCCGTGGTGTGCGCGGCGACATCCTCGATCGAGCAGATGCTCATCGTCGACAGCGTGAACGGCACGCCGAAGCGCTCCGCCGCGCGCGCGGCGAGGATCTCGCCGTCGGCGTGCTGCATCCCGGTCAGACCCACCGGAGCCAGCGCCACCGGCATGGCGACGTCCGCGCCGAGCAGGCGCGTGCGCAGCGTGCGCTGGTCGATGTTGACGGCCACCCGCTGCCGCAGCTTGAGCTTGCGGAAATCGTCCTCGTTCGAGCGGTAGGTCGATTCCGTCCACGAGCCCGAATCGGCGTAGTCGTAGAACATCCGCGGGACCCGCTTGCGGGCCCGTATGCGCAGATCCTCGATGCAGGTGATGGCGGTCACGCGCGGATCCCCCTGGACGATGCGCCGCGCCTGTCCGGCGTGCGGTCGCGACCCGTGGTCGAGCGCAGGTCGCGATGCGGCCCGGCGGCAAGCATACGGCACGGGCGCGACCGCGCGGCGCGGGGGCGATTCAGCGCAGCAGCTCGTACCATCGGCGGCCGCATCGGCGCGGTCAGCGCGGCGGGCACCGCGGTCAGGGCTGCGATCAGGGCCGGGAACGGCGCAAAGGTGACGCTGCGACGCACGCTCGCACGCGGCCGGGGTGCGCGCCGCGTGCATGCAGTGCCAGTACCGCCACGCCGCGGGTGGCGAGGATCACGAACCTGCCGAACTGGGCGTGGACCACCGCGTCGGGCAACGCCCGGGGCCGAGCTGGGCCGCGCTCAGCCGCGGCCGGGAGGCCTGCGGCAGCACCGCCGCCGGCAGGTTGACGTGCAGCACCACCCGCTTGAGGGTGTCGGCGGCGCGCTTCGGCCCGATGCGGCGCCAGGCCGGCGTCGTGCCCGCTCCCCATCAGCAACACGATCAGGGCGAACGCGACGATCGCATTTTGCAGGGTCGGTCGCGGCAGGAGCTGCGGGCGAGGTTACACTGCGGTCTCGTCGGGCCGTGCCCGCAGGGTAGGGACGCCCCGCGACCATGCGGCCGGCATCGATAGGCTGCCGCGGGGAGGGTCGCGATGAACATGGGTTTCGTCTGGGCGGGGGGGCATGCGCCCTATGTCCTCGGCTGGGGCACGCTGGCGCTGATCAACGCCGGGCTGGCACAGGGCAAGAATCGCAGCGGCCTGTTGTGGTTCCTGTTGTCGCTGCTGCTGGGGCCGATCGCCACGTTCCTGCTGGTCGTGTTGCCCAAGGTGCGCGAGCGGCTGTTCTGAACCGGCTTCACTCGCCGAGCGCCCGGCGCAGGAACTCCGGCTGCGCCAGCGCGGCGCGGTGAGTGTCGGCGTTGTAGTAGCGGGTCGGGAAGCGCTTGGCCGCCGCGCCGCGCTCGCGGAACTGGGTCAGCTCGGCACCTTTGCGCGCCATCGTGCAGCTCCACCAGCCGGTGGGGTAGCAGGGCTGCGGAAACGGCAGCGTGCGCAGGGACCGGAAGCCGCTCTTTTTCATCGCCGCGCGCATCGACCTGATCAGGTCCAGATGCACCAGCGGCGACTCGGACTGCTGCACGAGGATGCCGCCCGCGCGCAGCGCCCGATGGCAGCTGGCATAGAAGGCCGTGTTGAACAATCCCTCGGCCGGGCCGACCGGATCGGTGGAATCGACGATCACCACATCGAGCGATTCCGGCGCGCAGTCGGCCATGTACTTGATGCCGTCGTCGAAACGCAGCTCGGCGCGCGGATCGGCATTGGCCTCGCACAGCTCCGGAAAGTACTGTTCGGCCAGGCGGGTGACGCGCTCGTCGATCTCGACCTGCACCGCGCGTTCGACCTCGGGGTGGCGCAGCACCTCGCGCAGCGTGCCGCAGTCGCCGCCGCCGATGATCACCACGCGCCGGGCGTGGGCGTGGGTGAACAGCGCCGGATGGCTCATCATCTCGTGGTACAGGAAATTGTCGCGCGTGGTCAGCATCACGCAGCCGTCGATCACCATCAGGTTGCCCCAGTCGGTGGTCTGGTAGATCTCGATCGACTGGTAGGCCGAGCGCTCGGCGTGCAGCAGCTTTTCGACGCGAAAGCCGATGGACGAGCCCGAGGCCTGGTGCGCCTCGGTGAACCAGCTGATCTGCGACATGGAGCCATCCTCGACGTTCAGCCGGCGATTGTAGCCGCCGGCTCGCGCATCCGCAGGCCGCTGGACGGACGACGGCGACGCAGGCGCTACAATCGCGCGCTTTGAAGCCCATCCCGAGGAGTCCGCGATGGCCGCGCCCTGGAGCATCGCCGACGCCCGGCGCACCTATGCCGTGCCGCACTGGAGCGATGGCTATTTCGACATCGACGCGCGCGGCGACCTGGTCGCGCGTCCGCACGGCGCAGACGGCCCGGCGGTGGCGCTGGCCGCGGTGGTCGAACGTGCCCGCGGCGAGGGCCTGCGGCTGCCGCTGCTGCTGCGCTTTCCCGACATCCTCGGCGACCGCGTGCGGCGCCTGCAGGCCGCGTTCGCGCGCGCCGCCGCCGAGCACGATTTTGCCGGCGGCTACACCGCGGTCTATCCGATCAAGGTCAACCAGCAGCGCGCGGTGGCCGGCGAACTGGCGGCGGTCGGTGGCGACGGCTTCGGCCTCGAGGCCGGCTCCAAGCCCGAGCTGATGGCCGTGCTGGCGCTGGCGCGGCCCGGCAGCGTGGTCATCTGCAACGGCTACAAGGATCGCGAATACGTGCGTCTGGCGCTGATCGGGCGCCGCCTCGGACTGGCGATCTACATCGTGATCGAGAAGCTGTCCGAGCTGGCGCACGTGATCGAGGAAGCGCGCGTGCTGGGCGTCGAGCCGCTGCTGGGCGTGCGCGTGCGCCTGGCCACGCTGGGGGCCGGCAAGTGGCAGAACACCGGCGGCGACAAGGGCAAGTTCGGACTGACGCCGCCGCAGCTGCTCGCCCTGCTGGCCGGCCTTGACGCGGCCGGGCTCAAGCACACGCTGCGGCTGCTGCACTTCCACATGGGCTCGCAGCTGTCGAACGTGCGCGACATCGCCGCCGGCATGCGCGAGGCGACGCGCTACGTCGTCGAGCTGGCCGGGCGCGGCGTGGCACTGGACGTGGTCGATGTCGGCGGCGGGCTCGGTGTGGACTACGAGGGCACGCGTTCGCGCAGCTTCTGCTCGATCAACTACAGTCTCGACCAGTACGCCGCCAGCATCGTGCAGCCGCTGGCCGAGGCCTGCGCGGCGCACGGCCTGCCGGCGCCGCGGGTGATCACCGAGGCCGGCCGCGCGATGACCGCGCACCATGCCGTGCTGGTGGTCAACGTCAGCGAGGTCGAGCGCGTGCCCGCGGGCGCGCTGCCGCCGGCGGACGCCGGCGAGCCGGCGGTGCTGCGGCATCTGCGCGCGCTGCACGGCGAACTGGCGACCCGTCCGCCGCTGGAGCTCTACCACGAGGCCCAGCATCACCTGGCCGAAGGCCAGACCCTGTTCGCGCTCGGCCAGCTGGGGCTGGCGCAGCGCGCGCGGCTGGACGATCTGTACTTCGCGCTGATGCACGCGGTACGTGCGCGGCTGAAGCCCGACGGGCGCGCGCACCGGCAGGCGCTGGACGAGCTCGACGCACGCCTGGTCGACAAGGTGTTCGTCAACTTCTCGGTATTCGAGTCGATCCCCGACGTGTGGGCGATCGAGCAGGTGTTTCCGATCGTGCCGTTGGCGCGCCTCGACCAGGCGCCGACGCGGCGCGGCGTGATCGCCGACCTGACCTGCGATTCCGACGGCCGCATCGACCACTACGTCGGCGCCGACGGCCTCGACGTCAGCCTGCCGCTGCACGCGTTGCGCGAGGGCGAGTCCTATTGCCTGGGCCTGTTCATGGTCGGTGCCTACCAGGAGACCCTGGGCGACATTCACAACCTGTTCGGCGACACCGACGCGGTCAACGTGCGCGTGGGCGCGGACGGTTTCGCGCTCGAGCAGCCCCGCCGCGGCGACGGCGCCGACGTCATGCTCGACTACGTCGGCTATGACCTGGCCGGGCTGCGCGCGACCTATCGCGAGCGCATCGCCGCGGCCGGCGCCGCCGGCGTCGAAGCCGAGCGCCTGCTTGCCGCGCTCGAGGCCGGGCTGACCGGCTACACCTATCTGCGCGAGCGCGACTGACCGGCCGGGCGGGAAGGACGGGCTCGATCCCGTCCGGACTTGCTGCGCCGCACGCCGCCGGCAACGGCCTGGAGCCGGAGGCGCCCGATCCGGCACTCACGCCTGGCGGCTGAGCCCCGCGCGCTGCAGCGCGTCCAGGTAGGTCTGCCAGTTGCGCGCCTGGTCGCGGCCCAGCGCGTAGAGCGTGTCCCAGGCGAAGATGCCGGTGTCGTGGCCGTCGTCGAAACGCAGCAGCACGGCGTACTGGCCGACCGGTTCGATGGCGGCGATGTTCACGCCGCCCTTGCCGCCCACCAGAACGCGCTGGCCGGGACCGTGGCCCTGCACTTCGGCGCTGGGCGAATGCGTGCGCAGATATTCGGCCGGCAGCTCGAAACGCTCGCCGTTGTCGAAGGCAACCTCCAGCGTGCGCGCGACGCGGCGCAGGACGATCTCGGTGGGGCGCGGTGCAGTCATCCCCGGCACGCCGGTGCCCGGGCGCTCAATGCGCGCGGCCGACGCCGGGCCCGCCCTGGGCCATCGCCGGCGACTGGCCGGCGACACCGCACAGGGCCTGCGCATAGGGCTCGTCGAAGCTGACCGTGGACACCTCGTCCCAGGCAAAGAACGACGGCTCGGTCAGCCATTCGGCATCGGGCGTGATTTCCTGCAGGTTGAAGCCGTCATCCTCGAGTTCGAGCAGGCGTCCGATGTAGCAGACCTCGGACTCGTCCTCGCTGTCGACATGCACGCCGATCACCGGCGCCGCCTGCGCCGCGGCACGCACCACCTGCTTGATGTCGTCCAGCGGAAAACCGTCCGGCAGCACCGGCTTGATCCCGCGCAGCGCCAGCGAGCGCTCGACGAAGCGGTGATGCTGCTCGGGCGCTTCCAGCTCGGTGATGTCGCTGTGGCGCATGGCGTACAGGCCGTCGTAGCCGATGCTGTCGCCGACCACCCAGAGCAGCACGAACTCGCGCCCGACGGCCGCCACGTAGCCGCAGAAACTGCCGTGTTCGAGCTTGCCGCGCCAGAGCCGCACCAGTTCGCCGCGCAGTTGCGCCTCGCGCAGGCGCGCCCGGTGTCCACGGTTGTTGAATGGAATGATCTCGCCCATAGACCGTTCAGGATACCAGCCATGGCGGGTGTTGACGTTCAAAGGATGTAACGGCTGAGGTCCTCATCGGCGACCAGGGCGCCCAGGTGGCCATCCACATAATCGGCGTCGATCAGGTATTTTTCGCCGGATTTGTCTGCAGCTTCGAAGGAGATCGTCTCCAGAAGCCGCTCCATCACCGTATGCAGCCGGCGCGCGCCGATGTTCTCGGTGCGCTCGTTGACGCGGGAGGCGACCTCGGCCAGCCGGGCGATGCCGTCGGCGCTGAAGGTGACGGTCACGCCCTCGGTGGCCAGCAGGGCGCTGTACTGGCGGGTCAGTGCATGGCGCGGCTCGGTGAGGATGCGCCGGAAGTCCTCGGGGGTCAGCGCCGCCAGCTCGACCCGGATCGGCAGCCGGCCCTGCAGCTCCGGGATCAGGTCGGAAGGTTTCGACAGCGAAAACGCGCCCGAGGCGATGAACAGGATGTGGTCGGTCCGGACCGGGCCGTACTTGGTCGACACCGTGGTGCCCTCGATCAGCGGCAGCAAGTCGCGCTGCACGCCCTCGCGGCTGACCCCGGGCCCGGTCATCTCGCGGCGCTGGCAGATCTTGTCGATCTCGTCGAGGAAGACGATGCCGTTCTGCTCGCAGGCGGTGATCGCCAGCGTGCGCAGCTCCTCGTCGTTGAGCAGCTTGCCGGCCTCCTCCTCGAGCAGCAGCGGGCGCGCCTCGCGCACCGTCAGCGTGCGCTTGTGGCTTTTGCCGCCGCCGAGCGACTGGAACATCTGCCGCAGCTGCTGGCCCATCTCCTCCATGCCCGGCGGCGCCATGATGTCGACGCCGACGCTGGCCGCGAGTTCGAGCTCGATCGTGCGCTCCTCGAGCGCGCCCTCGCGATACTGCTTGCGCAGCTTCTGGCGGGTGTCAGCGGCGGCGGGCGGTTCGCCGCTGTTCCAGCCGGCGCCGGCCGGGCGCGGCAGCAGGGCGTCGAGGATGCGCTCCTCGGCGCGGTCCTCGGCCTGGCTCCGCACGCGCGTCTTGGCCTGCTCGCGCACCAGCTTGTAGGCGCCGTCGGCGAGGTCGCGAATGATCGACTCGACGTCCTTGCCGACGTAGCCGACCTCGGTGAACTTGGTCGCCTCGACCTTGAGGAAGGGCGCGTTGGCCAACGCCGCCAGTCGGCGCGCGATCTCGGTCTTGCCGACGCCGGTGGGCCCGATCATCAGGATGTTCTTGGGCGTGACCTCGTCACGCAGCACCGGCTCCAGCTGCATGCGCCGCCAGCGATTGCGCAGCGCGATCGCGACCGCGCGCTTGGCCTCGTGCTGGCCGATGATGTGGCGATCGAGTTCGCCGACGATTTCGCGGGGGGTGAGTTCGGACATGGCGG
>JAGWPB010000079.1 GCA_028870665.1 Lysobacteraceae bacterium
GTCGCGCAGCGCGAGCTGCCGGGCGCGCTGCGCGGCCAGCGCGGCGGCGGCGGCCCGGGCCTGGACCCGGGCGGCGGTCAGCGCGGCCTGGCTTTGCACCAGCGCCGCCTGCACGACGTCGAGCTGCCGCAGGTCGCCGAGCAGGGCGTGGATGCGGGCGATCTGCGCCGATTGCAGATATTGCGCGTAGGTGAGGGCGCGCTGCACACGGGCGACATCGCTGTCGCCGAGCAGCAGGCGCAGGTCGGAGTCGCGTCCCTGCGCATAGGCCGCGCGCAGCAGACTGGCCAGCGCCGAGCGCCGCCCTTGCAATTTCACCTGCAACAGCGCGCGCTGCGCCTCGAGGCGCTGCTGGTCCTGGCGACGCGCATCCAGGGCCGCCGCCGCATCGCGTTCGGCGGCGGCCGCGGCAGCCAGCTGCTGCGCCTGTCGCGCCAGCGCGGCATCCAGCTGGTCGCGCTCGCCGAGGGTGGCCTGCTGCTGCTGCACCAGCGCGGCGATCGTCGCCCGCACCGCATCCAGCCTCTGCTGCGCGGCCGCCTGCGCGGCCTTGTTGCCGGGATCGGGCGCCGCTGCCGCCGCCGCGACACCAGCGCACACCAGCGCTGCAAGCAGCAGCGCGCACGCGCGACGCGGAACGGCAGGAGACCTCGGCATGACGATGATTATGGCAAACGCCGGGCAGCCGCCACGGCTGCCGCTGCTGCGCGATCGACCGCAACGGGACCGCGCGGGCGGCAAGCCGCCATGCCCGTGCCCGGTCCGGATGGCGGCGCAACGCGCAGCGCGCGGCGTGGCCGATCGGGCCTGCCGGCGGGTTAGCATGCGGACGCGCCGTGGCGGATCGCCGCGGCGGCCTGCACAAGGGAGCGCATGCTCAACCGGCTCTGGCTCGGCTTCTTCCTGACCGCGGCGCTGGCCGCGCTGGCGCGCTGGACGCTGGTCGGCGACGCCGCGGTGTTCGGCGCCGTCGTCGACAGCCTGTTCGCGATGGCCAAGCTCTCGGTCGAGGTGATGGTGCTGCTGTTCGGCACCCTCACCCTGTGGCTGGGCCTGCTGCGCATCGCCGAACGCGCGGGGCTGGTGGACGCGCTGGCGCGTCGGCTCGGCCCGCTGTTCCGGCGCCTGATGCCCGAGGTGCCGGAAGGTCATCCGGCGATCGGCCTGATCACGCTGAACTTCGCCGCCAACGTGCTCGGCCTCGACAACGCCGCCACGCCGATCGGCCTGCGCGCGATGCGTGAACTGCAGACGCTCAACCCCGGCAGCGACACCGCCAGCAACGCGCAGATCCTGTTTCTGGTGCTCAACGCCTCCTCGCTGACCCTGCTGCCGGTGAGCATCTTCATGTACCGCGCTCAGCAGGGCGCGCCCGACCCGACCCTGGTGTTCCTGCCGATCCTGATCGCCACCAGCGCGTCCACCTTGACTGGCCTGCTGAGCGTGGCCTGGATGCAGCGTCTGAAGTTGTGGGATCCGGTGGCGCTGGCCTGGCTCGGCGGCGGCGCGCTGCTGATGGGCGGGCTGCTGGCGTTCCTCGCCACGCTCTCCGCGGCGGCGCTGGCCGGCGTGTCGGCGCTGGTCGGCAACCTGGCACTGTTCGGCGTGATCGTCGCCTTTCTCGTCGCCGGCGCGGTCAAGCGCGTGCCGGTGTACGAGGCCTTCATCGAGGGTGCCAAGGATGGCTTCGACGTGGCGCGCGACCTGCTGCCCTATCTGGTCGCGATGCTGTGCGCCGTCGGTGTGCTGCGCGCCTCGGGAGCGCTGGGTTTCGCGCTGGATGGCATCCGCTGGGCGGTGCACGGGCTGGGCCTCAACGACGCGTTCGTGCCGGCGTTGCCGACCGCGCTGGTCAAGCCGCTGTCGGGCAGCGCCGCGCGGGCGATGCTGATCGAGACCATGCGGCATTACGGCGTGGACAGCTTTCCGGCGCTGACTGCCGCGACCATGCAGGGCAGCACCGAGACCACGTTCTACGTGGTCGCGGTGTACTACGGCGCGGTCGGCATCCGGCGCGTGCGCCACACCGTCGGCTGCGCGCTGCTGGCGGACCTGGCCGGGGTGATCGCCTCGATCGCGGTGTGCTACTGGTTCTTCGGCGCCGCCGCGCACGCCTAGTGCGCGGTCCGCTGGCGCAGCGCCCGCGTCGTCAGGACGCGCCGAACGGACTCACGCCGATCCAGCGCGCGTGCAGCCAGAACGCGAAGGCCGCCCACGCCGCGATGCCGATCACCAGCGTCAGCGCATCGCCCGCCAGCGTACCCTGCGGATAGATGACGCCCGCCTGCCGATCGCGCCGGCGCGAGACGACAAAATCGGCGATCGCCCAGAGCAGGAACGCGCCGAACAGCACGACATCGTGCAGGAAGCCGATCGCCAGCAAATGCCCGAGCGCCCAGACCTTGACGCCGGCCAGCATCGGATGGCCGAGCTTCGCCTTGAGATGGTTGCGCGGCACGTACGCGGCCGCGACCAGCACGAAGGCGACCAGGGTGAACAGCGCGTTGAGCTGACGCAGCCACGACGGCGGCGCGTACAACAGCAGCGCGTGCTGGCGCGCCAACCCGAAGCCCCACACGATCAGCGCAAAGCCGACGATCGCGACCAGCGCGTACAACCCCTTCCAGGCGCGGGCGCCCCATCGCGCGATCATCCGCGTGCGCCAGGCATCCGCGTACAGGCGCAGCGAATGCACGCCGAGAAAGATCAGCAGACCGAGGATCAGCAGCGACATGGCGGAACTCCGGGTAGACGTGGGCGCCAGCTTCGCACGCCGCCGCTCGGCGTGCCCGGCGGCCGCCCCATGGCGTGCCCCGGATGGTCGCGATGGCGACTGCCCGCTGCCGGCGCGGCCCGGCGGGTGCGGCCGGCCGCCGCCCGACCGCCGCGATTCAGCGCAGGGTTGCCAGCTCGCCGATCACGGCATCGAGCGCGCTGTCCCAGGATGGCAGACGCAGCGCGAAGGTGTCCTGCGCGCGCGTGCAATCGAGCACCGACCAGGCGGGCCGCCGCGCCCGCGTCGGATAGTCCGTGCTGGCGATGGCCTGCACTTCGGGAGCGCGGACGATCAGGCCCGCACGCTGCGCCGCCTGCACGATGGCGCGGGCGAAGCCGCACCAGCTGGTCTGGCCGCCGGCGGTCAGGTGATAAATACCCCAGGGCGCGTCGGCCGCAAAAATGCCGCATGGCGCCAGGCGGGCGACGATCGCGGCCGTGGCGTTGGCGATCAGGCGCGCCGGCGTCGGCGCCCCGATCTGGTCGTCGACCACGCGCAGCACGTCGCGCTCGGCGGCCAGGCGCAGCATGGAGCGCAGAAAATTGTGGCCACGCGCGGCATACACCCAGGCGGTGCGCAGGATCAGATGCGGGCCGGCGGCGGCGATCAATGCCTGCTCGCCGGAACGTTTGCTCGCGCCGTAGGCGTTCAATGGCGCGGTGGCATCATCCTCGCGCCACGGCCGTGCGCCACGGCCGTCGAAGACGTAATCAGTTGAATAGTGGATCACCGGCACGCCGCGCGGCGCGGCCCAGCGCCCCAGGGTGCCGACGGCCGCGCCGTTGATGCGCTGCGCGAGCACGGGCTCGTCCTCGGCGCGATCCACCGCGGTATACGCCGCCGCATTGACGATCAGATCGGGCGCGCTGCGGTCGAGCAGCGTGATCAGCGCCGCATCGCTGTCGGCAAGGTCCGCGCGCAGGCAGGTCGCGCCGCCGGGCAGCAGGCCGTCGCGCGTGGTCACCCGCAATTCGCCCAGCGGGCCCAGCGCGCGCATCAGTTCGAAACCGACCTGGCCGCCGGCGCCCAGCAGCAGGATCCTCACGGCCGGTACGCCGGCAGACGCTGCGGCGGCACCTCGTCCAGGAACGGCGCGCGCGCATCCTTGTCGGACAACAGCGGGGCTCCCAGCGGCCAGTCCACCGCGATGGCGGCATCATTCCAGCGCACCGCGGCGTCGGCGGCGTGGTCATACAACGTCGTGCACTGGTAGCAGAAGGTGGCGAACGCCGACAGCACGCAGAAGCCGTGGGCAAAGCCTTCCGGAATCCAGAAATGGCGATGGTTGTCGGCCGACAGCACCGCGGCCGCCCAGCGCCCGAAGGTCGGCGAGCCGCGGCGGATGTCCACGGCGACGTCGTAAACCTCGCCCTCGAGCACGCCGACCAGCTTGCCCTGGGGATTGGGCCACTGGTAGTGCAGGCCGCGCAGCACGCCATGCGCGGAGCGCGAGACATTGGTCTGCACGAAGCGGAGGTCACCGAGTCCGAGCCCGGCATATTTCGCCTGATGGAAGCTCTCGTAGAAATAGCCGCGAGGGTCGTCGTGGACGTCGGGTTCGATCACGCATGCGCCGGCCAGCACGGTGTCGATGCGCCTCATCGCACCGCTCCGTGCGCGACCAGCGACTGCAGGTACCGGCCGTAGCCGGACTTGGCCAGCGGCGCAGCCAGCCGCAGCACCTGCTCGGCGTCGATCCAGCCATTGAGGAAGGCGATCTCCTCCGGGCAGCAGACCTTGAGACCCTGGCGGTTCTCGATGGTCTCGATGTAGTTGGCGGCCTCGATCAGCGACTCGTGGGTGCCGGTGTCGAGCCAGGCGTAGCCGCGGCCCAATCGCTCCAGCATCAGCGCGCCGTCGTCGAGATAGCAGCGGTTGAGGTCGGTGATCTCCAGCTCGCCGCGCGGCGAGGGCTTGAGCGCCGCCGCGAAATCGCCGACGCGTCCGTCGTAGAAGTACAGGCCGGTGACGGCGTAGTTCGATCTGGGCTGCGCGGGCTTCTCCTCCAGACCGATCACGCGACCGGCCGCATCGAATTCCGCCACGCCGTAGCGTTGCGGATCGCGCACCCAGTAGCCGAACACGGTGGCGCCGCGCGTGCGCGCGTCGGCCCGCTGCAGCAGCTCGGTCAGGCCGTGGCCGTAGAAGATGTTGTCGCCCAGCACCAGGCAGCTGGGCTGCCCGGCGATGAACTCGCGGCCGATCAGGAAAGCCTGCGCGAGGCCGTCCGGCGCGGGCTGCACCGCATAGCGGATGTCGAGCCCCCACTGCGTCCCGTCGCCCAGCAGCCGCCGGAACAGCGCCTGCTCGTGCGGCGTGTTGATGATCAGCACCTCGCGGATGCCGGCCAGCATCAGCACCGCCAGCGGGTAGTAAATCATCGGCTTGTCGTAGATCGGCAGCAGCTGCTTGCTGATCGCCTGGGTCACCGGATACAGCCGGGTGCCGGAGCCGCCGGCGAGAATCAGGCCTTTGCGAGTGGTCATGCGCGTGCCCTTTTGCAAGAAACCTTCCCTGCAACGTTCCCCCGCCGGCACATCCGTGGTGCCGGCGCTCGCCAGCGCGAGATGCGACTACTCGCGCCTTCCTGGCGCTCGCCCGGCGGGCCGGCTGCCGCCGTTCGCGCGTGCTTTCCTGCACGCGCAGTCAACGCATCTCGCGTCAAATCCCGGCTCGCCCGATCCGTTCCAGGCGATAGCTGCCATCCAGCACCCGCGCCACCCAGGGCTGGTGATCGAGATACCAGTCGACCGTGCGCGCAATGCCCTCCTCGAAGCCGACCGCGGGGGCCCAGCCCAGCTCGCGGCGGAGCTTGCCGGCATCGATGGCGTAGCGGCGGTCGTGACCGGGCCGGTCCTTGACGAAGGTGATCAGCGATTCGCGCGGGCGGCCGTCCGCCAGCGGCCGGCGCGCATCCAGCAACGCGCAGATCGTGCGCACCACCTGCAGGTTCTCGCGCTCGGCGTCGCCGCCGACGTTGTAGGTCTCGCCCGCGCGACCGGCCCCCAGCACGCGCCGGATCGCGGCGCAATGGTCACCGACGTACAGCCAGTCGCGCACGTTGCGGCCGTCGCCGTACACCGGCAGCGGCTCGCCGTGCAGCGCCTTCTGGATCGTCAGCGGGATGAGCTTCTCCGGAAACTGGTACGGCCCGTAGTTGTTGGAGCAATTCGTGGTCAGCACCGGCAGCCCATAGGTGTGATGGAAGGCGCGCACCAGGTGATCCGAGGCGGCCTTGGAGGCCGAATAGGGCGAGTTGGGCGCATACGGCGTGGCCTCGCTGAACCGGCCCACCGGCCCCAGCGAACCGTAGACCTCGTCGGTGGACACGTGCAGGAAGCGAAAGCCGTCCTGGCGTTCCAGCGGCAACGCCTTCCAGTAGTCGCGCGCCGCCTCCAGCAGCGCCAGCGTGCCGACCACGTTGGTCTCGATGAAGGCGGCCGGGCCGTCGATCGAGCGGTCCACGTGCGACTCGGCGGCGAAGTTGACCACCGCGTCGACCGCGTGTTCGGCCAGCAGCCGGGCGCCGAGCGCGCGGTCGCCGATATCGCCCTGCACGAAAACGTGGTTCGCGTTGCCGCGCACCGCGGCCAGGGTGTCGGGGTTGCCGGCGTAGGTCAGCTTGTCGAGATTGATCACGCGCTCGCCGCGAGCGATGGCCTCGAGCACGAAGTTGCCGCCGATGAAACCGGCGCCGCCGGTGACGAGCAGGGTTTTCATGAGGCCGGGGTCCTTGGCGACCGAATGCCGGAAGTCTATAGGTTAGCCGCGCGCGCGCTGCGCGCGGGTGCGGATGCAGCGCAAGCGCCAAGCCAGGCCGCCAGCGCCGCGGGATCCGCGACCAGCCGCGTGGCGCCCGCGGCCTCGAGCTCGCCGGCGCTGCCGTAACCCCACAGCACGCCGCAGCAGGCGACGCCGTGCGCACGAGCTCCCGCGATGTCGTAGTGGCGGTCGCCGACCATGCGCGTGGTTTCCGCGGAGTGGCCGAAATCCGCCATCGCCTGCGCGATCATCTCCGCCTTCGCGCAGTGGCGCGCGTCGGCCGCCGGCCCGTAGACGCGAGTGAAGGCGGCCCCGAACGGCAGGGTGCCGACGATGCGTTCGGCCTGCGCACGCACCTTGGTGGTGACGATGGCCAGCGCATGCCCGGCCGCGTGCTGCGCGGCGATCACCGCATCCATGCCCGCATAGACCCGATGCTCGCGCCAGCCGACGCGGTCGAAGCGCTCCCGATAATGGGCGATCGCGGTCTCGACGCGCGCCGGATCGCTGCCGACCAGATCGGGAAACGTCTCGCCCAGCGGCGGGCCGATCCAGCCGCGCAGCGTCTCGCGCGGCGGCGCCTCCACACCCATGGCCGTGCAGGCGTGCTCGATGCAGGCGATGATGCCGGGCGCGGAATCGATCAGCGTGCCGTCGAGATCGAACAACAGCAGCATGCGCTTCAGCCCGTGCCGCGCGCGCGCAGCGCGGCCACCGCCGGCAGCTCCCTGCCCTCGAGAAACTCGAGGAAGGCGCCGCCGCCGGTGGAGATGTAGCCGACGCGATCGGCGATGCCGTACTTGTCCACCGCGGCCAGGGTGTCGCCGCCGCCGGCGATCGAGAAGGCCGCGGATTCCGCGATCGCGTGCGCCAGGGTTTCGGTGCCCTTGCCGTAGGCATCGAACTCGAACACGCCGACCGGCCCGTTCCAGACCACCGTGCCGGCGCGCGCGATCATCTGCGCATAGCGCGCCGCGGTGTCCGGACCGATGTCGAGGATCATGTCCCCGGCGCCAACGTCCGCGACGCGCTTGACCGTGGCCGGCGCATCCGCGGCAAAACGCGTTGCCACCACGACGTCGGTGGGGATCGGCACCTCGGCACCGCGCGCCCTGGCCGTCGCCATCACCCGGCGCGCGGCCTCGAGCAAGTCGGCCTCGTGCAGCGACTTGCCGACGCCGTGGCCCATGGCGGCGATGAAGGTGTTGGCGATGCCGCCGCCGACGATCAGCTGGTCCACCCTGCCGATCAGGTTTTCCAGCAGGGTCAGCTTGGTCGAGACCTTCGATCCCGCGACGATCGCCAGCAGCGGCCGCGCCGGATGCTCCAGTGCGCGGCCCAGCGCGTCGAGTTCGGCGGCCAGCAGCGGGCCGGCGCAGGCGACCTTCGCGGCACGGATCACGCCGTGGGTCGAGGCCTGCGCGCGATGCGCGGTGCCGAAGGCGTCCATCACGAACACGTCGCACAGCGCGGCGTACCGCGCCGCCAGCGCGGGATCATCCTTGCCCTCGCCGGCGTTCATGCGGCAATTCTCCAGCAGCACGATCTCGCCCGGCGCGGCCTCGACACCGTCCAGATAGTCGCGCACCAGCCGCACCGGCTGACCCAGGGCCGCGCTCAGCCAGGCGGCGACCGGCGCCAGCGACTCGGCTTCCTCGAACACGCCCTCTTTCGGCCGGCCGAGGTGCGACAGCACCAGCACGCGGGCGCCGCCGTCGCGCGCCGTGCGCAGCGTGGGCAGGGCGGCATCCAGGCGCTGGGTCGAGGTGATGCGGCCGTCCTGCAGCGGGACGTTGAGGTCTTCCCGGATCAGCACGCGCTTGCCGTGCAGGTCGAGGTCGGTCATGCGGAGAAAGGGCATGGCGGCTCCTGTGGTTGCCCGGCACCGTTGCGCGACGCCGCGGACGGCGGCACCCGCATGCAAAGACGGCTATTGTCGGCGTCGGCACGACCGCCGCGCAATCGCCCCCCTTCAAACCGGGGCGATCCGCGCGTACGCTGGGCCACGGATCCGGCGGAGACGTCTCATGAAAGGCGGCCTGGTGCTCTACAGCTACTGGCGCTCGAGCGCGGCGTACCGCGTGCGGATCGCGCTCAACCTCAAGGGCCTGCCCTACGAGCTGCGCTGCATCGATCTGGTCAGGGACGGCGGCGAGCAGCATGCGCCGGCCTATCTTGAGCTCAACCCGCAGGGTCTGGTGCCGGTGCTGCTGGACGGCGACCGCGTGATCCGGCAATCGCTGGCGATCGCCGAGTACCTCGACGAGGCCTACGAGGGCGAGGCCAAACTGCTGCCGGTGACGGCGCGGGCGCGGGCGCGGGTACGCGCACTGGCGCAGCTGATCGCCTGCGACATCCATCCGCTCGGCAACCAGCGCGTGCTGAAGTACCTCGATCGCGAGTTCAACACCCCCGAGGTCGAGCGCGAGCGCTGGGTGCGGCACTGGATCAGCACCGGCCTGGCCGCGTTCGAGCAGCTGCTGGCCGACAGCCCCTCGACCGGCGTGTTCTGCGAAGCCGATTCGCCGGGGTTGGCCGACCTCTGCCTGGTGCCGCAGATCTACAACGCCCATCGCTGGGGCGTCGATCTGTCGCCCTGGCCGCATCTGCGCCGCATCCATGCCGCCTGCATGGAGCGGGAGGAATTCCGCCACGCCGCGCCCGAGGCGCAGCCCGACGCGCCGCAACCCGCACTCGCCTGAGCCCCCTCAATCGTCGCGTGCAGCCGCGCCGCGGCGCGCCTCGCGCTCGCGCACCAGCGCCGCGGCGGCCAGCACGCCGATCTCGTAGAGCAGGATCATCGGCACCGCGAGCAGGATCTGCGACATCACGTCGGGCGGACTCAGCACCGCGGCGACCACGAAGGCGCCGACGATCACGTAGCGGCGCGCGTGGCGCAGCCTTTGCGGCGTGACCACGCCCAGCGCCACCAGCAGCACCACCGCCACCGGCACCTCGAAGCACATGCCGAAGGCGAAGAACATCGTCAACACGAAGTCGAGGTACTTGCCGATGTCGGTCATCATCGACACCCCGGCCGGAGTGATCAGGGTCAGGAAGTGGAACGCCGCCGGCAGCACCAGGAAGTAGGCGAACGCGCAGCCGACGTAGAACAGCAGCACCGCCGAAACCAGCAGCGGCAGCGCCAGGCGCTTCTCGTGGCGATACAGGCCGGGGCTGACGAAGGCCCAGATCTGGTACAGCACCACCGGCATCGCCAGGAAGATCGCGGTGACGAAGGCGAGCTTGACCGGTGTCAGGAACGGGCTGGCGACCTCGATCGCGATCATGTGCGAGCCCCGCGGCAGGCGCTCGATCAGCGGCCGAGCCAGCCAGGCATAGAGCTTCTCGGCGAACGGCAGCAGCGCCAGCAGCACCAGCAGCACTGCCACCGCCGCCTTCAGCAGGCGCGCGCGCAATTCGAGCAGATGCCCGAAAAAGCCCTGCTCGGCCGCGGCCGGCTCAGGCGTCGGCGTCGCGGTCATGCGCGTCCTCGATGCGGTCGGCCGGATGCGATGCGGCCAGATGCTGCGCGGCATCGCGCAATCCGGCCGCCGCCGCGCGCAGTTCGTCGCCGGCGGAAAGGCCCGGCAGCGGTTGCGACGCCAGGACATCGGCCAGTTCGCGCAGGGCAGCGGCCAGTGCCGCCTGGCCACCGGCACGGCTGTCGGCAACGATCGCCGGATCGCTGATCGGATCGCTGATCGGATCG
>JAGWPB010000080.1 GCA_028870665.1 Lysobacteraceae bacterium
CGCGGCAAGACCAGCCAGGTCACCTGCAATGCGCCGGTCTGCCTGATCGGCAAGTCCGACGAAAACCTGGTCGTGCTGCAGGGCTGGGCGGTGCAGCGCAAGCATGCGGCCATCCTCAAGCAGGACGAGCAGCTGTTCGTGCGCGAGGAGGGCGGGGCGCCGACCCTGCTCAACGGCCTGCGCATCTCCGGGGTGCAGGGCCCGCTGGCGGCCGGCGACGTGATCGAGATCGGCTCCTACAAGATCAGCGCCGAACTGGTGCGCGGCGACAGCATGCCCACGGCGACGCGCGAGGCGGTGCAGATGACCACCAGCGGCGGCGCGCCGCGGGCGACATCCGAGCCGGTGCGCGCAGCGCAAGCGGCGTCGGCCGCCGCAACGCCGGAGACCAGCGACACCGGCCCGCGCCTGGGCGGCGATGCCAAGCAGATCTTCAGCACCCTGCGCCTGATCCACGAGCGCGTGATTGCGCGCCTGGATTTCCGCCGCATCGACGTGACCAAGTTCGGCGAGAAC
This sequence comes from Lysobacteraceae bacterium, assembly GCA_028870665.1. Lineage (GTDB taxonomy): Bacteria > Pseudomonadota > Gammaproteobacteria > Xanthomonadales > Rhodanobacteraceae > Metallibacterium. The sequence continues at coordinate 517 of JAGWPB010000080.1, forward strand.
GAACTGCGCAGCAAGACGCGCGAGCTGATCGAGGAGATCATCGAGGAGGATCCCAGCATCGTCGGCAAGCTCAGCCGCGAGGTGCTGATCGAGGCCGCCGTCAACGAAGCCGTGGGCCTGGGTCCGCTGGAAAGCCTGCTGGCCGATGACACGGTCAGCGAGATCATGGTCAACCGCTACGACCAGATCTTCGTCGAGCGCGCGGGCAAGCTGCAGGAATCGGAGATCGTGTTCTCCAGCGACCAGGCGGTGCAGTCGGCGATCGAGCGCATCGTCGCGCCGCTGGGCCGGCGCATCGACGAGTCCTCGCCGATGGTCGATGGCCGGCTCAAGGATGGCTCGCGCGTCAACGCGGTGATTCCGCCGCTGTCGCTCAAGGGGCCGTCGCTGACCATCCGCAAGTTCTCCAAGCGCAAGCTGCAGGCGCAGGACATGGTGAACTACGGCTCGGCCACCATGGACATGATGAATTTCCTGAAGCTGGCGGTGGAGCAGCGCAAGAACGTGCTGATTTCCGGCGGTACCGGCTCGGGCAAGACCACGCTGCTCAACATCCTGTCCAACTACATTCCCGACGACGAACGCGTGGTCACGGTGGAGGACGCCGCCGAGCTCAAGCTCAGCCAGCCCAACCTGGTGTCGCTGGAAGCGCGCCCGGCCAACGTCGAGGGCAAGGGCCTGGTGTCGATCCGCGACCTGGTGCGCAACTGCCTGCGCATGCGCCCGGATCGCATCGTGGTCGGCGAATGCCGCGGCGGCGAGGCGCTGGACATGCTGCAGGCGATGAACACCGGCCACGACGGTTCGCTGACCACGGTGCACGCCAATGCGCCGCGCGACACCCTGGCGCGCCTGGAGGTGATGGTGCTGATGGCCGGCATGGACCTGCCGGTGGCCGCGATCCGCCAGCAGATCGCCTCGGCGATCGACCTGATCGTGCAGCAGCAGCGCATGTCCGACGGCACCCGCAAGATCACCCACATCAGCGAGGTCACCGGCATGGAAAACGGCGTGATCCAGCTGCAGGACCTGTTCCTGTTCAAGCAGCACGGCTACGACGACAACCACAAGATCCGCGGCGAGTTCGCGCCCACCGGGCGCATCCCCGAGTTCTACGAGGACCTGGCCGCGCGCGGCATCGACGTCGACCGCTCGGTGTTCTTCCGCAAGGAGGAATCGCGCGGATGAACATGATGCTGGTGCTGCTGGTCATCACGGTGCTGCTGGCGGTGGGCCTGATCGGCTTCGTGTTCTCGAATTTCCTGGGCGCGATGGCCGGGCGCCGTGTCGACAAGCTCAAGGCCACGGCGGAGAAGGACCTCGGCGACCTGTTCATCTTCATGGACTACAAGAAGCTGGTGTACGTCAACATCGGCGCCTTTCTGTTCGTTCCGGTGGTGGTGTGGGTGGTCACGCTCAATCCGATCCTGGCCGCGATCAGCCTGCTGCTGCCGATCTTCGCGCCCAAGCTGATCGTGAATTTCATCCGCAAGCGACGCCTGGAAAAGTTCCGCTACCAGTTTCCCGATGCGCTGGTGATGATTTCCAGCTCGATGCGCGCCGGCGCCTCGCTGTCGGTGGCGCTGGAGAACCTGGTGCGCGAGTCCAAGCCGCCGCTCAACCAGGAGTTCGCGCTGATGCTGCGCAACCAGCGCCTGGGCGTCAGCTTCGACGATGCGCTGGTGAAGATGGAGGAGCGCATCCCGCTGCAGGAGTTCAGCCTGTTCTCGGCCGGCACGCGCATTTCGCGCGAGGTCGGCGGCAACCTGGCCGACATGCTCGACGCCTTGGCCGATACCCTGTTCAAGACCCTGCAGACCGAGGGCAAGATCAAGAGCCTGACCTCGCAGGGCAAGATGCAGGGCGTGGTGATGGCCGGGCTGCCGCTGCTGCTGATGTTCGCGCTCAACGTGCTCGAGCCGGTGGCGATGCATCCGCTGTTCCACAGCCTGCTCGGCTGGGGCGTGCTCACGCTGATCGCGGTGATGGAATTCATGGGCTACATGTTCATCCGCAAGATCACGGACATCGACGTATGATCGACGTGCTGATGCTGATTGGCCTGGTGCTGGTGGTCGGCGGCGCCGTGGTGATGGTGATCTGGGCGCTGGCCGGCCTGGGCTGGCAGATGCCGGAGGAGGATCGCGGCTATCTGGATCCGCTGCCGCCGCTGCTGCGGCCGATCTGGCCGCTGGTGCGCTTCTTCAGCCACTACATCGGCTCGCGCGTGCCCACCGTGTTCCTCGAGCGCGCCTACCAGCAGATCGCCCGCGCCGGCGCCAACTACATGTTCACCGCCGAGGAGTTCTATTCGCTGCGCATCCTCGGCGCGGGACTGATGGGCGGACTGCTCTGGCTGATGGTGCACCGGGTCGGCCCCACCTTCAGCCTGATGGTGGGCGCGTTCGGCCTGCTGCTCGGCTTCTTCTACCCCTCGCTGTGGCTCAACCGCCGCAACACCACCCGGCGCAAGAGCATCCTCAAGCAGCTGCCGATGTTCCTCGACTACATCATCCTCGGCGTCGAGGCCGGCATGAACTTCACCGGCGCGCTGGGCCAGACCGTGGACAAGGGCCCGGCCGGTCCGCTGCGCCAGGAGTTCTTCCTGGTCCTGCGCGACGTGCGCGCGGGGCTCTCGCGCGCCGATGCCCTGCGGCGCATGGAGGAGCGCCTGAAGATCCCCGAGATCAGCTCCTTCGTCTCGTCCATCATCCAGGCCGAGCAGGTCGGCGCGAGCATGGGCAAGATCCTGCGGCTGCAGGCCGACCGCCGGCGCAGCGAGCGCTTCCAGCGCGCCGAGAAGCTGGCCATGGAGGCGCCGGTCAAGCTGATCTTCCCGCTGGTGGTGTTCATCTTTCCGACGACCTTCATCATCCTCGCCTTCCCGATCTTCATGATGGTCAAGCAGCAGGGTCTGTGATGCGCATCGGCACGCTGCTCGACCACGACCTGGACACGCCGCTGGCGTCCGTCGCGCGCTGCGAGGGTTCCATCGAACGCATGCGCGGCCTGCTCGGGCGCCCGGCGCCGGCGCCCGGTACCGGCCTGCTGATCGCGCCCTGCAATTCGGTGCACACGGTCGGCATGCGCTATGCGATCGACGTGGTGTTCCTCGACCGCGAGGGCCGGGTGCTGAAGGTCTGCGCCGCACTGCGGCCGCTGCGTCTGGCGGTCGCGCGCGGTGCCCGCCAGGTGATCGAGCTGGCGGCCGGCGAGGCGGCGCGGCTGGGCCTGGCGCCGCCGCGCCGCCTGCGCTGGCAGGCGGGGCAGGCCGCATGAGGCCGCTGCCCGCGACCGTCGCACTGGGCGTGCTGTCCGCAGGGTTCGCGCTGGCCGGCTGCGCCAGCGCGCCCGCGCCGCGTGCGGCCCCCGCTCCGGCCGCGATGTCGCTGCAGGCCTTCACCCGGCTCCAGCAGGGCGCCGCCGTCGCCTACGCCCAGGGCAATGCGCCGGCCGCCACGGCGCTGTATGCCGAGCTGGTCCGGCGCGCGCCCGACGACGTCCAGGGCTGGCGGCGGCTGGGCAACCTCGAACTGCTGGCGGGCCACGACGCGCCGGCGCTGCTGGCCTACGAGCACGCGATGCAGTTGGGCGGCGCCGGCACCGTGGTCTGGCACAACGTGGCGGTGATCCGTCTGCATCAGGCCCAGGCGGCGCTTGCCCAGGTCCAGGCGCAGGCGCCGGGCCCGGGCGATGCCGCCTTGCGCGCCGACAGCGCGCGCGCGGCGCAGGCCCTGCCGCAGGTGTTGCGCATGCTGGTGCCGTCCACGCCATCCACGCCGTCATCGCCGGCGCCCGCGCCGCCGCTGCCCGGCGTGCCGAGGGGGCCGCGGCCATGATGCGCAGGCGAGGGGCAGGGCGCGCGCGCGCGACGGGCCAGTCGATGGTCGAGTTCGTGATCATCGTGCCGGTGCTGCTGCTGCTGATCCTCGGCATCCTGCAGTTCGCGCAGGTCTACATCGCCAAGTCGACCCTGGACCTGGCCGCCTACGACGGCGTGCGCGCCGGGACGATGGGCAACGCCAAGCCGGGCGCCATCGAGTGCGGCATCGCCCGCGGCCTGCTGCCGCTCTACGGCGGCAACACGACGCCGAACGTCCTCGCCCTGGCCCAACTGGTGACATCCTGCAAGGACGGGGTCGGGCCGGCGCGCTACATCGCGGCCTACAGCAAGGCCTACGCCGCGGCCACCGACGCCAACAGCGTCGAGCTGACCATCCTCAACCCCACGCCGGCGGCCTTCGCCGACTGGGGCGAGACGATCGACAACCAGCTGCAGATCCCCAACGACCGGCTGATGTGGCGCGATACCAGCGTGGGCAACAGCTCCGGCGAGACCGTGCAGGACGCCAACCTGCTGATGATCCGCGTGCGCTACTGCTACACGCTGTTCTGGGTGTTCCGCCCGATCATGGAGTCGCTGGCCTTCGGCGCCGCGCAGCCGCTGCCGCGCGAGGAGCTCTACAGCAACGCGCCGCATCTGACGCCCAGCGGCCCGTTCGCCACGCAGTGCTACAGCTCGGGCGGGATCGTGCTGTCCTCGACGAGCACCATGCTGATGCAGTCGCCGGCCTATCCGTAGCCGGCTCCGGGTTCGGGTCAGTGCGCGGGCACGCCGGCGGCGCGTGCCAGCGTCGGCAGGGACGCGACAGGGACGGCCGCCACGGCCGGACACAGCGGCGGCAGCGAGTCGCCCCGGGCCTGGATGACGAAGCGGTGGGCGACCACCTTCTCGCAGACGTCCTGTTCGGGCCGGCCCGCGCCGGCCGGCCGGTGTTTCTCGACCTGCAGACCGTCGGCCTGCTGCCGCGTGCGCACGAAGCTGCCGTCGGCCGAGGTCGTGGACTGCAGCACGTCGAGCATGCCCAGCATGCCGCGTTCGTCGCCCATGTCGGTCAGGGTCAGGGTGAGCGTGCCGTCCGCCCCCGCATAGCGGGCGACGGCGTGCGACTGACTCAGGCCCGGCAGGCCGCAGCATGCGCTGTCCCGCGTCATGCGCTGCAGCGTGCCGATGCGCGCGGGCAGCAGCTCGGCCAACTGCGCGCCGGCGATGGCGTTGACCGGTCCGCTGTCGGCGGCCGGGGTCTGTGCCGGGGCGGCGCTGGCGGTCGTCCGCGCGGCGGCGGATGCGTCGGTGCTGCCCGCCGGAGCGCGATGGCCGCAGCCGGCGAGACCCAGGACCAGGGTGGCCGCCAGCCAGCGGCCGGACATGCCGCGTGCGGCATGGCGATGGCACGGGCCGCGCATGGGCTTACGGCGCCTTGCCGGCGGCGGCGCAGGCGCCGACGCGGGTGCCGGTGATGTGCATGTGCATCACCGCCGGCGGGATCGCCACCGGCAGGCCGGTGATCGTCTGGTGCACGGTGCCGTCCATCACCATCGAGGTGCGGTCGGGCGACGGCGTGAAGGTGAAATCGGTCTTGATCAGGCTGTCGGCGCCGTTGGCGCTGTGCGCCGTGCAGGTCATGGCGGTGTGGTAGCTGCCCGCGGCAACCTGCAGCGTGGGCTTGTCGCACTTCACGCCCGGCGCGTGCGGCATGCCGCTGGGTGGCGTCCGCGCGGCGGTGTCCGTCACGCAGACCGACCACTGGTTGTGCACGTCGCCGTGGCTCATCGGCCCGGCGTCGTAGCGGGTCTCGGACTGGTAGTGCCATTCGCCGGGCTTCTGGAACTCGGGCGGCGGATTGGCGCCCGCGCGGGCAGCGCCGAATGCGGTCAGAGCGGCGGTCAGCACGATCGTGTTGCGGAAAGCGCGCATGTCCATGGAACTCCCCTGCGGATGGAAGACGGATTGTCCTGCGCCCGCGGCGGTTGCGCGAAAAGATTGCGGCGGTGTCATGCAGTCGCTTGGCCGCTGTTCACGTTCACGCCCGGTATCGGCAGATGATACTGAAACGTCCGTTCCCTTGAGCGGATTCTCGCCGATCCACGCCGCCAGACCCTGCGCCGGAACGGTCGATCACGCCGGCGCGCCGGAATCGGGACGGTCCAGGTGCGCCCGTACCGCGTCGGCGACCGCGTCCGGCCTGTCGAGCTGCAGATGATGCCCGCCGTCGAGGTACCGGATGCGCAGATCCGCCACGCCCGCGGCGCGCGCGGCGATCAGCGCGGCGGGCAGATAGGGCGTTTCCGGCACCGCGAGCAGCAGCAGGGTCGGGGTGCGCAGCCCGGCCAGCAGGGCGCGCACCTGCGACTCGGCAAGATGCACGGGCGAGGGCAGGGTGAGCCGGGGATCGCTGGACCAGACGAGGCCATCGGCGACCGCGCGCACGCCGCGCTCGACGATCGGCCGCGCGGCCTCGGCATCGAGACCGCCGGCGGCGACGCGCGCCATGATCGCGGCATCGAGGTCGGCAAATACGCGCAGGCGCTTGTCGGCGGCGTCGGCGCGCGCGACATATGCGTTGCGGAAGCGCTCCAGCGTGCGGCGGCCGTCGTCGGCCAGCGGACCGAGCGCCTCGATCAGGGCCAGCCGGTCCACGCGCTCGGGTGCGGCCACGGCGACGAGGCTGGCGACCGCACCGCCGAGCGAGTGCCCGAGCAGATCGAAACGCGCCAGACCCAGCGCGTTGGCGGCGGCCAGCAGCGTGCCCACCGAGTCGACGAAGTGGTAGTGCGCGCCCGCCGGCAGATGCCCCGAGCGGCCGTGTCCGGGCAGATCCAGCGCGATCACCTGCCGTGTCGTCGCCAGTCGCGGCGCCAGCCGGTCGAAGCTGCCGGCGTTGTCGAGCCAGCCGTGCAGGGCCAGCAACGGTGGCAGGGCGGGATCGCCCCAGGTTCGCGCGGCGAGGCGCAGTCCGGGGAGGTCGATCGTCTGCTCGCGCGGGCCGGCCGGTTCAGCGGTCATCCGGCATCGCTTCGGCGCGGGACCGGGCCGCGGCCTGGGCCGCCGCAACCGCCGCGCGGTCGTAGCCGGGCGTGGCTTCGGGCCAGCCGCCGAGATGGCGCAGGATCAGGCTTGCCAGCGCGCCCACCTGCGCGGCGCTGTCGTTGAGCGCCGGGATGTAGTGCAGCGCCGCGCCGCCGGCGGCGAGAAAATCGGCGCGTCCGCGCAGGGCGATCTCCTCCAGCGTTTCCAGGCAGTCGACGGCAAAGCCGGGGCAGAGCACATCGACGCGTTTGACGCCTTGCGCGGGCAGGCCCTTGAGCGTGGCGTCGGTGGCCGGCTCCAGCCAGCGCTCGCGGCCGACGCGCGACTGGAAGCTGACGCTCATCTGCTCCGGCGGCAGCCGCAGCCGTTCGCGCAGCAGCCGCGCGGTCGCCATGCACTGGCAGTGATAGGGGTCACCGGCAAGAAAATAGCGGCGCGGAATGCCGTGGAAGCTGAGCAGCAGGCGATCGCCGCGCCCGTGCGCCGCCCAGTGCGCCTCGACGCTGGTCGCCAGCGCCTCGATGTGCGCGGCGTCGGCGTGGTAGTCGTTGACGATGCGCAGCTCCGGCGGCCAGCGCAGCGCCTTGAGCGCGTCGGCGACGGCATCCAGCACGCTGCCGGTCGAGGTCGCCGAGTATTGCGGATACAGCGGCAGCACCAGCAGCCGGCGCACCCCGGCGCGCTGCAGGGCTTCGATGCGTTCGCGCACCGTCGGTGCGCCGTAGCGCATCGCCAGCTCGACCTGGACCGGGCCCGGCGCGCGCCGGGCCAGCGCCGCCTGCAGGGCGTATGCCAGCGCCTCGCTGCCGCAGCGCAGCGGCGAGCCGGCAGCGGTCCAGATGCTGGCGTAGGCATGCGCCGAGCGGCGCGGACGCACGCGCAGGATCACCCCGTGCAGGATCGGCCACCACAGCCAGCGCGGATATTCGATCACCCGCGGGTCGGACAGGAACTCGGCCAGATAGCGGCGCACCGCGGCGGGCGTGGGTGCCGTCGGCGTGCCCAGGTTGACCAGCAGCACGCCGGCCTGCGGCGCGGCATCATGGGCATAGCCGGCAAGGCCGGTGTAGTGCGACGATCGGGACATGGCGGTGCGGCGCGGAAGGTTCGGGCAGTCTGCCACAGGCCCTTGCGAAGCCCGCGTTCATGCGCGGTTGCGCGTCGCGACTTAGTGTGGGGCCCCGAACCGGGTCGACCGCTCATGCGGTATCCGCCGTCGCGAGGCGGCGTTGCCGCTCCGCGCCGCCGCGCAGGTTGCCGTCGTCGTGTCAGCGCACGCATCGAAGCCCGTCCGGAAGCGCCGCTCCGCAGGTTCAAGACGCCGCCCCGCCCTGTCACCGCACCAGCCCAAGGAGTCCGCCATGCGCATCCCGCAACGCCGTCTCATCGCCCTCGCCGCCACGCTCGCCCTGCTGCCGCTGGCGGCGCAGGCGCAGCCGGTGGCCGCCAGCGTGGCCGCCGCGTCCAGTGTCAGCGCCGTGCCCGGCACCGGGCGCGACATGGAGCGCGTCGCCCAGGCCAACCGCGTGCTGAAGGAAATCATGATGGCGCCCGACAGCGGCATTCCGCAGTCGCTGATGCAGGACGCCCATGCGATCGCGGTGATTCCCGGGGTGATCAAGGCCGGCTTCATACTCGGCGGCCGTTTCGGCGAGGGCCTGGTGGCGATCAAGACGGCGCAGGGTACCTGGTCCGACCCGGCCTTCATCCGCATCACCGGCGCCAGCCTCGGCTTCCAGGCCGGCGTGTCCTCCACCGACGTGATCCTGGTGTTCCGCAGCGAGCGCGGCGTCGACCGTCTGGTGCACGGCGAGTTCACCCTCGGTGCCGACCTCGGCGTGGCCGCCGGTCCGGTCGGGCGCTACGCCAACGCGTCCACCAACGGCGAACTGAGCGCCGAGATCTACTCCTACTCGCGCTCGCGCGGCCTGTTCGCCGGCGTCGCCCTGGATGGTGCGCGCATCGGCATCGACGACTCCGCCGACCAGCGCGTCTACGGCCCGGACATCACCGCGCGGCGCATCTTCGAGGGCCAGGTCAACCCGGTGCCGCAGCCGGTCGTTGATTTCAGGGACCGGCTCGAGGAGTACACTCAAAAATGACCGTCTTGCCGGCCGGCGCAGCGAGCGCCGCGGCTCTGTGAGGTGAGGTATGGGTTTCGACAGCATCTGGCACTGGCTGATCGTGCTCGTGATCGTGCTGCTGATCTTCGGCACCGGCAAACTGCGCAATGCCGGCAGCGACCTCGGTGCGGCCATTCGCAACTTCAAGAAAGGCATGCATGAAGGCGACGCGGACGCCAAGGCCAAGAGCGTCGAGCAGCTGAAGGCCGATCCGCCGGCCGACGCCGCCGCCAAGAGCGCCAGCGAGTCGCGCGACCGCGCCCCCTGAGTCGCCGTGTTCGGCATCGACTTCAACGAGCTGCTGCTGATCGCGGTGGTGGCGCTGGTGGTGCTCGGTCCCGAGCGCCTGCCGGGCGCCGCGCGCACCGCCGGGGCACTGGCACGGCGCGCGCGCCAGGCCTGGGCCAACGTGCAGAACGAGGTCGAGCGCGAGATCGAGGCCGAATCGCTCAGGCACGAGATCGGCGGTGCGGTCGCCAGCTTTCGCGCCGCCGCCGAACCTCTGGCCGCGCAGGCGCGCGCCGCGGCGACCGAACTGGCCGACAGCGGCCGGCAGGCGATCGGCGAATGGCGCACGGCAGCTTCCGCTGCCACCACCGACACGGAT
>JAGWPB010000081.1 GCA_028870665.1 Lysobacteraceae bacterium
CTGGGCATGGCGTCCGGCCGGACGCGGGCCGCACACCAGCACGCCGAACAGGTGTCCGCGCAGGGCCAGCGGCAGCGCCAGGCCCTCGGCGCCCAGCGCGCTGCCCACCCCATGCAGGTCCAGCGGTGCCAGCGTCGCGCGCAGGCGCACCAGCGCGCGGTCGTCCTGGTCGAGACGATCGGGCCAAGTGGAGCCGGCACCATCGCGGCCGCTGCAGTCGAACCCGCTGCCGCGCGCTTCATACAGTGCGGCACCGGCAACGCCCGCGTGGCGGCCGAATGCCTCGACCGCGCGCGCGATCAGCGTCGACGGCGACTCGACGAAGCCGGCATCGCGCACGAAATCGCCCAGTGCCGCGCGCGCACGGTGCTCGCGGTGGAAGAACACGCGATCGACCAGCGCCTCGACGCGTCGATGCAGCTGGTGAAACAGCACGCCCAGCGTCAGCGGCACCCCGATCTCCAGCGCCAGCCCGGCGCCGGCACCCACCGCGCTGCGCTCGATCAGGCTCTCCATCAGGGCGAAGAAGCCCACCACCAGGCCCATCAGCAAGGCGAACACCAGCGCGCGGTTGAGCACGACGCGCACCTCGACCAGACGCTGGCGCAGCACGGCATAGGTGTACAGGCCGAGCACGACAATGGTCAGCGCGGTACCGATCCAGCGCAGCCACATCAGTGCCGGCGACTGCTGGATGGCCGCGTTCTGCATCGCGAGATGGATCAGCATCAACGGCAGCAGCAGGCCGGTGCAGCTGAGGATCCAGCGGATGCGCAGACGCGCCTCAGCCGCGGCCCTTACGTAGCCGCGCAGCAAGATCCCCAGCGGCACGGCCAGCCCCGCCAGTCCGGACGCGATGATCATGCCCTGCAGCACGGCAGGCACGTCGAGCACGGCAAACATGACGAATGCCAGTGTGCCGCCGGCCTCGATCGCGAACAGCAACAGCAGCACGAGCAGATAGAGCATCCCGGGGTAATGCAGCAGGCGCGGTCGCCAACCCACCAGAGCGATCGCGGTGAGATAAAGCCCGAGAAACGCCATCGGTCCGTAGAGCCATTCCTCGGCCATCAGCAGTGCGAGACTCAGAAACGGCGGACTGGTCAGCCCGGCGAGGATGGATCCGAAGGAGATGCTGAGGGCGAACATCGCCAGCCCCCACGCCGCCCAGTCGCGACCGCGCCACAGGGTCAGCAGCCCGAGCGCCAGCAGCATGGCCTGTTCCGCCCACGACACCCAGCGTATCCGGCCCTGCGCCACGGTCTGCGACGGTACCGCGCTGCGCACCGCAACCGGCAGCACGCTGCCTGCACGTCGCACCCGCAGGCTGTAGGCGCCGCTTCCGGGCACGTTTTCGTCGACGAGAACGGCGCGCATCCGCGCCGTCTGTTCGGCCAGCACCACGCGGTCGCCTGCCTGCAGGCCTGCCGGCAGCGGCGTCCCGCCACGCGCTTCGATCACGCCGCCTGTGGCATCCAGTTTCAGGTGGAACGGCAGCTCTCGACGCGGAGCCGCCAGGGTCACTGCCATGCCCGCCACGGCCAGCACGCCTACCGCCAGCCGCAGCATGATCCAGCGGTCGAATGCGAAGCGCTCCATCATCGTCCCCCCGCTACAACGCACACGCGCCCCGTTCAATCCGCCGCGCCCAGTGCCGCCAGCTCGTCGTCGTCGAATCCCGCGGCGCGCCGCGCGTCGAGGTTGAACGGACCCTTCGGGCCCCCGCGCAGGTGCCTCTGAAGCAGACCGCGGAAGGTGGCCGCGGGTTCCAGCCTGTCGCGCGCGCAGCACCAGCGGAACCAGCGCGAACCGGCGGCGACGTGGGCCACCTCCTCGCGCAGGATCACCTCGAGGATGTCGGCGGTGACGTCATCGCCAGCCGCTCGCAGTCGCAGGATCATGCCCGGCGTCACGTCCAGTCCGCGCGCTTCGAGCACGCGCGGCACCAGGGCCATGCGCGCCAGCACGCTGTCGGCGGTGGCCTCGGCCATCTGCCACAGGCCGTCGTGGGCGTCGAGATCGCCGTAGGCGTGGCCCAGTTCGGCCAGTCGTGCCGCCAGCAACGCGTAGTGGCGCGCCTCGTCGGCCGCGATCGCGGCCCAGTCGCGGTAGTAGCCGTCCGGCAGGCCGCGAAAGCGGTAGACCGCGTCCCACGCCAGGTTGATCGCGTTGAACTCGATGTGCGCGACCGCGTGCACCAGCGCGGCGCGACCGCCGGGCGTGCCGAGACCACGGCGCGGCAACTCGCGCGGAGACACCAGCCGCGGGCGTTCGGGACGACCGGGGGCACCGATCGCGCGCGGCGGCGCGGCGTCCGCGGCCACGCCCGCGCGGCCCGCGCGCAGCGCCTGGTACGCGGCGTCCGTGAGCCGGAGCTTGCGCGCCGGATCGGCACAGTCGATGCACTCGCGCGCAAGCTCGGCCAGGCACGGCATCCGCTCAGGCGCTGCGGCGGCGCGATTTGGCATCGTCCGAACGCGCCGTCTGCAGCGCGTCGAGATAGCCGTCGTCGAGGCCGGTGACATACTCGCCGGAGAAGCACGAGGTGTCGAAGCGGGCGAGCTTGTCGTTGCCCTCGGCGACCGCGGCGATCAGGTCGTCGAGGTCCTGGTAGATCAGGCCGTCGGCACCCAGCAGGACGCGGATCTCCTCCTCGCTGCGGCCGTGCGCCACCAGCTCGGAAACCGCCGGCATGTCGATGCCGTAGACGTTGGGATAGCGCACCGGCGGCGCCGCCGAGGCGAAGTACACCTTGCGCGCGCCGACGTCGCGGGCCATCTGGATGATCTGCTGCGAGGTGGTGCCGCGCACGATCGAGTCATCCACCAGCAACACGTTCTTGCGGCGGAACTCCAGCTCGATCGGGTTGAGCTTGCGGCGCACCGACTTCGCCCGCTCGCCCTGCCCCGGCATGATGAAGGTACGGCCGATGTAGCGGTTCTTGACGAAGCCCTCGCGGAACGGCACGCCCAGCACCGCCGCCAGCGAGCTGGCCGCGGTGCGCGCGGTGTCCGGAATCGGGATCACCGCGTCGATGTCGTGGTCGGGCATCAGCCGCTGCAGCTTCTCCGCCAGTCGCTCGCCCATGCGCAGGCGCGCCTTGTACACCGACACGTCCTCGATCATCGAGTCGGGTCGTGCCAGGTAGACGTACTCGAAGATGCACGGCGTGTGCGGTGCATCGCCGGCGCAGCGGCGCGCGTGCATCTGGCCGTCAAGGGTGATGAATACTGCCTCGCCGGGCGCGACGTCGCGCAGGCGGCGGAAGCCGAGGATGTCCAGCGCCACCGACTCGGACGCCACCGCGTACTCGCGCCCGCCCGCGCCTTCGCGCTCGCCCAGCACCAGGGGCCGGATGCCGTTGGGATCGCGGAATGCCAGCAGCCCCTGGCCCGCCACCAGCGCCAGACAGGCGTAGCCGCCGCGCGCGCGCGCGTGCACGCCGGCCACGGCGCGGAACAGGTGCTCGGGCGTCAGCATGCGCGGCGGTGAACCCTGCAGCTCGTGCGCCAGCACGTTGAGCAGCACCTCGGAGTCGGAATCGGTATTGATGTGGCGACGGTCGTCCTCGAACATCGCGCGCCGCAAGGCATCGGTGTTGACGAGATTGCCGTTGTGGGCGAAGGCGATGCCATAGGGCGAGTTGACGTAGAACGGCTGGGCCTCCCCGGGATCGTTGTCGCTGCCCGCGGTCGGATAGCGGCAGTGGCCGATGCCGACGCGTCCGCGCAGCTTGAGCATGTGCTCCTGGCGGAACACGTCGCGCACCAGGCCGCCGCCCTTGTGCAGGCGCAGGCGCGAACCGTCGAGGGTGGCGATGCCGGCGGCATCCTGACCGCGGTGCTGGAGCACGGTCAGGCCGTCATAGAGCAGCGGGGCGACATCCGCCGCGCCGACGATTCCGATGATTCCGCACATGCGATGACCTTCAACGCCCGGAGGAAACCGCCGCTTCGCGAGGTGGCGGCAGCGCCACCGGCGCGGGCAGCGACGGCGGCGCAAACGAGATGTAGCGGGCCACGCCCGCCGGCAGTCGCACGCTGACCATCGCGGCGGCCTTCTGGAAGGTGGGGATCAGCTGCGAGTTTTGCCACCACGGATCGCGCGGAAACGGGGTGAAGCCCAGCAGCAGCACGCCGAGGGTGACGATCACCAGTCCACGACCCAGCCCGAAGAGCATGCCCAGCAGGCGATCGCTGCCGCTGAGCCCGGTGCCCTGCACCAGCATGCGCATCAGCCAGGCCAGCAGCGCGCCGACGACCAGCACCAGCACGAAGATCAGCCCCCAGGCGATGAACAGGCGCGCCGAAGGCTCGCGGATGCCGGCCGGCAGATGCCCGGCGATGGTTTCGCCGAAGCTCCAGGCCGCCCACAGCGCCGCGGCCCAGACCGCCAGCGCCAGCACTTCGGCGATCAGACCGCGCCACAGGCCGATCAGCACCGAGAGCGCCAGCAGCGCGAGGATGGCGTAATCGGCGACGTTCATCGCGGTGGCGCTGCGGCACTCAAGGGAAACTGGCCACGATGCCGCTCAGGCCCAACTGCGCCCGGATACGGTCACGCAGACTCAATGCGGCCTCGTGCCGGGTTTGCGGTCCGACCCGCACGCGGTACAGCAGCTGCCCGGAAAGACCGTCGACATGGTCGGTGTAGGCCGCGAAACCGGCGGCGCGCAAGCGGTTGCGCAGCGCCAGAGCATCCTTCTCGGCACCGAACGCGCCCAGCTGCACCACCCAGCCGTCGGCCCGGTCGGCGCTCGACGCGGCGCCCGGCGCATCCGCCGTGAGACTCGCCGGTGCCGCCAGCAGGGCCACGGCCGCGCGCGGTTCGGCCTGCTTGATGCGCAGCCGTGCATCCTCGGCGGCGGCACGGCTGCCGAACGGGCCGGCCTCGACACGGGTCGCCGCTTTGCCGCCGACCTGCATCGGCTGCATCGTGACCGCGAACCCCAGCGCGCGCACGCGCGCGGCCAGCGCCCGTGCATTGCCGGCATCGGCATAGGCGCCGAGACTGACCAGGAAGCGCCCCTGCGCGGCGGTACCGACCGGCCATGGTGGTGACGCCGCGGCAGCGGGCTTGGGCCGCGCCACGGCTTCGCGCTTCGGCGCGGCCGCCGCGGCGACCGCCGCAGGAGCCGGCACAGCCGGCGCAGCCGACACGGCAGGCTTCGCGGGCGCCGGCGGCACCGATGCGGGGAGCGGCGCGGGAGCCGCCGCAAGCACCTCGGCCGGCTTGCTGCCGCCACCGAGATCGACCGTGGCCAGCTTGTCCGACGGCACCTGGATCGAACCGTCGGCCGCGGTCGGTGCCGATGCGGAGGAACTGCCGGGCACGGCCAGATCGAGCGTGCGGGTCTTGAGGTCGGCGTCCGGTGCCGGCGGGATGCCGAGGCTGACCTTGGCGCTACCGGTGGGCGGCGTGCCGGAAAAGAACATCGGCACCACGATGACCGCGAGCGCGGCGAGGACGGCAAATCCGATCAGTCGCTGCTTCAAGGCTGCATCCATGGGACCACCCGGGACCGAGGCGCGTGAATTATACCCCCGCGCCGGCCTCGCTCCCGGCCAAAACCGCCGCCACCACATGGAACGAGCCGAAGGCGACGATGCGGTCCTGCGGCGTCGCGTCGGCGCGCGCGGCCGCGAGCGCGGCGGCAAGATCGGCATGCATGCTGCGCCGATCGGCGCGGATCACCGGCGCCAGCCGCGCCGCGACCGCATCCGCGTCCAGCCCGCGCGCGCCGGCGTCGGCGATGCCGGCCACGTGCCAGTGCGCGATGCGCGCGCCGAGCGCCGCGGCGATGCCGGCGATGTCCTTGTCGGCCAGCGCGCTGAACACCGCCAGCGTGCGCCCGCGCGCGGGATGTGCGTCGAGCCAGGCCGCCAGCTCGCGCGCCGCCTGCGGGTTGTGCGCCACATCCACGCGCAATTCGGGTGCATCCGCCAGGCGCTGCAGGCGTCCGGGCAGGCGCGTGCGCGCCAGGCCCGCGACCCAGGCCGCGGGGTCCCAGCCCAGCCGGTCGCGCAGCGCCCACAGCGCGGCCAGCGCGGCGGCGGCGTTGTCGATCTGATGCGGCGCCTCGAGTGCGATCTCCCCGATGATCAGCGCCGAGCCGGGCTCTTCATCCGTGGCGGGATCGCCGCCGTCGGGTTCGCCGCCGCCCCGCGACCACCAGCGCCAGGCATCGATCCGTGCCCGCACGTCGAAATCGCGCCCGGCACGCAACACCCGCGCCTGCACCGCGGCGGCGGCCGCAAGCAGCCCCTGGGGCGGATCGCGCTCGCCGATCACCGCCGGCCGGCCGGCGCGGAAGATCCCGGCCTTCTCGCGGCCGATGCTGTCGCGATCGCGACCCAGCCAGTCCTGGTGATCGAGATCGACCGTGGTCACGATCGCGACGTCGGCGTCGACCAGGTTGACCGCATCGAGGCGACCGCCAAGGCCGACCTCGAGCACGGCGACATCCAGTGCGGCATCGGCGAACAGCAGCAGCGCGGCCAGGGTGCCGAACTCGAAATAGGTCAACGCGACATCGCCGCGCGCCGCTTCGATGCGCGCGAACGCCGCGCAGAGCGCCGCATCGTCCGCCTCGCGCCCGGCGATGCGCACGCGCTCGTTGTAGCGCAGCAGATGCGGCGAGGTGTAGGCACCGACGCGCCTGCCGGAAGCGAGCAGCATCGCCTGCAGGAAGGCGACCGTGGAGCCCTTGCCGTTGGTGCCGCCGACGCTGATCACGACCGGCGCCGGCGGCGGCGCAGCAAGGCGCTGCCAGACCGCGCGCACGCGCTCCAGCCCCAGCTCGATGGCGCGCGGATGCACGCGCTGCTGGTAGTCGAGCCATTCGGCGAGCGTGCGGGACATGGATCCGATCACGGGGTATGGACGCGCAGGATGGTCATGCCGGCGCGGCTTGGCAACCGCGCGGGTTGCATTCGCGGCGCCGCTTTG
This sequence comes from Lysobacteraceae bacterium, assembly GCA_028870665.1. GTDB lineage: Bacteria > Pseudomonadota > Gammaproteobacteria > Xanthomonadales > Rhodanobacteraceae > Metallibacterium. The sequence goes on from JAGWPB010000081.1 coordinate 6,949, forward strand.
GCGTGATGCGCGCATGGCCGACCTCGATCTGCACACTCATCTGGCCGCCGCGCTGGCCGCGGCGCCGGACGGGCCGCTGCGCGTCGGCTTCAGCGGCGGCCCGGATTCAAGCGCGCTGCTGCATGCGCTGGCCGCCCTGCCGCAGGCGCGCGCGCGCGGGCTGGCGGCGATCCATGTCGATCACGGTCTGCACGCCGACAGCGCGGCGTGGGCGGCGCACTGCGCCGCGTACTGCGCCGCGCTGCAGGTGCCGCTGACGACCGCGCGCGTGCAGGTGAGCCGCGATCGCGGCGACGGCCTCGAGGCGGCCGCGCGGGCGGCGCGCTATGCCGCGTTCGCCCGCGCCCTGCCCGCGGGCGGCGTGCTGGCGCTGGCGCACCACCGCGACGACCAGGCCGAGACGGTGCTGCTCAAGCTGATGCGCGGTGCCGGGCCGGAGGGACTCGGCGGCATGCGCCCGCTGCGCGCGTTCGCCGGCGGCTGGCTGTGGCGGCCGCTGCTGGATCGGCCACGGCGTGCGCTGGCCGACTATGTCGCGACGCACGGCCTGGCCTGCATCGATGATCCCGCCAATGCCGAGCCGGGGCTCGCCCGCGGTCTCCTGCGCCACACGATCCTGCCGCAGCTGGCGCGGCACTGGCCGGATCCGGCGCGGGCGCTGGCGGCCAGCGCGGCACTCTGCCGCGACGCCGCCGGACATCTCGAAGCCGAGGCCGCGGCGGCGCTGGTCACGCTGTGCGCCGGCACCGCGGCTGACCGCGACCGGGCGGATCTCGCGGCCAGCCTCGATGCCGCCGGCTGGCGTGCCCTGCCGGTCGCGCTGCGCGGACTGGTGCTGGAGCGCTGGCTGCACGCGCTGGGCCTGCCGGCGCCGACGCGAACGCAGCGCGCCGCGCTGGAGCAGCAGCTGACCGGTGCACGCGGCGACCGCGTGCCGCGCGTGGCCTGGCCCGGCGCCGAAGTGCGCGCGTGGCGCGGCCGCCTGCACGCGATGTCGATCGCCGTCGATCCGCCGCCCGGTTGGCGGCTGGACTGGGACGGGCGGCCGCTGTCGCTGCCCGGCGGCGGCGGCCTGGTGATGCAGCCGCGGTCCGCCGTTCTCGATCCACCGCTTCGCGTGCGCCAGCGCCGCGCCGGCGAGCGCCTGCGACCCGCCGGCGATCGACACACGCGCACGCTGCACGACCTGTTCCAGCAATGGGACGTCCCGCCGTGGCGGCGCGACCGTTGTCCGCTGATCGAGGACGCCGACGGCCAGCTGCTGGCGGTGGCCGATCTCGCCTGCACGGCCGCCGGTCGCGTCCTGTTCGAACGCCTCGGCGTGCGCCTGTGCTGGCAGCATGAGCCGTGCCCGCGCCCGCGGGCGATTGCTTCCGAACGACCGCTGCGCTAGCGTTCGCGGCCATGGCCAAGACCGCCGCCGCGCCCTCCGCTCCGCCTGCTGTTGCCGCCTTCGAGCAGTCGCTGGACGAACTCGAGCAGCTGGTCGAGCGCATGGAACTCGGCGACATGAGCCTCGATGATTCACTGGCCGCCTTCGAACGGGGCGTGGCCCTGTACCGGCAATGCCAGGGCGCGCTCGACCAGGCCGAGCTGCGCGTGCGCAAGCTGCTCGATCCCGAGGCGCCCGACAGCGCCGAGCCGTTTGCCGCCGACCCGCCCTGAATTTGAGCCCCCCCGAGTCGCCCCCTCCCGAGCTGGACCCCGCGCTCGCCGCCCTTGGTGCCCGCGCCGAGCAGGTCCTTGACCGCGCGCTGCCCTCGGCGCGGCGACCGCCGACCGAACTGCACCGCGCGATGCGCTATGCCGTGCTCGGCGGCGGCAAGCGTCTGCGTCCGCTGCTGACCTACGCCAGCGGCCGGGCGCTGGGGGCGCCGCTGCCGCGACTGGACGCGCCGGCCTGCGCGGTCGAGATCATTCACGCCTATTCGCTGGTGCACGACGACCTGCCGGCGATGGATGACGACGCCCTGCGGCGCGGCCGACCAACCTGCCACGTGGCGTTCGGCGAGGCCATGGCGATCCTCGCCGGCGACGCCCTGCAGGCGCTGGCGTTCGAGCGGCTGGCCGACGCCACGGCACTCGATGTCGATGCCGCCACGCGCATCGAGATGCTGCGCACGCTGGCCGCGGCCTGCGGCGCCGAGGGCATGGCCGGCGGTCAGGCCTTCGACCTGGCCGCGGTCGGGAGCGTGCTCGGTCTGGCCGAGCTCGAGCACATGCACGCCTGCAAGACCGGCGCGCTGATTCGCGCCGCGGTGCGCCTGGGCGCGCTGGCCGCCGGCGCCGGCGCCGACGCGCTGGCCGCGCTGGATGCTTACGCCGCGGCCTTCGGGCTGGCGTTCCAGGTCCGCGACGACATCCTCGACGTCGAAGGCGTCACCGCCGATCTGGGCAAGACCGCCGGCAAGGACGCGCGCGCGGCCAAGCCGACCTTCCCGTCGGTCCTCGGCCTGGACGCCTCGCGGGCGCGACTGGCCTCGCTCACGGACGAGGCCCTCGCGGCGCTCGCCGGTTTCGGCGTCGCGGCCGACCCGCTGCGCGAGCTGGCCCGCTACGCCGCGGCGCGGATCAGCTGATCAGCCGCAGCGAGATCGGATAGCGGTAGTGCTCGCCGTTGCTGGCCTTGATCGTGGCGATGATGGTCACGACCAGCCAGAAGATGCCGACCGCCACCCACAGCGGCACGGTCAGCAGCAGGCCGATGCCCAGCGTCATCACCGAGAACACGAGCAGGATCAGGAAGGCGATCGCGCAGGTGATGTTGAAGTTGAGCGCTTCCTTGCCCTGCTCGTCGACGAAGGGCATGGTGTCCTTCTTGATCAGCCAGACGACCAGCGGGCCGACGAACACCCCCAGCCCGCCGAAGAACCCGCTGAGCAAGGCTCCGGCCAGCGCCGAAAGATGGGCGGCCATGGCCCAGTTGCGCTCTTCGGCACTGGGCATGGATGGTGACGACGCGGCTGCGACCGGATCGGGCGTGCTCATGACGCGGCTCCCCTTGCCCATGGTGGGGCCAGCGTCCCGCGGTCCGGGCGCGGCGTCAAGGCCGTGTCGTCATGCCGCCGCGCGCGCGCCGCGCAGCAGGCCCTCGGCCGGCGCCAGCGCGCCACTGTCGGGAAACACCCGCGTCGCCAGCACGCCCTCGCCGAGACCGAGGTGC
>JAGWPB010000082.1 GCA_028870665.1 Lysobacteraceae bacterium
CGGCCGCGGGCGCGCCTGCAGGGGCCGCCACCGCCACAGCCGCGACGGCGCAGACCGCGCCATCGGCATCCGCCGCGACGGCCGCGGCCGACCCGACATCCGCGCCCCGGTGCCGGGCGCTGGCGCGCGGCAGCATCGAGCGCAGCCGTTTCGGCATGACCGCGCATCGCTTCACGGTCGCCGACCGTGTCGAGCTGGGCCTGGTGCTGAGCCTGCGGCCGGCGCGCTGATCACCGCACGCTCCGCACATCCCTGACCGGCAGGGTTGTAGCCGGGTTCAGGGGTCCGGCTCGCGCCGGCGCGAATGGCAGATCCCGCGGATTTCATCCTCGCGATGTACCGCAGTTGCCAAGCGCCTGCCGCGGCGCCCACTATCCTCGGCACATGCCCCGATTCGCCGCACGGATGCTTCGCGTTGCCGCCGCGCTGCTGCTGCCGGCGCTGGCTGGCTGCGCGCTGTCGCGCGCCGAGGTGCGCCAGGCGAATCACGTGGTCAGCGGGGCGCAGCAGCGCAACGCGAGCCCGCAGTGCGATCGGGCCGACCACTGTGCGACGCCCTCGGCGCTGCTCGATCTAGGCCGCGAAGCCGATGCCGCCTCGACGCCGCAGGCGCCACAGCATCGGCTGATCCTGCTCAACCGCGGCGAAAACGCGCTGGCCGCGCGCCTGAATCTGATCGCCGCCGCGCGCCACAGCATCGACGTGCAGACCTACATCTGGGCGCGCGACGATGTCGGCAACCTGATGCTGGACGAGCTGCTCAAGGCGGCGCGCCGCGGGGTACGGGTGCGCATCCTGGCCGACCAGCTGTTCTCGTTCGGGAACGTCGACATGCTGGCGGCGTTGGCGCGCTCCAGCCCCGATCTGCACATCCGCCTGTACAACCCGACCTTCAACGAGGCCACGACGCAGCCGCTGCAGTTCGCCGCCGGCATCGTCTGCTGTTTTTTCAAGATCAACCAGCGCATGCACGACAAGCTGCTGCTGGTGGACGGCCGGGTCGGCATCGTCGGCGGCCGCAACTACCAGGACCGCTACTTCGGCTGGGACCCGGATCTCGACTACGTCGACCGCGACGTGCTGGTGGCGGGTCCGGCGGCGCGCCAGATGCAGGCCAGTTTCGACGTGTTCTGGGCGCAGCCGCGCGCGGTGCCGCTGGCCCGGCTGGACGATGTCAATCGCGCGCTGCGCGAGGGCGGCGCCGGCGCCCCCGGCTGGACGCCGCCGGCGTGGGTCGATCGCGACCGCGTCACCCGTGTCGAGGGCGATGCCGCCAATGCGCAGTGGATCGCCGCCCATCTGCTGGCGCGCGCGTTCGCGGTCGGACCCGTCGACTACTACTCGGACCTGCCGCAGAAAACCGACGACCCCACACGCCGTGCCGACATGACCATGACCGCGCATCTGACGGACATGGTCGGCGACGCGCGCCACACGCTGGTGATGCAGACGCCCTATCTGCTGTTCAGCGGCAAGGCGTTCGATCTGCTGCGCCGACTGCACCGGACGCGACCCGGGCTGCGCATCGTGGTTTCCACCAACTCGCTGGCCGCGACCGACGATTTCGCGGTCTACGGCCTGTCCTACAAGCACCGCAAGCGCTACATCAAACGCCTCGGCCTCGAGATCTACGAACTCAAGCCGCATCCGGCCGATGCGCTCGGCGCGCTGACTCCGGCCACGACCGACCTGCTGGCCGACGGGGCTGCGGCCGATACCGGCGCCAGCGCGGCGACTGCCACGATCGCCGCGGCCGAGAAGCCGCAGCCGGTACCGATCAGCACGCCCGGCGTGCGCATCGCCCTGCATGCCAAGTCGTATGTGATCGACGGCCGCATCGCCATGATCGGCTCGCACAATTTCGATCCGCGTTCGGACCACTACAACACCGAGAACGGCGTGATCGTCGACGACCCCGCCTTCGCCAGGGCGGTGCAGGACTCGATCCTGCGCACCACCGCGCCGAACAATGCGTGGGTGGTGGCACGGCGCCCCAGCGTGCCGCTGTTCGGCCCCATCAGCCGCGTGCTCGGCGATATCTCGGCGGCCTTGCCGATCTTCGACTTCTGGCCGTTCCGCTATGCCACCGACTGGGAAAAGAAGCCCGGCTGCCCGCCGCTGCGGCCGACGGATCCGGCGTTTCGCCAATGCTATGAAAACGTCGGCGACTTCCCCGAAGTCGAACTCTCGGCCAAGGCCATCTACACCCGCATCATCACCGCCTTCGGCGTCGGCCTCAGCGGGATCATGTGACGCCGCCGCCGGCCGCGGCTACGCGCGCTTGATCAGGCGCACGATGAAGATCAGCACGACGGCGCCGACCGTGGCCACGAAGAGGCTGCTCAGCAGCCCGCCGCCCGGAAACAGGCCCAGCGTGCGGAACAGGAATCCGCCCAGCAGCGCGCCGATCACGCCGACGACGATGTCGCCGATCACGCCGAAGCCGCCGCCGCGCACCAGCACGCCGGCCAGCCAGCCGGCGATCAGGCCGATCAGAATGAACCCGATGAACTCCATGGCACTCTGCCCTCGTTGATGGAGCCGCGGACGGCGCTCCGGTGGCCGCAGCCTGACACAGGGCGCCGCCGCGTGCGCGGCCCCGCGGCCGTGCTCAGGATCGCTCGAGGATCGCCGTCACGCCCATGCCGCCGGCGGTGCAGATCGAGATCAGGCCGCGCCCGCTGCCGCGCGCCGCCAGCAGCTTGGCCAGAGTGGCGAGGATGCGCGCGCCGGTGGCGGCGAAGGGATGGCCCAGCGCCAGCGAGGAGCCGCACACGTTGAGCTTGGCCGGATCGATCGCGCCCAGCGGCGCGTCGAGACCGAGGCGGTTGCGGCAGTAGTCGGCCGATTCCCAGGCGCGCAGGGTGCACAACACCTGCGCCGCGAAGGCCTCGTGGATCTCGTAGTAGTCGAAATCCTGCAATGTCAGGCCACGGCGCTTGAGCAAGCGCGCGACGGCGACGGTCGGCGCCATCAGCAGGCCCTCGCCGGCGACGAAGTCCACCGCCGCCACTTCGGCGTCGACCAGATACGCCTGCACCGGCAGGCCGCGCGCGCGCGCCCAGTCCGCGCTGGCCAGCAGTGCCGCGGCGGCCCCGTCGGACAGGCCGGTCGAGTTGCCCGCGGTCAGCGTGCCGTGCCCCGAGGTCTTGTCGAAGGCAGGCTTCAGCGCGGCGAGCTTTTCCAGGCTGGTGTCGGCGCGCAGGAAGCCGTCGCGCTCCAGTCCGCGAAACGGCACCAGCAGATCCTTGAAGAAGCCGGCGCTGTACGCCGCCGCGGCCTTCTGGTGGCTGGACAGGGCCAGCCGGTCCTGATCCGCGCGCGCGATCCCCCACTCGCGCGCCATCAGCTCGCAGTGGTCGCCCATGCTCATGTCGGTGCGCGGTTCGGCCACGCCCGGAAACGAGGGCTTCAGCTCGCCGAACGAGAACCCGCGCAGCGCGGCGCCGAGCCGGGCACCGAAACCCCTGGCGCGGTTGATCGCCAGCACACGCTGGCGCAGCTTGCGCCCGTAGACGATCGGCACGTCGCTGGTGGTATCGGCGCCGCCGGCGATGCCGGCCTCGATCTGCCCGCAGGCGATCTTGTTGGCAACGAGGATCGCGTTGTCGAGCGAGGTGCCGCAGGCGCGTGCGGTGGTGATCGCCGGCGTGGTCGGCGCCAGGCCCGAGGACAGCGTGATCTCGCGCGCCAGATTCCAGTCGGAGCTGTGCCGGATCACCGCCCCGAAGGCGACCTCGCCCAGCTCGACGCCCTGCAGGCCGTAGCGCTCGACCAGCGCGCCCATCGTCTTGACGCCCATGCCGAAGTTGCCGACGTCGGCGTAGGCGGTGTTGTTGCGGCAGAAGGGAATGCGCACACCGCCCAGCACGGCCACGCGTCTTGCGGTTGATTCGCTCACCGCCGGCTCCTCGATCGCAAAGCGCAAGGCTAGCGCGGCACCTGGCTGCATGAAAGCGTGCCGCGCCGCGGCCGGCACCGTGGTCATTGCTAAACTGCGCGATTGCCGCCGCACCAAGCCGCTGATGACGACCCCCGCCCCGATCGCCCTGCATGCCGTGCTCGCCGTCGAACTGGCGGAGGGCAGCGTGCCGGCACGGCTGACGCTGGATCGCGACACCGCCGAAACACTGGCCGCCTGCGTCGCCGCCGATCTGGCCGCGCTGCTGCCCGGCGTGCAGCACGCGCGCCTGCTGCTGGGCGGCGCGTTGCTCGATCCCGCCGAGGTGCTGCGGCCCGGATTCCCCGTGCACGCGGCGCTGGAGGAACTGGCGGTGCGGTTACCGCGGACCGCGGCGGTGGTCGCCTTCGGCAGCCACGACGGCCGCATGCCGATCGCCACCCTGATGCCGGACGCGACGCTGCGCGGCTCCACGTTGCGCGTGCTGCCGTTGGTGCTGGAAACCGACGCTGAGCACGCACCCGCGCTGGGCGCGGCGCTCGAAAGTGAACTGGCGGCGCGCGGCGAAGCCGGCGCGCTCAGCGCCGATGGCCTGATGCGCGCTGTCGGCGCGCACTTCGTGCATGCCCGCTATCTGACCCAAGCCGATCTGCTGGCGCTGGTCTGCGTGCAGTACGAACACCGGGGGCTGGCGCCGTTCTGGCAGTTGATCGAAGCCGCGCTGCTGACGCCGGATCGGGTCGAGGCGACGTTGTCGCCGCGCGGCCTGCGCTGGCGCTGGGACGGACACGGCGTGCGCAGCGAGACGCCGGCCGCGTGGATGCAGCATCGCGATCCCGCCGATGACGATGCCGCGCATGCCTATGCCGGCGCGGTGTTCGAGCTGCGCCAGGCGGCGGCGCTGGCCAGCGCGCATGGCCTGGCGCTGGCCTTCGACGCGGCCGCGGGCGACGCGGCGCTGGGCTACGCGATCGAAACCATCGCCGATCCGCGCGCCGAACGGGGGGCGCCGCAGCTGATCGCGCACCCGGCCCCGGGGCTGGGCGTGGTCGCCGTCACCGCCGTGCAGACGCAGCCGGGCGGCGCGCATCTGCTGGCGATCGCCACGCCGCTGCGCAGCGATGCGCTGCCGGCGATCTGCGCGGCGCTGGCCGCGCGCTATGCCACGGCGGTCACGCCGCGGCATCAGCCGCGTCTTCAGCTCGACGCGAACGGCCGGCCCGCGGTCGTCGCCGGACCGGTCGTGCACTGAGCCGCGCGGCGCGGTCCGGTTCGGCTCAGAACAGGGTTTCGTACAGCGCGTAGTGGGTGCGCTGCATGCCCAGCGCGGCATAAGTCGCCTGCGCACGGGCGTTGTCCTGCTCGACGTACAGGCGCAGGCCGACCGCGCCGGCGGCGCGGGCGCGGCGCGCGGTCTCGGCGTACAGCGCGCGGAACACCCCGCCGCGGCGCGCGTCCGCGGTCACGTACACGCTCTGGATCCACCAGAAATCGCCGTTGCGCCAGTCGCTCCATTCGTAGGTGACCATCAGCGTGCCGACGCGTTGCCGCGCCTGCTCGGCGACCAGATAGAAGCCGCGATCGGTACGCGCCAGCAGGCCGGCGACACCGGCCGTCACCACGGCCTCGGCCAGCAGCTTGGCTTCGGTCTCCAGCGCCATCGCGCGCGCGCTGGCGACCAGGAAGGCAAGATCCGCGGAGGTGGCGTCGCGGATGATGGTGGCAGCGGCAGTGTTCATGCGGAGACCTCGCGGACAGATTCAGCGCAGCAGGTGGAGCAGCGCATACAGCAGCGGCATGGCCAGCAGCAGGTAGGGAATGCTGACGCGATGAAAGGCGCCCAGCGCGCCGCGACTGCCGTCGATGCGCAGCGCGATCAGGTTGGCCAGCGAGCCGATCGCCAGGCCCGAACCGGCGACGTTGACGGCGCTGGCCAGCAGGATCGTGTGCGCGGTGTACGGCGCCAGCAATACCGTGGCCGGCACGTTGCTGATCAGCTGCGACGCCGCAACGCCGCCGAGGTAGACGGTCGCACCGGCGCTCCAGTCCAGGTGTCCGAGCGTCGCCTGCACCAGCGGCAGCTGCGCGGCATGGCCGAGCGCCAGGAACATCGCCGCGAAGGTGGCCAGCAGGCCCCAGTCGACGTGCGCCAGCACGCGCCGGAAACCCGGCGCGAACACGGCCAGTGCCAGCAGCGCCGCGAGGCCGCTGCGGTGATGCTCCAGCAGCAGCACCGTCAGGGCCAGCATCGCCAGCGACACGGCAGCCAGCCAAGGGTGTCGCGCCGGCGTCCGCGAGGACTCGAGCCGCTGCAGCGACTGCGCCGGAAACAGCCGCCACACGAAGGCGAGCAGCAGCACGCTCAGCAGCGCGAACGCCGGCAGCATCGCCAACATGAAAGCCGGCATCGACAGCCCCGAGCGCTGCCACAGGATCAGGTTCTGCGGATTGCCGATCGGGCTCAGCGTCGAGCCGGCGTTGACCGCCAGCGCCTCGACGATCACCAGCCGCAGTCGCGGCAGCTCGGCCTGCAACGACAGCGCCAGGGTCAGCGGCACGATCAGGAACAGGCTGATGTCGTTGGTCAGCAGCATCGACAGCAGTGCCGCGGTCGCCGCCAGCAGCAGCGCCAGCGTGCGCAGATCGCGCACGCGCCGCACCAGCCGCTGCGCCAGCATCTGCACGTAGCCGCTCTGACGCACGCCCTCGATCACCACCAGCAACGCGATCAGCCCGGCCAGCGTCGGCAGGTCGAGCCAGCGACGGTAGTCGGCGAGCGGGCGCGGATCGAACAGCGCCAGCGCCAGCGCCAGCGCGGCGAACAGCCACAGCAGGCGCTCGCGACGCAGCCACGCGCGCAGACGCTGGTGGGGGTCGCCGCCGGTCGCGGCCGGCGCCGTCATGGCGCCGGCTTGCCGCGGCGCCGGCGCGACGTGCCGAGCTTGCGGGTCAGGGTGTTGCGGCCGACGCCCAGCGCCTGCGCGGCGTGCTGGCGATGGCCGCCGTGCGCGGCCAGCGCGGCTTCCATCAGCACGCGGTCGAGTTCGGCGCGGGCGTGCGCATGCAGTCCGGTTTCGCCGCTCGCCAGCGCCGCATCGACCCAGACGCGCAGCGCGGCGCTCCAGTCGGGGCCGCGCGCGACACTGCCGGTGCCGTCGCCATCCAGATCGGCGAGCTGGATGTCGCGACCCGGCGCGATCACCGCCAACCGCCGGCAGAGGTTTTCCAGCTGGCGCACGTTGCCGGGAAACGCCATCGCCGTCAGCGCCCGCAGTGCCGCGGCGCCGAAGCGCTTGGGCGGCAGCTTCAGCTCGGCGGCGGCGGCGGCGAGGAAATGCCGTGCCAGCAGCGGGATGTCGGAACGGCGCGCCGCCAGCGGCGGCAGCACGATGCGCACCACGTCGAGGCGATGCAGCAGATCGGCGCGAAACGCCCCGGCCGCGACCTTGGCGTCGAGGTCCTGGTGCGTGGCCGCGATCACGCGCACGTCGGCGCGCAGCAGCTCGCGACCGCCGACGCGATAGAACTCGCCGCCGGCCAGCACGCGCAGCAGGCGCGTCTGCAGCGCCAGCGGCATGTCGCCGATCTCGTCGAGAAACAGCGTGCCGCCCGCGGCCTGCTCGAAGCGCCCCGGCACGCGGCGCATGGCGCCGGTGAAGGCGCCGGCCTCGTGCCCGAACAGCTCGCTCTCCAGCAGCTCGGCCGGGATCGCCGCGGTGTTGAGGGCGACGAACGGACGCAGGCGACGCGCGCTCTCGGCGTGCAGCGCGCGCGCCACCAGTTCCTTGCCGGTGCCGGTCGGGCCGACGATCAGCGCACCGAGATCGCTGGCGGCGATGCGCCCGATGCGGCGGAACACCTCGCGCATCGGCGCACTCTCGCCGAGCAGGGCGTGCGCGACGTCGGCCGGTGCCGGCGCGGCCGCTTCACGATCGCCGCGTCCGGCCAGCGCGCGGCGCACCGCGGCGACGGCATCGTCGAGATCGAACGGCTTGGCCAGGTAATCGAGCGCGCCGCCGCGATACGCCGCGGCGGTCGATGCGATATCGGTGTAGGCGCTCATCACCAGCAGCGGAAAGCGCGCGCCGCGCTCGGCCAGCGCCGCCAGCAGCGCCGCGCCGTCGGTGTCGGGCATGCGCAGGTCGGTCAGCAGCAGCAGCGGCGCGTCCTGCCCGAGCGCGGCCAGCACCGCCGCGCCGGAGGCGAATTCGCGCACCGCGTAGCCGGCATCGCGCAGCGCCGCCGCCAGCACGAAGCGCAGGGTGCGATCATCGTCGGCGATCCAGACCGCGCGCTCCGTCATGGCCCGCTCCGGTCCGTGGCGGCCAGCGCCGCGCGGCGTTCCGGCACGCGCGCGCCGGCGGCGATCCGCGGCGTGCGCTCAATCATGGCCGGCTCCGCGCAGCGGCAGTCGCAGCACGAACGCGGTCAGCTCGCCGCGACGCTCGTGATGCAGCTCGCCGCCGTGCTCGCGGGCGATCTCGCGCGCCAGCGCCAGGCCCAGCCCGCTGCCGTCGGCACGCCCGGACACCAGCGGCTCGAACAGCGTCGCGCGCAGCGCCTCCGGCACGCCGCCGCCATCGTCGATCACCTCGACGCGCAGCGCCGGGCGCGCGGCCGGGCCCAGGCGCAGGCCGTGCTCGGCGCGGGTGCGCAGGATCAGCCGCCGCGCGCCGGCTTCGATCGCATTGCGCGCCAGGTTCAGCAGCAGCTGCTGCAGACGGTCGGCATCGCCGCGGCCGTCGGGCAGACTGGGGTCGTAGTCGCGCAGCACCTGTGCCGTTCCGGCCTCGGCCTCGACCAGCGCGGCGACGCGTTCCAGCGGATCGTGGATGTTCAGCGCGGCCTGCGGCGCCGGCGCCAGCGGCTGCAGCAACCGGTCGGCCAGCGCCGACAGGCGATCAGCCTCGGTCACGATCAGGCCGGCCAGCTCGGCCAGCGCGGCATCGCCGACGCGGCGCTGGATCAGCTGCGCCGCGCCGCGCAGCCCGGCCAGCGGATTGCGCACCTCGTGCGCGAAGCCGCGCAGGCTGGCCGACAGCCGCGGCGGCGATTCCGGCGCCGCCGCCGGCTGCGCCTCCAGCAGCAGGCCGTCGCCGCACGGCGTCAGCACCACGTCCAGGGCGTGCGTGGCCGGCGGCTCGGCGCAGAACACCACGCCATGCCCGCGCCAGACGTGACCCGCCGCCCGCACCGCGCGCGCCCCGGTCCGCAGCCCGTCCTCGCCCGGCGCCAGCGCCGTCAGCGTGCGGCCGCGCAGACGCGCCGCGCCGACGCCCAGCAGTTCGCACAGACCGGCATTCACCGCGACCACCGTCAGCGCCGCATCGAGCTGCGCCACACCGGTGCTGAGCGCAGCGGCCAGGGCGTCGTCGAGGTGCAGGGCAGGGGCGGGCATTGCACCATTCTAGTGCGCTGCCGCGCCCCGCCGCATCCGCTGTGCATGCGGGCTCCGCGCGTCCGGGGTTGTCGTCTTCAAGCGGGACGCGCTAGCGCCGGCGGCGCAGCTCGCTGGCATGCAGCACGCGATCGACCTTGCCGGGCGTGCGTTCGATCGTCACCGTCTGCGCGATCGGATCGATGCGGCAGGTCAGGTAGTAGACCAGCGTCGGGTCGCTCAGGGGATCGGCGCGAAAGGCCGCCAGGCAGCTGCCGTCGGGCCAGCGCGCGGAGGGATAGAGCACGCCCGCGAGCCCCTGCGCGGACGCATGCCGGGCCACGGCCCGGGTCGCCGCGTGATCGTCATCCAGCAGCTCGGGATGCTCGATCTCCTTGCCGCGCAGCTCGAGGAAGAGACCGCGCGCGTGGACGCGGTACATCGCGCGGTAGCGGGTCACCACGCCGGCAACGCCGTCGATCGCACGCAGCTGCCGGAGCTGGTGCCAGCAGGTTTCGGCGAGCGAGGTGTGTTCCTCGAGCGCGCCGTACCACACGCGCACCGTGCCATCGCCATAGCGGCTGGCGACCGTGGTGTCGCTGGCGAACGGGTAGTCGATCGCCTCCGAGTAGACCAGCCCGCGCTCGATGATGCCTTGCGGCCACGGCCGCATGCGCAGGTCCGCGGCCAGCGCCGCGGCACGCGCGGCCGCGTCCTCGAGCAGGTCGTCGAACAGGTCGACCGAGGTGCGCAGCGAGGTGATATTGCGATAGAGC
>JAGWPB010000015.1 GCA_028870665.1 Lysobacteraceae bacterium
CCGGCGCGCAATCGCAGCGCCACGTCCACCTTGCCGCGCGCGAGCCGTTGCGCGATGCGATCGCGCAGCGCGCCCTCGAAAGCACGCAGCTCCTCGGGCAGGCGCAGCGAGATTTCCAGATAGCGGTGATTGACCGTGCGCAGCTCGAGCGCAAGCCGGCCCAGCGGCGAGTCGGCCTCGGCCGAGGCATAGGCGGTCATGCTGCGGATCATGCGGATTCCCGGCGGTCGGCCAAAGCGGGGATGGTAAGCTCGTCGACCCCGTTTCCCAAGCGATGCCGCGCATGACCCCCGTACCGCGACCCAGCGGCCGCGCCCCCGACGCGCTGCGCACCCTGTCGATCCAGCGCCACTACACCCGGCATGCGGAAGGCTCGGTGCTGATCGCCTGCGGCGACACCCGCGTGCTATGCACCGCCAGCGTCGAGGAGCGGGTACCGCCCTGGCTGCGCGGCAAGGGCGAGGGCTGGATCACCGCCGAGTACGGCATGCTGCCGCGCGCCACCCACGAGCGCAGCCAGCGCGAGGCCGCACGCGGCGGCCAGGGCGGACGCACTCTGGAGATCCAGCGCCTGATCGGCCGCAGCCTGCGCGCCTGCGTCGATCGCCAGGCGCTGGGCGAACGCGTGATCACGCTCGACTGCGACGTGCTGCAGGCCGACGGCGGGACCCGCTGCGCGGCGATCACCGGCGCCTATGTCGCGCTGGCCGATGCCATCGCCACCCTGCTCAAGCGTGGCGCGCTGAAGCGCAACCCGCTGCACGGCGCGGTCGCGGCGGTCTCGGTCGGGCTGTGGCGCGGCGCACCGGTGCTCGACCTCGACTACGCCGAGGACAGCGCCTGCGACACCGACATGAACGTGGTGATGAACGATGGCGGCGGCCTGATCGAGATCCAGGGCACCGCCGAGGGCCACGCATTCCGCCGCGACGAACTCGACGCCATGCTGACACTGGCCGGCAGCGGTATCGACGCGTTGATCGCCGCGCAGCGAGCGGCGCTGGCGGCCTAGCGAGACGCCGGCACGGGAGTGACATGACCCAGACCCTGGCGGCCATTGCCCTGCTGGTGCGCGATTACGACGAAGCGATCGCCTACTACACCGGGGTACTCGGTTTCGACCTGCTCGAGGACACGCGGCTCGGCAGTGACAAACGCTGGGTGCGGGTCGCCCCGGCGGGTCCGGGCGGCACCAGCATACTGCTGGCCAAGGCCAGCACCGACGCGCAACGCGCCCGCATCGGCGACCAGACCGGCGGCCGCGTCGGCCTGTTCCTGCACACCGACGATTTCCAGCGCGATCACCGGGTTCTGACGGCGCGCGGAGTGATCTTCCGCGAGCGGCCACGGGCCGAGCCCTACGGTACCGTCGCGGTGTTCGAGGACCTGTACGGCAACGCGTGGGACCTGATCCAGCCGGCCGCATGAGACTCGTCCTCGCCAGCGGCAACCGCGGCAAGATCGCCGAGTTCGACGAGCTGTTCGCCGGCAGCGGCATCGAGCTGGTGGCGCAATCGGCGCTGGGCGTGTCCGACATCGAGGAGACCGGACTGAGCTTCGTCGAGAACGCGATCCTCAAGGCGCGCCATGCCGCGCGCGCCACCGGCCTGCCGGCGCTGGCCGATGATTCCGGGCTGTGCGTGGACGCGCTCGACGGTGCGCCGGGCCTGGCCAGTGCCCGTTATGCCGGACGTCATGGCGACAGCGCCGCCAATATCGCCAGGCTGCTGGACGCGCTGCGCGCGCTGCCCGATGCGCAGCGCGGCGCGCATTTCATCTGCGTGCTGGTGCTGCTGCGCCGGCCCGACGACCCGGCGCCGCTGCTCGCGGAAGGCCGCTGGCACGGGCGCATCCTGCACGGACCGCGCGGCGCGGGAGGTTTCGGCTACGACCCGGTGTTTCATGATCCGCAACAAGGCTGCAGCGCGGCCGAGCTCGACCCCGTCCTGAAGAACCGCATCAGCCACCGCGGCACGGCGCTGGCCGCGCTGCGTCAACAGCTGGGCGCGGACGCCGGCGGCAAGCCGAGATGGATATGAACGCGCGCAGGCCGAGTCCGCCTCCGCCGCCGGGGTCACCGATCACGGCTCATCCCGCGCTGCTCGCGACGCCGCCACTGTCGCTGTATGTGCACCTGCCCTGGTGCGTGCGCAAATGTCCGTACTGCGACTTCAATTCGCACGCGCTGCGCGACGCCGCACCGTACGCCGAGTACGCGCAAACCCTGCTGGCCGATCTCGACGCGGACCTGCATGCGCATGCCGCCGCGCTGCGAGGACGCCCGCTGGTCAGCGTGTTCTTCGGCGGCGGCACGCCCAGCCTGTTCGCGCCCGACCGGATCGCGGCCATCCTGGACGGCGTCGCCGCGCGGCTGCCGCTGGCGGCAGACGCCGAGATCACGCTGGAAACCAATCCGGGCGCCGTCGAGCACGGCCGCTTCGACGGCTACCGCGCCGCCGGCGTCAACCGGCTGTCGTTCGGCGTGCAGAGCTTCGATGACGCAAAGCTGACCGCGCTGGGCCGCATCCATTCGGCCGCCGAGGCCGAGCGCGCGATCAAGGAGGCGCAGGATGCCGGCTGCGCCAACCTCAACCTCGACCTGATGTATGCGCTGCCCGGGCAGACCCCCGACGGCGCGCTGGCGGATCTCGAACATGCGCTGACGCTGCAACCGGCGCACATCTCCCACTACCAGCTGACGCTGGAGCCCAACACGCTGTTCGCGGCGCACCCGCCGGCGCTGCCCGACGACGACGACGCGTTCGCCATGCAGGAGGGCTGCCAGACGCGGCTGGCCGCGGCCGGCTACGCGCAGTATGAAGTCTCGGCATACGCGCTTCCCGATCGGCGCGCCGCGCACAACCTCAACTACTGGACCTTCGGCGACTATCTCGGCATCGGCGCCGGTGCGCACGGCAAGATCACCGATGCCGCGACCGGCGCCATCGTGCGCAGCGCCAAGCTCAGGGTGCCGGAGCGCTATCTCGCGCGCGCCGCCGACGGCGTGTTCGGCAGCGTCCATGCGGTGGCCGCGGACGAGCGCGCATTCGAGTTCATGCTCAACGCGCTGCGGCTGGTCGACGGCGTGCCGCTGGCGCTGTTCGCGCAGCGCACCGGGCTCGCGCCGGACACCATCGCCGCAGCGCTCGCCGCGGCGCGCGCACGCGGCTGGCTGGTCGACGATCACGCACGATTGCAGGCGACGCCGCCGGGCCTGCGCTTTCTCAACGACCTGCTGCAGCTGTTCATGGACGTCATGCCCGCGCCTGTGGCAACCTGACCGCGGCACGCGCTTGCCGGCGGGAGCTAATGATGTCGGTCGCCACGATCGTTGTCGTCGCGCTGGTCGCGCTGCTGCACCTGTATTTCATGATCCTCGAGATGGCTTTCTGGGACCGCCGCGCGGGACTGCGCGCCTTCGGGCTGACGCCCGAGTTCGCGCGCGCGACAAGGCGGCTGGCCGCGAATCAGGGTCTGTACAACGGATTCCTCGCGGCCGGCCTGATCTGGGGCCTGTGGCTCGGCGCGACAGGATTCGCCGTCGAGGTGTTCTTCCTGGGCTGCGTGATCGTCGCCGGGGTGTTCGGCGCCGTGACCGTGAACCGCCGGATTCTCTGGATCCAGGCGCTGCCGGCCGCCCTGGCGCTGGCCCTGCTGCTGCGATCCGCGCATGCCTGAGCCGCTGCCGCTCGTTTGCCCCTGCTGCGGCGAGAGCTTCGAGACCGCGGTCGATCTCTCATCCGGCGGCCAGAGCTACATCGAGGACTGCCCGGTCTGCTGCCGACCGATCACGATCGCGTTCGGCGTCGACGCATCCGGCGCACTCGACTGGGTGCGCGCCGGACGCGAGGGTGACTGAGCGCCTTGTGAGCCGCACCGGCGACCCGTACACTGCGCCGGCCTCAGGTGCCCCGGCCTGCAACTGCATGTCGGGGTGAAACGGGAAGCCGGTCCAACGCCGGCACTGCCCCCGCAACGGTAGGCAAGTAGAGCCGGTCCCGATGCCACTGCGCGCTGCGCGGGAAGGCGGTCCGGCGGACTCCTCGGGCGGCACGCGAGGCGTCACTTGCAAGTCCGGAGACCGGCCCGAGGACGCCGCGACGTGGCCTTCATCCACGCGTCGCGGCGTGAACCAGACGTCGCGGCGGGCGATGGTCGGGCTGACGCCGCGATCGTCCGCGTCCGCTCCACCGCTCCCTGCGCCGTCTGGCCGCGGGTGAGCGACCGGAGCCTTGACCATGAACCTGAAACGCAACCTGCTGACGACCGCCATCATCGCCGGCGTCAGCGCAAGCGCGCACGCGCAGAGCTATCAGCAGCCCACCCGGCAACCCGAGGTGATCGTCACCGCGGTGCGCTTCCCGCAGACCAGCGCCGACACCCTCGCTGACGTCAGCGTGATCAGCCGCGCCGACATCGACCAGAGCGGCGCCAGCGATCTGCTGCAACTGCTGCGCCTGCAGGCCGGCATCGAGGTCGCCCGCGTCGGCGGACCCGGTCAGCAGACCTCGGTGTTCCTGCGCGGCACCAATTCCAACCAGATCCTGGTGCTGGTGGACGGGGTGCGCGTGGCCTCGGCCAACAGCGGTGCCTTCGCCTGGGAGGAGCTGCCGCTGGACGCGATCGCGCGCATCGAGATCGTGCGCGGCCCGCGCGCCGCGCAGTGGGGTTCGGACGCGATCGGCGGCGTGATCCAGATCTTCACCCGCAAGCTCGCCGGCCCGCACCTGGCCACACGCATCGGCAGCCACGGCGACTATGCCGGCAGCGCCGGCATCGGCGACTGGGGCAAGGACGGCGGCTACAGCGTGATCGTCGGCGCACGCCATGTGCGCGGGGTGGCCGCGACCAATCCGCTGAACTTCGTCTACAGCCCGCAGGCGGATGGTTTCAGCAACCAAAACCTGGCCGCGCGCGCGGCCTGGCGCGTCGGCTCGCAGTGGCTGTCGGGCAGCGTGCTGCGCAGTGACAGCAGCGTCGACTTCGACCAGGGCAGCTCGCGCGTGATCGAACAGGCCGCGGGCGTGGATCTGGCCGGACCGGTGCGCGGCGACTGGTCGCAGCGGTTCAGTCTCGGCAATGACCGCGAGGATCTGCTGACTCCGGCCTACCAGAGCCTGTATCTCAGCCGCCGGCAGTCGGCCGGCTGGCAGAACGTGATCGGCCTCGGCGCCGGTCAGCACCTGGCCGTGGGCATCGACTGGCTGCACGAACGCGGCGTCAACCGCGACACCGGCGCCAACACCGATGTCTACGCCGGCAGCCGCGACAATACCGGCCTCTACGCCGGCTGGTACGGCGCGCGCGGCGCCTTCGACTGGTCGCTGGCCGGGCGCCATGACCACAACAGCGTGTTCGGCAACGCCGACACCGCCTCGGCGGCGGCCGGCTGGCGTTTCAGCGATCGGGCGCGGCTGACCGCGAGCTGGGGCCAGGGCTTTCGTGCCCCCAGCCTGTCGGAGGAGTTCTCGCCGGGCTACTTCGGCTACTACGCGGGCAATCCCGGGCTGCGCCCGGAACGCTCGACCAGCAGCGAGGCGGGCCTGGAACTGACGCCGGCGGCGGGGCTGCGGGTCAAGTTCGATGCCTATCACACGCGGGTCAGCGACCTGATCGACTTCAGCGGCGGCGCCACCGACCAGGCCGTCAACATCGCCCGCGCGACCATCGACGGGTTCGAATCGACGCTGGACTGGCGCGGCGGCGCCTGGGGCGCGCACGCCAACGCCACCTGGCTGGACGCGCGCGATGCCGCGACCGGCCAGCGCCTGCTGCGCCGACCGGCGCACGTCGGCAGCCTGGTGCTGACCCGCTACTTCAGCCAGCGCGTCAATGCCGGCCTCGAGCTGTACGGCTCGGGCCGCAGCCCGGACTACGGCGCCACCCTGGGCGGCTATGGCCTGCTCAACGCACGCCTCAACTGGACGGTCAGCGACGCGCTGGTGCTGCACCTGCGTCTGGACAACCTCGTCGACCACCGCTACAGCCTGGCCTACGGCTACACCACGCCGGGGCGCTCGGCGTGGCTGACGCTGAGCTGGAGTCCGCGCTGACCCGGGCAACCGGCGACGCAAACGCGCGCAAGGGCATGCTGGCCCCTTGCGTCCCGGCGTGCATAGAATGCACGGGGACGCAAGGGGATTGCCCGATGGTCGAGGGACGCGAAAGGTGGCAGGCGCCGCCGCTGGGCCTGCCGACGCTGGCGGACCGCGGCGACCTTTCGCCGCGCGTGCGCCAGTTGCTGGAAGAGCTGATGGCCATGGCCAGCGCAAGGCTGGAGCCGGCACTGCGCGCCGTGCTGTCCGACCTCGAGCAGCAGCTGTTCAAGCTGGCCGAGCAATCGCACAGCAACACCGAGCAGCAGCGCTGCTTCGAAAGCCTGCGCGAGGTCAAGCGCGGTCGTGCCGATCTCGCGCCGCGCTTCATCGCCAGCCTCGAGGAGCACCTCGCGGGATTCGATCGTGCGCCGGCGCAGGCGGCCCGACGCGATCCCGATGCCGAGCTGGAACTGCTGCCGGCGCAGCAGCTGGAGGATCATCTCGCGGTCAACGAGATGTCCAGTCGCGCCGAGGTGCGTGCCAGCACCGCAATCTACGAACTCGGTCACCGCTTCGGGGTACTCGCCTGCGCGCCGGTATTCGAGTCCGAGCAGCTGCCGCTCGGGCCGCGCGCACTCGGCGCTTCGCTGAGTCGCGCGCTGGACCAGCTCGATCTGCCGCCGGAGCATCGCCAGCTCGCCTATCGGCTGTTCGAGCGCCGTGTGCTGACCGGCATCGGCGGCTTCTATGATGCGGTAAACGAGCACCTGGTCACCCGCCGCATCCTGCCGCATCTGCGCGTCTACGTCGCGCGTCGCGGCGCCGAGGCGGCGACACCGTCTGCCGCGACCGAGAACGAATCCGACGCCGCGGGCGCCCCGGATCGGCGCGGCGGCGTGGGCGGCGCGAGCCGCGCGGGACGATCCGGCAACGCGGGAGTCCCCGGCGGCTCCGGCAACCGCGGCGGCCACTCCGGCGCACGCGGTGCCGGCCCGGAAACCGGCCGCGACCATGCCGGCGATGACGAGGGCGATCTGCCCGGCGCCGGCAACGGCAGCGGCAACCTGTTCGACACCATGCGCGACCTGCTCGCGCAGCGCCGCAGCGTGCTCGGCCTGCCGACCGAAGAGTCCGGCGAAGGTCGCGCGGCCGTGCCGGAGGAGCTGCAGGCGGCGCTGTCCACCCTGCAGGCGCGTCCGGTTGCACCGGTGATGGTCGGCGGCAAGCCGGCGTTGCGCAGCGTGCAGCACCTGCGCCAGGACATGCTGACGCAACTGCGGCAGATGAGTCCGGACGGGCGCACGCCGCGACTCGCCGGCGAGCAGCGCGACACCGTCGAACTGGTGTCGATGCTGTTCGATCATCTCGGCCAGGAGCTGCGCATGGGTGGCGCGGCGCAGCAGCTGCTGACCAAGCTGCAGGTGCCGCTGCTGCGGGTGGCGCTGAGCGACACCGGCTTTTTCACCCGTCGCAGCCACCCGGCGCGACGGCTGCTGAGCACGCTGACCGAGACCGCCGCCTACTGGGTGGACAGCGCGGACGGCGAGGCCGACCCCGGTCTGGTCGAGAAGATGCAACTGCTGGTGGATCGCGTCAGCAGCGAGTTCAACGGCGACGTCGGCCTGTTCGGCAGTCTGCTCGAGGATCTCGAGCGCCACATGAGCACGCTGGCACGCAAGGCCGACATGGTCGAGCGTCGCCACGTCGAGGCCGCGCAGGGCCGCGAGCGCCTCGACGTCGCCCGCGAGCGCGCCGGCGCGGTGATCGCCGAACGCATGCTCGGCTCGCGTCCGACCAGCCTGGTGCGCACCCTGCTGGAACAGGCGTGGACCGACGTGCTGGCGCTGACCCTGCTGCGCCAGGGCGAACACAGCGACGTGTTCCGACGGCGCGTGGCGGTGGCCGATCAGCTGCTGCGGCGCGACCCCAAGGCCGACACCGAGGCGCTGCGCCAGGAGGTCGAGCAGGGTCTCAGCCAGGTCGGCCTGCATCTGCCCGATGCCGGGCAGATCGCGCGCAAGGTGCTCGACCAGCCGGTGGTGGATTTCCAGGGCGAGCCGGTCACCCAGACCGAGCTGGCGATGAAGCTCAAGCAGCGCCAGCGTCTCGGCAGCGAGGAAACCGCGGCCACCGCCAGCGCGGCCGCCACGGCGCGGCGCGAGGCGGTGCCGCTGACCACCGAGGAGCAGCGCATGCTCGAGCGGCTCAAGACGGTGCCGTTCGGCACCTGGTTCGAATTCGTGCAGAACCAGCAGGGTGCCGTGGTGCGGCGCAAGCTGGCCTGGTTCTCGCCACTCACCGGACGCTGCCTGTTCGTCAATCAGCGCGGCCAGCGCAGCGACGAACGCAGCCTCGAGCAACTGGCCCGCGACGTGGTGCGTGGCCAGGTGCGACTGGTGGCGGCCACCCAGGACTCGCTGATCGACCGCGCCTGGAACGCGATCGTCGGCGCGCTCAAGCAGTTTTCCGGCCGCGGGCCGCTGGCGCAGCCGGCCGGGGTACCCGCATGAGCCGCAGCGGAGCCAACAAGCGCCGCGCCGAGCGCAAGCGCGCCAGCGGCGTGATCCAGGTGATCAACGCCATCACCGGCGAAACCATGGGTCGCATCGGCAATCTCTCCAGCTCCGGTCTGATGCTGATCAGCCAGCAGATGCTGCGCGATGACGCGCTGTACCAGCTGAGCTTCCAGCTGCCGCACAGCGACGGCCGCGCGCACACCATGGAGATCGGCGTGCACGAGCAGTGGAGCGAACAGGCGGCGGTACCGGGCCAGTACTGGGCGGGCTTCCGCATCATCGATCTCAGCCCGGACGATGCCGCCGCCCTGCAGGCCTGGCTGGCGCGCCCGGAAAACGCGCTGATCTGAGTCGCCAGGTCCGTCCCGGCGCATGATCCCCCTGCCCGACCGCGCTGCCGTCGAAGCCGCCGCGGCGCGCATCGCCGGGCGCGTGCGCAGCACACCGGTCGTGGCGCTGGAACGCGGCGCGTTCGGCCTCGACCGCGTGCGCGGGTTGGTGCTCAAGCTCGAATCGCTGCAGCACGCGGGCTCGTTCAAGCCGCGCGGCGCGCTCAACCGCGTGCTCGCGGCGGGCAGGCCGCCCGGCGCCGGCCTGATCGCGGCTTCCGGCGGCAATCACGGCGCGGCGGTGGCCTGGGTGGGCCGCGTGCTCGGCTTGCCGGCGGAAATCTTCGTGCCGGCGATCGCCAGCCCCGCCAAGGTCCGGCGCCTGCGCGATTTCGGCGCCACGGTGCATGTCGGCGGCGCCGGCTACAGCGAGGCGCTGGCGGCCTGCGAAGTCCGCCGCGCCGAGAGCGGCGCACTCGCGGTTCACGCCTACGACGACCCCGACGTGGTGGCCGGCGCCGGCACGCTGGCGCGCGAATTCGAACAGCAGGCCGGCGCGCTCGACAGCGTGCTGGTCGCGGTCGGCGGCGGCGGCCTGCTGGGCGGGCTGCTGGCCTGGTGGGGCGAGCGCGTGCGCGTGATCGCGGTCGAATCCGTGGGCTGCCCGACCCTGCACGACGCGCTGGCCGCAGGGCATCCGGTCGACGTCGCCGTGTCGGGCCTGGTCGCCGACAGCCTGGGCGCTCGCCGCATCGGCACGCTCGGCTGGCAGCTGGCGCGACGCTACCCGGTCACCAGCCTGCTGGTGGAGGACGCGGCCATTCGCGACGCGCAGCATGCGCTCTGGCGCGATCTGCGCGTGGCCGCCGAACCCGGCGCCGCAACCGCGCTGGCCGCACTGCTGTCGGGGGCCTACCGCCCTGCGGCCGGCGAGCGCGTCGGCGTGATCGTCTGCGGCGGCAACGCGGATCTCGCCGCGCTCGTCTGAAAGGGCGTCCGCTGCGACCGGCGCGCGCAAGCTTCCGACCTGACGGCCGGCCCGCGGCGGCTGGCAACGCGGCGCGCGGCGGGGCATGCTTGCCGTCTGCCTGCTGGACGCCCGCCATGACCGACACGCTCGCCCGACTCTACGCCGACCATCTCGCCACCCTGATGGCGCGCGCCGACCTCGCGCTGACCGCGGCGCGGCGCGATCACCTGCTGATCGCCGCCGGCATGCCGGCGTGCTACTTCCTCGACGACCGGCCGACCGGCTTCGTCGCCAACCCGCATTTCCTGCACTGGCTGCCGCTGACCGGCGCGCCGGGCAGCTGGCTGCGCTACACCCCGGGACAGCGCCCGCAGCTGATCTTCCTGCAGCCGCGCGACTACTGGCATGTGGTGCCCGATGCGCCGTCCGGCGCCTGGGTCGAACACTTCGACATCGTCACCATCCGCACGCCCGAGGAGGCGCGCCCCCACCTGCCCGATGCGGCTGCGCGTTGCGCGGTGATCGGCCCTGCCGACACCCGCGGCGGGCTGCCCTGCGACAACCCGCAGGCGGTGCTCGATCACCTGCACTGGGAACGCGCGATCAAGACTCCCTACGAGACGCTGCTGATGCGCGTCGCCAGCCGCATCGGCGCACGCGCGCACCGCGCCGCCGAAGCGGCGTTCCGGGCCGGTTCCAGCGAGTTCGAGATCCATCTCGCCTACCTCGCCGCCAGCGGCCTCAGCGAGGCCGAGCTGCCCTACGCCAACATCATCGCGCTCGACCATCACGGCGCCGTGCTTCACTACAGCGACTTCGTGCGCACGCGGCCCGCCGCGCCGAAGAGCTTCCTGATCGACGCCGGCGGCCAGCACGCCGGCTATGCCAGCGACATCACCCGCACCCATGCCGCCGCCGGCCACGACGGCTTTGCCGCGCTGATCGCCAGCATGGAGGCCGTGCAGCAGCACCTCTGCGACGGCGTGCGCGCGGGACAGGGCTATCCCGAGCTGCATCTCGAAGCGCATCGCCGGATCGCCGGCGTGCTGGCCGAACACGGCCTGGTCCGCTGCAGCGCCGAGGCCGCCTTCGACCAGGGCATCACCCGCACGTTCTTCCCGCACGGACTGGGCCACCTGCTGGGCCTGCAGGTGCACGACATCGGCGGCCACCAGGCCGGCCCCGGCGGCGGCACGCTGGCGAAGCCTGACGGCCACCCCTACCTGCGCCTGACCCGCACCCTGCAGCCCGGCATGGTGGTGACCATCGAGCCGGGGCTGTACTTCATCGGCATGCTGCTCGACGAACTGCGCACCACGCCGGCGGCCGCGGATGTCGACTGGGCACGGGTCGCGACCTTCATGCCCTACGGCGGCATCCGCATCGAGGACGACGTGCAGTGCACCGCGGGTGCGCCGCTCAATCTCACCCGCGAGGCGTTTGCGGCGCTGGGGTGACGGATCAGGCCTCGGGAATGCCCGACCCGGACGCCGCCGGGTACGCAGCCGCCGGCGCGCAGCGCCGGACGCGCCCCGATTCCATCACCGCCACCGTGTCGACCAGGCCGCCGAGACCGCCGAGGCGGTGGGTGATCACCAGCACGCTGCGGCCCTGCACCCGCGGCGCCAGCGCGGCATACAGCCGCTGCGCCGTGACCGCGTCGAGGCCCTCGGTCGGCTCATCGAGGACCAGGATCGGACGATCCGCCAGCAGTGCGCGGGCGATGGCCACGCGCCGCGCCTCGCCGCCCGACAGGCGCGCGCCTGCCTCGCCCAGCCAGGTGTCGTAGCCCTCGGGCAGTCCGGCGACGAAGCCATCCAGCTGCGCCGCCGTCACTGCCGCCTCGACCATCGCGGCGCTGGCGTCGGGGCGCGCCAGCAGCAGATTGTCCAGCAGGCTGGCATTGAAGATGTGGGTGCGCTGCTCGACCACCGCGATCGCCGCGCGCACGTCGTCGCCGCGACAGGCCGCGAGCGGGCAGCCGCCCAGCGTGATGCGGCCGTGCTGGATCGGATAGAGCCGCAGCAGTGCCGCGACCACGCTGCTCTTGCCGGCGCCGGAGGGACCCAGCAGCGCGACGCGGTGCCCCTGCGGCAGATCGAGATCGACGCCCTCGAGCGCCCACGGCGCGGCCTCGGCATAGCGCAGATGCACATCGCGCAGCGCGAGATCGCCGCGCGCCGGCAGCGGCAGCGGAGGGTTCGCATCCGTCACCGCCGGACTCGCGTCGGCCAGCGCGAAGACGCGCGCGGCCGCGGTCAGGGTCGCGCCCAGCTGCGCCAGCGCCTCCGGCAACGGCGCGATCGCCTCGAATGCGGCCAGCGCCAGCAGCGCCAGCAGCGCCAGGTCCGGCGCGGCCAGCGCCCCGGCACGCAGCGCCGCGCTACCGAGCAGCACGCTGCCGGCCGCGGCGAGCTGCGCTGCCAGCGGTACCAGCGCGCCCGCCCGCGCCTGCAGACCGTCGAGCGTGGCGCGCGCATCCTGCTGGTCCGCGGTCAGCCCGGCGATGCGCGCAGCCAGCATCGCCTCGCCGCCGTAGAGCGCGAGCTCGGCGGCGCCCTGCAGCGCATCCGCCGCGGCCGCACGCAAGGCCGCGGCCTGTTCGATCGTGCGCGCGCCCGGCACCTCGCCGCGATGCCAGGCCCACCACGGCAGCAGCACCCCCGCCAGCAACGCCAGCAGCAAGGTCAGCAGCGCCACGGGCCACAGATAGAACGCCTGCAGGATGACCACCAGCGGCAGCGCCGCCAGCGCCACCGCCAGCGGCACCAGCACGGCCAGGTACAGATGCTCCAACCCGTCGATGTCGGCACGCAGCCGCGAGAACAGTTCGGCGTCGCGCAGCACGCCGGTACGCGCCGGTGCCAGCGGCAACAGCCGGGCAAACAGCCAGATGCGCAGGCCGCCCAGCGCGCGCAGGGTGGCCTCGTGAGTCACCAGGCGCTCCAGATAGCGGCCGCCGCTGCGCAGGATGGCGAAACCGCGGATCAGTGCGGCCGGCGTGAAGTAATTGAGCGCGACGCCGCCGGCGCCGGCGATCGCCATGCTGGCAATGAACCAGCCCGAGAGCGTCAGCAGGCCGATCCCGGCCAGCGTGCTGACCAGAGCCAGCAGCATGCCCAGGGCCATCCAGCCCCACCAGGGGCGCAGCAGTCCCAGCAGTCGCCACAGCAGGCGCGCGCGGCCGTTCATGCCGCCTGATCCGCGCGCACCAGGCGCGCATAGGCGGCGCCTGCCGCGAGCAGTTCGGCATGCGTGCCGTGCTCGACGACGCGGCCGGATTGCAGCACGGCGATGGCATCGGCGACCCGCGCATGCTGCATGCGATGGGCGATCGCGAGCACGGTACGGCCATGGCCCAGTCGTGCCAGCGCCTCCGCGATCGCGGCGCCGGCCGCCGCGTCGAGGTGCTGGGTGGGCTCGTCGAGCAGCAGCACCGGCGCATCGCGCAGGAACGCGCGCGCCAGCGCCAGCCGCTGCACCTGACCGCCGGACAGGCCGTGACCGTGCTCGCCGAGAGGCGTGTCCCAACCCTGCGGCAACTGCCCGATGATCGCATCGAGCCCGGCCGCCGCCGCCGCGCGCTGCAGGGCGAGGGCGTCGGCATCGGCGCGGGCGATGCGCAGGTTGTCGCGCACGCTGCCGGCGAAGACATGCGGACGCTGCGGAACCCAGGCCAGCTGCTGCCGCCAGCGCTCGAGATCGAGATCCGCCAGATCGATCCCGTTGATGCGGATCCGGCCGCGTTGCGGCCGCGCGAACCCCAGCAGCAGGGTCAGCAGGGTGCTCTTGCCCGCGCCGCTGTCGCCAACCACCGCCAGCGTGCGGCCGGCCGCGATCCGCAGGTCGAGGCCGGCGAGGGCCGGACGTCCCGGCGCATGCGCATAGTCGACGCCCTCGAAGGCGATGGCGATCGGCGCCTGCGCCACGCGGCCTCCGCCCCGCGCTCGCGCGGGCACCGGCTCGGCCAGGATCTGCTGCACGCTGGCCGCCACCGCCAGCGCATCCATGCGCGCATGGCGCAGCGTGCCCAGGGTGCGCAGCGGCAGGAAGAACTCCGGCGCCAGCAGCAGCACGAACAGGCCGTTGAAGAAATGCAGATCGCCCCAGAGCAGGCGGAAGCCGACCAGTACCGCGATCACGGCAATGCTGACCGTGGCAAAGAACTCCAGCACCAGCGATGACAGAAAGGCCACCCGCAGCACCGCCATGGTCTCGCTGCGATAAGCCTCGCTGCTGGCCGCCAGCAGGGCCTGCTCGCGCGCGCCGGCACCGAACAGGCGCAGGGTCACCAGACCCTGCAAGGCATCGAGGAAATGCGCGCCGAGCCGGGTCAGCGCCGTCCAGCGGCGCTGGCTGGCGCGCTCGGCCGCGTGCCCCAGCAGCAGCATGAACAACGGCACCAGCGGTGCCGTCAGCAGCAGCACCAGTCCGGTCACCCAGTCGGCGGGAAAGGCCGCGGCCAGGATCGCCAGCGGCAGCACCACCGCGAATGCGCGCTGCGGCAGATAGCGCGCGAAATACGCTGCCAGCTGGTCCACGCCGTCGACCAGCCGCGTGATCAGGTCGCCGCTCGATTGCCGCGCCAGCCACTGCGGCCCCAGCCGCTGCACCTGCGCCAGCAGTTCGCTGCGCACCGCGGTCACCACGCGGCGCCCGGCGTTGAAACCGCAGCGCCGGGTCAGCACCGTCAGCCCCAGGCGCGCGCCGCCCAGCAGCACGAAGCCCAGCAGGGCCGGCAGCAGGGCGCGCGCGGACGCGTGGGCGAAGATGGCGTCGTCCAGCGCGGACGCCAGCAGCGCCGCCTGGGCGATCAGCGCCAGGGCATTGGCGGCACTGGCCGCGATGGCGGCACCGAGCAGGGGTCGTACGCTGCGCGACCGGTCGCGCAGCCAGTCAGGGGCGGGCATCGGAGATCCCGGCAGCGAAAGGCACCGCGGCGGGCGGCGGCAGTGTCATGGTCGGACGCGGCGGCTTGGGCGTCAGCGCGGAGCGCGCGATCAGGCCGCCGCGCGATTGCGCATGTGCTCGCCCAGCGCCTCGACGCGCGGCAGGATGAAGGCACGCAGCCCGGCATCCGCCACGGTCTCCTCCAGCGCCTGCCGGAAACACGCCAGCCAGCCCTCGGCTTCGGCACTCGCGATCGGGAAGCCGAGATGGCGGCGGCGCAGCATCGGCGCGCCGTGACGCTGCTCGAACAGCGGCGGGCCGCCCAGCCAGCCGGAAAGAAACTCGAACAGCTTCTGCTCGCTGTGGCCCAGGTCCGACGGATGAATGGCACGGCAGGCGGCGGCCTGCGGCAACGTATCCATCAGCGCATACAAGCGCCGCGTGAGGCGATGCACGCCGGCTTCACCGCCGAGGCGCTGGTAGGGAGTTGCCGGCGATGACGTGGGTACGAGGGTCATGCGGATGCTCCGGTTTGTTGCCACGCGCCCCGCCGCCGGCGGGGCAGCGCGGGGTTCAGGCGTCGCGCGCCGCGGCGGGACCGGGCTGCGTCGCGGCCAGGTCTTCCTGGGTATCAAGCAGCGCCGCGCCGGCGGCGGCGACCAGCACGATCATCGCGGTGCCGATCAGCCAGGCGAAGTACCACGCCCCGAGATCGCCGAGCATGGCCGCCAGCAGGATCACCACCGCGGCGAGAAACATGAACAGCACGAAGTAGAGAAAGGTCTTCATCGCGGCGCCCTCAGTAAGCGTGTTCGTCGTGGGCGATCTGCTCGGCCTTGACCTTGCCGCGCATGACATAGAACGCCCAGCTGGTGTACCAGAGGATCAGCGGCACGAACACCAGCGCGAAGCCCAGCATCCACAGCAGGGTGAGCTGGCTGGAGCTCGAATTCCACACCGTCAGGCTGACCGACGGATCGCTGCTGGAAGGCAGCAGGAACGGGAACAGCGAGACGCCGGCCGTGCCGATCACGCCGATCCAGGCCAGCGCGCCCAGCCACCAGCCGAGGTGCGAGCGTCCGGCGCGCGCGGCCAGCAGCGCGCCCAGCATGCCGACGAAGCCGAGCAGCGGCACCAGCCACAGGATCGGCTGCGCGATGAAGTTGGACTGCCAGGCGCCCGGCAGCGTAGCCACCGCCTGCTGCAGCGGCGTCTGCGCCACGCCGGCGCCCGGGCCGCTGACGAGCCGGTAGCCGGGCAGCGCGTGCGTCCAGACCCCGCCGATCGCGAACAGCGCCACGCCGGCGAGCGCCGCCACCTGCGCCAGCCCGCGCGCGCGCTGGTGCAGCGCGCCCTCGGCGCCGTTCATCACCGTCAGCGCGCCCATCATCGCCGACAACGACAGCGACAGCAGCCCGCACAGGATCGCGAACGGATTGAACAGCGCCAGGAAGCTGCCGGTGTAGACCGAGGTCAGGTTCCATTCGAAGTGGAACGGCGCGCCGTGGAACAGGTTGCCGAAGGCGGCGCCGAACACCACCATCGGCACCGCGCCGCTGACGAACAGACTCCAGTCCCAGACGTTGCGCCAGGCCGGGCTGGCGATCTTGCTGCGATATTCGAACCCCAGCGGCCGCACGATCATCGTCCACAGCAGCAGCAGCATCACCACGTAGAAGCCCGAGAACGCGGTGGCGTAGATCAGCGGGAACGCCGCGAATACCGCGCCGCCACCGAGGATGAACCAGACCTGGTTGCCGTCCCAGTGCGGGCCGATGATGTTGAGCGCGACGCGGCGCTCGAGGTCGCTGCGGCCGACGTAGCGCAGGATCGTGCCCACGCCCATGTCCATGCCGACCATCACCGCCAGGCCGCTCAGCAGGACGCCCAGCAGCAGCCACCAGGTCATCTGCAGCAACGCGTAGATTTCCATGACTCAGCCCTCCGGATGTTGGTCGTGCGCGGCGGCGTAGACCGGACGCGGGGCGATGCCCGGCCGCGGGCCCGGGCGCGCATCGCCGCGGTCCGGCGCATCGGGTCCGCGGCGGATGGCGCGCACCATCAGCGCCATCTCCACCGCGATGAAGCACGAATAGAGCAGCACGAAGCCGCCGAGCGAGAACACCATGTAGCCGACGCTGTGGGTCGAGGCGCTCATCCAGGTCGGCAGCACGCCGAACACGGTCCACGGCTGGCGCCCCAGTTCCGCGGTCAGCCAGCCCAGTTCGTTGGCCAGGAACGGAACCGGGATCATCCACACCGCGATCCTGAGGAACCAGCGCTGGTGCTGGACCTGGTTGCGCAGGGTGTAGAGCACCGCCATCACGAAGTACGCCAGCATCAGCAGGCCGCAAGCCACCATCAGCCGGAACGACCAGAACACCGGCGCCACCGGCGGAATGCTGTCGCGCGCCGCCTGCTGCACCTGCTGCGCGGTCACCCGCTCGAGGTCGGGCGCGTAGCGCTGCACCAGGAAGCCGTAGCCCAGGTCCTGCTCGTGCGCCTTGAACTGCGCCAGCGCCGCGGCATCGTGCGGATCCTTCGACAGCGTCTTCAACGCCAGCACCGCGGGGATGCCGTTCTCGACCTTGCGCGCCGCCTGCTGCTCGAGCACGTCGATTCCGGCCACGGTGCCGTCCAGCGAATGGGTCACCAGCAGCGACAGCAGATACGGCACCTGCACCGCGCCCTCGTTCCTCTGCAGCGACTGGTCGGGAAAGGCGATCAGGTTGAACGGCATCGGCGCCGGTTCGGATTTCCACAGGCCTTCCATCGCCGCCAGCTTGGTCGGCTGCGCCTGCGCGGCGACGAAGCCGAGCGCGTCGCCGAGCGTGATCACGCCCACCGTCGCCAGCACGCCGTAGAGCGCGGCCATGCGGAAGGAGCGCTTGGCCAGTTCGACGTGCCGCCCCTTCAGCAGGTACCAGGCGCTGATGCCGGCGACGAAGATCGCGCCGGTGACATATCCGGCGATGCTGGTGTGGACGAACTTCGACTGCGCGTCCGGGCTGAAGATCAGCTGGGTGAAGCTGGTCAGCTCCATGCGCAGGGTGACGGGATTGAAATGCGCGCCCTGCGGATCCTGCATGAAGCTGTTGGCGACCAGGATCCACAGCGCCGACAGGTTCGATCCCAGCGCCACCAGCCAGGTCACGGCCAGGTGCTGGCCCTTGGACAGCCGTTCCCAGCCGAACACCATCAGGCCGACGAAGGTGGACTCCATGAAGAAGGCCATCAGGCCCTCGATCGCCAGCGGCGCGCCGAAGATGTCGCCGACGAAGCTCGAATAAAACGACCAGTTGGTGCCGAACTGGAACTCCATCGTCAGCCCGGTGGCCACGCCGAGGGCGAAGTTGATCATGAACAACTTGCCCCAGAACTGCGCCATCGCCTTGTAGATGGGCTTGCCGGTGGTGACGTAGACCGTCTCCATCGCCGCCAGCAGGAAGCTCAGGCCCAGCGTCAGCGGCACGAACAGGTAGTGATAAAGCGCGGTGGCAGCGAACTGCGTGCGTGATAGCTCAACGACGGTGGCATCGATCATGGTCGGACTCTTGGGTCTGGAGCCGCATGGCTCGGGGACTTCGGGCAGCGGAGCAGGATCACGGATCGCAATGTAGCCCACCGGATCGCGCGCGGCACGGCCTGCGGCCGCCTGCCACAGGCCGATTCGGGGGAGCTGTCCGGCAGCGCTTGCGGAACCCCGCGGCGCTGCCGCGGTCCGATACGCTTCGCGCCCCGCCGCCGTGACCCTTTACGCATGAATTTCCCGCGCCGCTTCCCGCTGCTGCTGCCGCTGCTCGGCGGCCTCGTTTTCACCGCCGCGGCGCAGAGCCCGCCGGCAGCCGCGCCGCCGGCCGCAGCCGTCGCGGGCACGGCGACCCTGCCGCAACCGCCGCATCTGGCGCCGGCCGCGAGCGTGCCGCCGACCCCGGTACGCGCCGCGCCCGCCCATGCGGCCAGCGCACGCAAGCCCGAACGCACCGATCCCGCCGCGGCAGGCATGATCGAGCGCCCGCTGTTCGGCGCGATCACGCTGTACGCGCCGCGGGGTCCGGCGCGCGGACTGGCGTTGTTCCTGTCCGGTGACGGCGGCTGGAATCTGGGCGTCTGGCAGATGGCGCAGGAGGCCGCGGCCAAGGGCATGTGGGTGGCCGGCTTCAGCACGCCGCACCTGCTCGCCGCGCTCGACCACGACCCCGCGCCCTGCACCGACGCCGCCGGCGTGCTCAAGGCGCTGGCCGCCGATCTCGAGCAGACGCTGGGCCTGCCGCGCACGCTGCCGGTGGGCCTGATCGGCTACTCCTCCGGCGCCACCGTGGTCTACGCGGCGCTGGTGCAGGCGCAACCGGCCGAGTTCCAGGGTGGCATCAGCCTCGGCTTCTGCCCGGACCTGGTCTTCCACAAGCGCTACTGCCCGGGCGCCGGCGACCTGACCTGGACGCGTGCCGTCAAGCCGCCGCACACGCCCTCGTTCAACCGCAACCCGCACGTCGCCGCACCGTGGACGATCCTGCAGGGCAGCATCGACGAGGTCTGCGCGCCGCACTTCACGCCGGACTTCGCCGCCGGCGTGATCGGTGCGCGCGGCGTGCTGCTGCCGCATGTCGGCCACGGCTTCGGCGTGCCGCGCAACTGGCTGCCGCAGTACCGGCAGGCGCTGGACGAGCTGCTGACCGGCCAGCCGACGCCGTGAAGGAGCGCCGCAGCGGCGGTCGTCGACAGCCTGCCTTCCGCGGGTGCCCGCCGGGTCGTCCGCGCCGCGCGGCGTTGCTGACCGGCCGGCCGGCGCCATGCGACGATAGACGGACTCCCGCTCCCGCCGAATCGTCATGGACGCCACCCAACCCGCGCCAGGACCGCAGCGACACGTCCTGCTGAGTGCCCTGCGCTGGCTGCTGCCGCTGGCGTTCCTGATCGGCACCCTGGTGCTCGCCGGGCGCGAGCTGGAGAGCTTCGACCTGGCGGCGCTCGAGCGCACCCTGCTGGCGATCCCGACGATCGAGGCCGCGGCCGTCGCGCTGTTCGCGCTGGCCGCGGTCGCCTACACCGGCCTGATCGACCTGGCCGCCGCGCGCTGGCTGAAGATCGATCTGGCCTGGCCGGCGCTGCTGCGACTGTCGTTCGTCGCCAATGCGCTGGCCAACACGCTCAATCTGTCCGGCGCGGTCGGCTCCGGCGTGCGCCTGCTCGGGCTGTCGGCGCACCAGGTGCCGCTCAAGCGCGGCGCCGCGCTGATCGGCCTGCAGGTGCTGGCGCTGCCGACCGGGCTGTCGGTGCTGGTGATCGCCGCATTGGCGATGGGCGCGGTACCTCCGGCGCCCGACGCCACCATGCACTGGCTGGCGATCGCGGTACTGGTCGCCGCCGCCCTGTATCTGCCGGTGTATCTGGTCCTGACCGGCAATCGCCGGCTGATGGCCTGGCTGCCCGCCGAGCAGGGCCAGCCGCCGCTGACGCTGCGCCTGCATCTGGCCGGCCTGTCGCTGGTGGACTGGGTGCTGGCCGCGGCGACGCTGTGGTTCTGCCTGCATCTGGCCGGAGCCGTGGTGTCGCCCCTGCTGCTGCTGGCGGCATTCGGCTGCGCCGCGGTGCTGGGCCTGGTCAGCCTGATTCCCGGCGGCTTCGGGGTGATGGACGGCGTGCTGCTGCTGGCGCTGACCGCCGCCGGCGTGCCGCAGGGACGCGTCGGCGCCGGGTTGTTCCTGTTCCGCATCGTCTACTACCTGCTGCCGATGCTCGCCGGCCTGTGGCTGGGCGGCGGCATGCTGGCGCAGCGCGTGCCGGCGCTCGCGCGCTGGCGGGTGCGGCTGGCCGAGAATCCGCTGCTCGCCGTGCTCGGCGTGCCGGCCGGCGCGCTGGCCGAGTTCGGCGTGCGCATCCTCGCCCTGCTGACCTTCGGCGCCGGCGTGCTGCTGCTGGTGTCGGCGCTGCTGCCGTCGCTGCATCACCGCATGCTGCATGCATCCAGCGCGCTGGCGCTGCCGGCGTTCGAGGGCTCGCACTGGCTGTCGGTGCTGACCGGGGTGCTGCTGCTGGGGCTGGCGCGCGGCATCGACGGCCGCGTGCGGGTGGCCTACCGGCTGGTGCAGTGGACGCTGTGGCTGAGCGCGCTGCTGGCGCTGTCCAAGGGCCTGCACTGGGGCGAGGCGCTGTTCCTGCTGGCGGTGTCGGGCCTGCTGCGCACGCGCCGCTCGGCGTTCTCGCGCCGGGCGATGAGCCTGAGCTCGGCGCGCACGCTGGGCTGGCTGCTGGGGCTGCTGAGCGTGGTCGGCGTGTTCTTCGCCATCGGTGTCGCCGAGGTGCTGGGCGACGACAGCTTCGACATGCTCGCCACCGGCGCCGAGGCGCACACCTCGCGGCTGGCGCGCGGGCTGGGCGCGGCGCTGCTGGGCCTGGTGATCTACCTGATCTGGCAGGCCTTCGCGGTGCGCCGTCCGCAGTTGCCGCGACCGGGCCGCGCCGAACTGGAACAGGCGCGCGCGCTGTACCGCGAACACGGCGGCGGCGAGTTCGCGCACCTGACCTTCATGGGCGACAAGCATCTGTTCTGGGCCGCCGATCATCGCGCATTGATCGCCTACGGTGCGGTGCGCGACCGGCTGGTGGCGCTGGGCGCGCCCAGCGGCGACGAGGCGGCACTGACGCCGGCGGTGCTCGACTTCCGTCGCTTCGCCGACAGTCACGACCGCGTGCCGGTGTTCTACGAGGTGCTGGAGCCCGATCTGGCGCGCTTCCACGACCTCGGCTTCGACCTGTTCAAGCTGGGCGAGCTGGCGCTGGTACCGCTGGCGGAGTTCTCGCTGACCGGCAAGCGCTGGGAGGATCTGCGCCAGGCGGTCAACCGCGCCGGCCGCGAGCGGCTCGAGTTCCGCATGGCGCAGCCGCCGTTCGACACCGCGCTGCAGGCCGATCTCGAGCGCGTCTCCGACGCCTGGCTGGCCGAGAAGGGTCAGACCGAGAAGGGCTTCTCGCTGGGCCGCTTCGACCCCGCCTACTTCGCCTGGGGACCGCTGGCGCTGGTCTATCGCGACGACGAGCTGATCGCCTTCGCCAACCTGCAGCCGCCCTACGGACCGCGCGGGCATGCCAGCGTCGACTTGATGCGCTACCTGCCCGACGCGCCGCGCGGGACCATGGATTTCCTGTTCGCCCATGTGCTGCAGTGGTCCCGCGACGAGGGCCACGCCACCTTCAGCCTGGGCATGGCGCCGCTGTCCAACGTCGGCGCCAATCCCTACGCGCGCCTCAACGAACGGCTGGTCGCGCTGGCCTTCCGCTACGGCAACCGCTACTACAACTACCAGGGCGTGCGCCGCTACAAGGAGAAATTCCGCCCGCAGTGGGTCGGCGCCTACCTGGCCTATCCGCGCGGACTGAACGTGCCGGTGCTGCTGACCGATATCGCCGCGCTGGTCGCCGGCGGCTATCGGCACTTCCTGTTCGGCTGACGCTTGCGCGGGCATTCGCGCCAGCGGCTGCGCGGCCGCCGCCGGTTGCGCGCGGTGGCGCGGGGCCCGATCGAGGCCATCCGCTCGCTTGCGGCAGTCGCCTGGTTCGTCACCCCGGGACCGGCGAAGGGTCGTGCAGCGGCTCATCCGGTGCCAGCGGTGCCAGCGCACCGCACCCGGTTCCGCCCGGCCGCCGCCGGGTCGCCCGAGGGCGGCGCGGACGCGCGCCGCGGGCGCGCAGCCGTTACACTAGGCGTCCGTTCCGCGCCGGCCGCCGCCGCGCCGCCGGGCGGCCCCTGATGAGCAACCAGCGCCCCCTCCAGGTTCGTCGCCTTGGCCGCCAGCCTTATCTGCCGGTGTGGCAGGCCATGCGTGCGTTCACCGATGACCGCGACGCCGCGACGACGGACGAGCTGTGGCTGCTGCAGCATGATCCGGTGTTCACCCTCGGCCAGGCCGGCAAGCGGGAACACGTGCTGGCGGCGGGCGAGATTCCGGTGATCGCGGTCGACCGCGGCGGCCAGGTGACCTATCACGGCCCCGGCCAGATCGTCGCCTACCCGCTGCTCGACCTGCGCCGGCTCGGCCTCGGCGTGCGCGAGCTGGTGCAGCGGATCGAGCAGGCGATCATCGACACGCTCGACGTCTGGAACGTGGTCGCGGTGCGCCGCGAGGGCGCCCCCGGCGTGTACGTGGGCGCCGCCAAGATCGCCGCATTGGGTCTGCGCGTGCGCCGCGGCTGCAGCTTCCACGGCCTCGCCTTCAACGTGGCCATGGATCTGGAGCCGTTCCGGCGCATCAATCCCTGCGGCTACCGCGGCCTCGCCGTGACCCAGCTCGGCGATCTCGGCGGGCCTTCGCGTCTCGCCGACGTCGAGGATGTCCTGATCGGGCAACTGTGCCGCCAGTTCGGCTTGCGCGCCGAAGCCGCCTCCCCCATCCTGCCGGTGCCGGCCGCCGCCGCGCCCATTCCCGTGCCATGACCGAAACCCCCTCAAGCAAGATCATTCCCGCGCTGGTCACCGGCGCCCGCCACAGCGGCGAGGACAAGATCGCGCGCAATCGCGCCGCGTTCGACGCCGCGCCGCTGCTGCGCAAACCGGGCTGGATCCGCGTGCGCCTGCCGCAGGGCAACGCGGTGCAGCGATTGAAGGCCACGTTACGCGACAACGCGCTGGTGACGGTGTGCGAAGAGGCTTCCTGCCCGAACATCCATGAGTGCTTCAGCAAGGGCACCGCAACCTTCATGGTGCTCGGCGAGGTGTGCACCCGGCGCTGCTCGTTCTGCGATGTCGCCCACGGCCGTCCGAAGCCGCCCGATGCGCAGGAACCGCAACGCCTGGCCGCCACCATCCGCGACATGCGCCTGCGCTACGTGGTGATCACCTCGGTGGATCGCGACGACCTGCGCGACGGCGGCGCCGCGCACTTCGCCGCCTGCATCGCCGCGGTGCGCGCGGCCAGCCCGGCGACGCGCATCGAGATCCTCACCCCCGACTTCCGCGGCAAGGGGCGCATGCAGCGCGCGCTGGATGCGCTGCAGCCGGCGCCGCCGGACGTGTTCAACCACAATCTCGAGACCGTGCGCGCGCTCTATCCCGAGGTGCGTCCGGGTGCCGACTACGACTGGTCGCTCGATCTGCTGCGCCAGTTCAAGGCGCGGCACCCCGCCATTCCGACCAAGTCCGGCATCATGCTCGGGCTGGGCGAGACCGGGGAGCAGGTGCACGCGGCGCTGGCCGATCTGCGCGCGCACGACGTCGACATGATCACCATCGGCCAGTACCTGCAACCCACGCCGCACCATCATCCGGTGCTGCGCTACTGGACTCCGGACGAATTCGACGCGCTGCGCGAGCACGGCATGACGATGGGCTTCAGCCACGTCGCCTCCGGCCCGCTGGTGCGTTCTTCCTATCACGCCGACGCGCAGGCCCATGCCGCCGGCTATGTCGAGGTGGCCTGACCCATGATCCTGCGGCGCCTGCTGTTCGCTGTTTCCCTGCTCCTCCTCCTCCCCGTCGCCCAGGCCCAGGCGCCCAGCTGCGCCGCACCCGGCAGCGCGCCGCGGCGCGCCGCGGCGGCGTTCCCGCTGACGCCGACGCCGGCGCAGTCGGAGGTCGCGCAGCTCTCGGCGCGCTTCCTGACGCGCTACTCCTACGAGGCGCTGCCGCTCGACAACGCGATGTCGGAACGGGTGTTCAAGGCCTACTTCGACGCGCTCGACGGCGAGAAGCTGTTTTTCACCCAGGCCGAC
This sequence comes from Lysobacteraceae bacterium, assembly GCA_028870665.1. Taxonomy (GTDB): domain Bacteria; phylum Pseudomonadota; class Gammaproteobacteria; order Xanthomonadales; family Rhodanobacteraceae; genus Metallibacterium. The sequence continues at coordinate 24,452 of JAGWPB010000015.1, forward strand.
GTCGATCGTTTCGCCAGCCTGCGCGACGGGCTCGACAGCGCGATCTGGACCGGCGACATGAGCGGCCCGTTCGCGATCTTCAACCTCTACGAACAGCGCGTCGCCGAGCGTGTTGCCTACGCCCGCTCGCAGCTGGCCAAGGGTTTCGACTTCAACCGCGAGGAGAGCTTCGACCTCGACCGCCGCCACGCGCCCTGGGCCAAGGACACCGCGGCGCTGGACGATCTCTGGCGCAAGCGCGTCAAGAATGACTGGCTGCGCCTGAAGCTGGCCGGCCAGAAGGACGCCGAGATCCGCAAGACGCTCGACAAGCGCTACGCCAACTACCTCGAGCAGGCGCGCGAACTCGACGGCGAGGACGCGTTCTCGACCTTCATGAACGCGTACGCGATGGCCAACGATCCGCACACCAACTACCTCGGCCCGCGCGCCAGCGAGAACTTCGACATCTCGATGAAGCTGTCGCTGGAGGGCATCGGCGCGGTGCTGGAGCGCCGCGACGAGTACACGCAGATCCGCGAGATCGTGCCCGGCGGGCCGGCCTCGCGCTCGAAGCTGCAGGTCGGCGACCGCATCGTCGGCGTCGGCCAGGGTGCCGGCTGCCCGATCGAGGACGTGGTCGGCTGGCGTCTCGACGACGTCGTCGCCCTGATCCGCGGCAAGAAGGACACCGTGGTGCGCCTCGAGGTGCTGCCGGCCGACGTCGGCCTCGACGGCAAGCACGAGATCATCACCATGGTGCGCAAGAAGGTCACCATCGAGGAACAGGCGGCCAAGAAGAAGATCATCGACATCCGCGACGGCGACCGCACGCTGAAGATCGGCGTGATCGACCTGCCGACGTTCTACCAGGACTTCGAGGCGCGCCGCCGCGGCGATCCCAACTACCGCAGCGCCACCCGCGACGTCGCCCGGCTGCTCGGCGAACTGAAGCAGGACAAGGTCGATGGCGTGATCGTCGATCTGCGCAACAACGGCGGCGGCTCGCTGGCCGAGGCCACCGAGTTGTCGGGACTGTTCATCGGCAAGGGCCCGATCGTGCAGGTGCGCGACAACCGCGGCCGCGTCGAGGAGGAAGACAGCGACAACGGCCGCGTCTGGGACGGTCCGCTGGCGGTGCTGGTCAATCGCGGCTCGGCGTCGGCGTCGGAGATCTTCGCGGCCGCGATCCAGGACTACGGCCGCGGCCTGATCATCGGCGAGAACACCTACGGCAAGGGCACGGTGCAGAATCTGGTCGACCTCGACCAGGTGGCGCAGCAGCCGCGCGGCAAGCTCGGCGAGCTGAAGATGACCATCGCCGAATTCTTCCGCGTCAACGGCGGCTCGACCCAGCTCAAGGGCGTGACCCCGGACGTCGTCTTTCCGCAGACCATCAACCCCAAGGATTTCGGCGAGTCCAGCTACGACAATGCGCTGCCGTGGTCGCAGATCAAGCCCGCCGACTACAAGCCGGTGGCCAACCTCAAGTCGCTGCTGCCCAACCTGCTGATGCTGCACGACGCGCGCGTGGCCAAGTCGCCGGCCTGGCAGCTGATGCGCGACGAACTGGCCGAGGCGCGCCAGTTGCAGGCCCAGACCACGGTATCGCTGGACTTCGCCGTGCGTGACCGCGAACGCAAGGCGTTCGAGGCGACCCAGGCGGCGTTCAAGGCGCGCGAGAAGACGGTCGATGCGACGGCCAGGCTGGTGGCGCCAGCCGCCGGCGCCGCGACGGCAGGCACGGCAGCGGACGACGGACTGCAGGCCAACGAGCGTCCGCTGAAGAACGACCTGGCGCGCGAGAAGGCCCGCGACGTGCGCCGCGACACCATGCTCGAGGAGGCCGCGCACATCCTGAGCGATGAGGTGGTGATGCTGAAGGGCGACCCGCGGCTGGCCGCCATCGTGCTGCCGCCGCACGCCGCGCCGTTGAAGTGAGGAACGGCCCGCGCCGTTCGCGGCCCGCCCGGGCCTGACCGGCGCGGCTCGCGACCACGGGCCGTGCCGCGCCGGTCCGATGCGTCCGCTGCGGCACTCGCGCCAGGACCGGTTGCGCTCGATCGCGACGACGGGTCGTCCGGATGCAGCCCCACGGGGGCGGAATCCGGGGTCCGATCCTTGAAATGGAACCGATCATTTGCGCGCTTCGCGCACTTCGCGGACAAACAATCCTTCTCACGGCGGCATCGTTCCCGGATTCCGCTGCGCTGCATCCGGGTCGTGCGGTTTTCGTATCGTGATCGCGAACGGATATCAGGAATCGGCGTCCATCACCTCGGCGCCGATCAGCACCACGTCGGCGGGCCGGCGCGCGAACAGGCCGACCGTGACCACGCCGGGAATCTGGTTGATCTCGCGCTCGAGGCCGCGCGGATCGCCGATCTGAAGGCCGTGCACGTCGAGCACCCAGTTGCCGTTGTCGGTGACCACGCCGTCGCGCCAGACCGGCTGGCCGCCGAGCCTGACCAGCGCGCGCGCGACCAGACTGCGCGCCATCGGAATCACCTCGACCGGCAGCGGGAACCGACCCAGCACCTCGACGCGCTTGCCGGCATCGATGATGCACACGAACCGCGCCGCGGCCTCGGCGATGATCTTCTCGCGCGTCAGCGCGGCGCCGCCGCCCTTGATCAGGCAGCGCTGTGGATCGCACTCGTCGGCGCCGTCGACATACAGCGGAATGTCGCCGACCGCGTTCAGGTCGAGCACCGGAATGCCGTGCGCCCTGAGCTGGCGCGTGCTCTGCTCGGAACTCGACACCGCGCCCTCGATGCGTGCCTTGCGCGCGGCCAGCGCATCGATGAAGTGCGCCACCGTCGAGCCGGTGCCGACACCGACGATCATGCCGTCTTCCACATACGCGAGCGCGGCCTGGCCGGCGCGGCGTTTTTCCTCATCGCGATTCATGATGCGCTCCGCCTCGTTCGAGGCCCAGGATGAAATCCCACTGCGCGGCACTGACCGGCAGCACCGACAACCGGTTGCCGCGCTGGATCAGCGCGAGGCCGGCCAGCTCGGGCCGGCCCTTGAGTTCGTCCAGCGCGATGTTGCGCTTGAGCGTGCGCACGTAGGCGATGTCCACCAGCGACCAGCGCGGATCGTCGCGGCGGCTGGCCGGATCGAAGTGCACGTGCTTCGGGTCGAACTGGGTGGGGTCCGGATAGGCCGCCCGGGCGACCTTGGCGATGCCGACCACGCCGGGCACGGCGCAGTTGGAGTGATACACCAGCACGCCGTCGCCCTTGCGCATCGCGCGCAGGTAGTTGCGCGCCTGGTAGTTGCGCACGCCGTCCCAGGGCTCGCGACGCTTGCGCGCGAGATCGGCGATCGAAAACGCCCCGGGCTCGGTCTTCATCAGCCAGCGCTGCATGGCGTGCCCTCCTTCGACGGTGCGCAGGCGATCAGCCCCTGCTCGGTGGCGACGTAGTCGAGCGCGACGTCCCAGGGCTGCGGCGCCAGCGCCGGATCGCCGCGCGGCACTTCCTGGAACGCATAGGCGACGCCGATCAGCAGCGGTCGCGCCGGCCGCGCGCATTGGCGCAGAAAGGCGAAGCTGGCGTCGTAGAAGCCGCCGCCGTAGCCCAGCCGCATGCCGTCGCGATCGAACGCCAGCAGCGGCAGCAGCACCGCGTCGAGACTGGCCGGGGCCTCGTGCGCGCCGGGCGGCACCGCCGGCTCGGGAATGCCGTAGCGATTGGCCGCCAGCGCCACGTCGTGATCCCAGGCGGCGAAGGCCAGCCGACGCGGCGCCACGATCACCGGCAGGAAATAGCGCGCGCCGCGCGCCGCCAGCGCGGCCACGACCAGGTTCAGCGGCAGTTCGCCGGTGCTGGCCCAGTAGCCGGCGACACGCTGCATCGCGTCCCAGCCGGGCAGCGCGTCGAGGGCGTCGCGCACGCCGCGGGCGGCGGCGATCCGCGTCGCGGGATCGAGCGCGAGGCGCTGGGCGCGCCGGCGTTCGCGCAACGCGCGCCGGCTGGAGCTGGCATCCACGAGCGGTGTTCCCCGCGGCAAGACGGATGGGGGGCGTTCTCCGCGATGCCGATGCCCGCCAGACGACCTTGATCCCAAGGATCAGGTGGGAGGGCTGGCGTGATTTCAGGCTTTCCGCACACGGCGGACATGCACACCATCACGAACAGGCCGACCCGGGGTCGTAAAACAGGAACAAGGCAATATGCTGGATGCGTGCTGTCGAACACCGCAGGGAACGCCTGCGCGCATTCTAGTCCACGGCCGCGCAATTGAAAGCCCGAGCCCACCCAGCTTGCACCCTCGGATTCGAGCGCGTCGACGCCAAACGCATCAGCGCGCAATTGAAAGCCCGAGCCCACCAAGCTTGCACCCCTCTCCCGCCGGGAGAGGGGTGGGGGTGAGGGTTCGGCCGTCAGCCATGGCTCGGGCGCAGCGCTGCCTCGCAACCCGGATGCAGCGCAGCGAAATCCGGGAGCCAACCCGCGACAACGCAGAACGTCACGACGACCCCGGATTGCGGCCTGCGGCCTCCATCCGGGCTACATCATTTGTGCCATCCCGCGCCCGCGGGCGACGCCGGGCCTCGTAGCCCGGATGCAGCGCAGCGAAATCCGGGAGCCAATCCGCGACAACGCGATCCGCGACGATCAGCCCGGATCGAGCGCCGCCTGCAGACGCTGGCGCAATGCGGCCAGCCCCTCGCTGAGCACGCGCTCCTGCACCGCATGGCGCTGGCGCAGATCGACCAGCTCGTGGGTCAGGCTGAGCGCGGCCAGCACCGCCAGGCGATCGAAGCCGGGCGTGCGCGAGGCGGCGCGCAACTCGCGCATCTTGGCATCCAGCAGCGCGGCGGCGGCCAGCAGGCCGGGCCGCTCCTGCTCGGAGCACGCGACCAGAAACTCGCGATCGAGCAGCTTCAGCGCGACCGGTTCGCTGTCGGCGCTCACGCCGCAGAGCCCGGGTGCTCGAGCGCCTTGAGGCGCTGGATCATGGTCTCGACCCGGCTGCGTGCCTGCTCGTTGCGCGCCAGCAGGGTGGCGCGCTCGCCGGCCAGCTGCTCCTGGCTGGTGCGCAGGCTGCGGTTTTCCTCGTGCAGCCGGCGCTGGCTGTCGCCCAGGCGCTGGGCGAGCGCATGCAGGGCCTCGAGTTCGCGCTGGATCGGATCGTCGGTGCTCATGGACACGGGACTCTAGCAGTTTGTGGAACAGGGTCCAGTCCGCCCCTGATGCGCGCCGCGGTCAGCGTCCGCTCCGTGCCTTGCGACCGCGGCGGGCCGCCGTCGGCATCACGGAGCCTGTCCAGCGGCCGTGCCTCGTGCCGCGGCCTTCAGGGCATGCTCGATCGAACCCGGCGCGCACATGATGCTGAGAAAGCTGTTGGAGCCCATCATGCTCAGATCCGGAAAGTTGATGGCGATGCGGAATTTCGCGCCCAGCGCATACACGCGATTGCCGGCCACGAGGATGTCGTAGGGCAGATGACCGGTCGAATGGATCGCGTGGAAGTCGATCCGGCTCATGATGTACCGATCGCCGCTGCATGCGTTGCCGGCGGGGCCGGACAGGCCGACGCCGAACAGCGTCTCCTGCTTGCCCGGCACGGCCACCTCGTAAACCCGGCTGGTACCGCCCTGGTGCGCCGCCAGACCCGCGCGCACGGCATCCACCGCCTGCTGATAGCTGTCGTACCTGGCCAGCTGGTCGGGATCGGTGAAGTAAGGCATCAGGAACTTGTAGTGATAATCGCGCAGGGTCTTCGCGGTCAGGCCGTCGCTGGAACCATAGGCCTGCTGCGTCCCGAGCGCCGCCTCGAGCGCCGCCGCCACATCCGTCAGGTCGCTCTTCAGGCGATAGGCGGCGGCCATGTAGGCCGGATTGGTGTAGGCGACCTGGATCCGGGTGGTGCCGTGGTTCGTCACCTGGGTCACCGTGACCCGCTGCACGACGGCATAGCCGCCAAACCTGGTTTCCGCCGCCGCCTGCTGCAGCGCCGGGCTGGTGACGCCAATGATCTGTGCCGAGACCACCTCGCCTCCGGGAAACGTTGCGTCGGTGTAGGGCGCGTAACTGCCGACGATGCTGAAGCCGTGGTCGCTGAGCTTTTTCTCGACCTGCGCCACGATCGACGACAGGTCGCCCGTCGTGGTGTAGGCGAGATTGAACGGCTTGAGTCGCGGTGCCGCAGCGGCGGCCTGCCCGATGCCGGCGGCCAGCAGCAGAACCGCGGCCAGGAACACATGCCCGCTGCGCGTGAATGACGTGGTCATTGCAGACTCCCCCGAGTGGCCATGTGCCAGCAAGACGGAGCGGATGCCGTCGTGGGACGGATGCGGCCCCGGACCGAAGCGGCATGCGACGCGCCGCGGCGTGACGAGGCTACCACAGGGCAACGCGGCGCCCGGGATCCGGCGCCCGCTCAGACTCGAAATCGGGGTCAGAGTGGAGCGCCCCTTATTTCCAGCCCCAGGCGCAAGTCATCGATGGCCTGCGGATCCACTGGGTACGAGGCTGCTCCCGGGATCAAGCCATGACCCGGGCCGAGCGGCTTGCACCCCGTGACATCCTTCGCTGGTTGGCATCAACCATGGACGGCGATCTTCAGGTCATGCGGCTCCGGATGTCCGTCCGACTTCTCGACCAGGTCGCGCAGGCTGAGCAGAAACGTCGCCCACTTCGTGCTGCAGTGATGCATGAACTCGACCGGCTCTTTCCAGTTCGCGTGCTTGAACAGAACGAAGGTCTGGTCTTCCTTCCACTCGAGCCGGAACGTAACCTCGGTATCCAGCCACTCGTCGGGCCCGCGCGTGCAGCGCCAGTGCACCAACCGGTCCGGTTCGGCGGCGAGGACCTGCATGGCATTGGAGTAAAAGGTGAAAGTGCCGCCCTTTGCCGCGCTACCGGCAGCGGTGCTGATCCACCAGCCACGCACGCCCTCGATCGTGGTGAGCGCTTTGAATACCTGGTCGGGTGTTGCGTCAATGCCGACGCGATGAAGAATATCGACCATGACGGACTCCTTTGCGAATGAGTGAGAGGATCGGGTGCAGGTAGCGCGGGGACGCCCCGTTACAGGGAATGATTCGCGGCTTGAACGCACCCGCGGCCAACCGCGGATATTCAGTCCGCTGTGGCGCACGCAGCCCTTCGTCCTTCACGATCAGGGTCAGTCGCGGATCGGGCCATGACGGCAACTAGCTGCCCTGCGCCATCGCGGCCACGCGCTCCCAGGTCGTCGCCTGCATGCTCGGGCGCCCGTTCATCCGGTCCAGCCACGCTTGCAGGTTCTCCCTTCCGGCCGCGAGCGGCGCCCACTCGGGCGTCGCGCGCATGAAATCGAGCTGCGGTGCCAGCAGCAGATCGGCCAGACTGATCGAGTCGCCCACGAAGTACGACTGGTCGCCCAGCTGGCGAGACAGCTCCTCGAACACGGCATGGCCCTTCGGCATCGCGGCGGCGATGGCGACCTCGTCCGGCGTGAGGCCCAGCAGGCGCGGGCCGACGATGCGCTGGAATGCGATGACATTGGCGACGCCCTGGAACAGATACCAGTCGTTGATGTTCATCAGCTGGTCCATGCGTCCGGCGGCCCGGGGCTGCGCGGGCGTCAGGGCCGGGCCCGGCAGCGCGCGATCGACGTAGCGCAGGATCGCCTGGGCCTCGTAGAGCCTGAAGTCGCCGTGCTCCAGCACCGGCACGCGGCCAAAGGGATGGCGAGCGAGATGCTCGGGCCCGCGCAGGGTCCCCGGTACCACGGGAGCCAGGCGATAGCGCGCGCCCTTTTCCTCCAGCGCGACCAGGGCGGCTCTGCCGAACGGGCTGCCGGGGATGCTGTGGATGACGATGTCGCTCATGACGCCTGTGCTCCCCTCGCCGCCTCTTTCGCGAACAGTTCGAGTATCGTCGGCCAGCCGCCATCGACGCCCTTGCGCATCGTCTCGCCCGCGTCCGCGCCCATGCGCTCGAAGTTGCGGTGCTCGAGCTCGACGCGCGTGCGCCCGTCGGCCTCGGCCAGAAAGCGCACCTCGACCTCGGACGCCAGCGCGACCCGCGCATCCGGCTTCCACGCGGCGCTGATCTCCCAGGTGACGGCGAAGCGCTCGCCGGGTTGCCAGACGAGCACATGCCCGATCACCGCCTCGGTGCCGTCCTCGTGCTCGGTGTACCAGCGCCCGCCAACGAACGGCTCGATGACGGATTTGCGGATCGGCGTCGCGCCGATACCCTTGGATTTCGGCCACCAGCGATCGATGCCGGCGGTGAACACCTCGAAGGCCTGGTGCGGGGGTGCGTCGACGACGAGGGTCTTGTGCACCGGAGCCATGCGGATCGTTGGGTTCAAGGCTTTTCCCTCTTGCGTTGGGTATTCGGTCTTTCCACTTCGCTCTTGAAGGACTCCAGCGCGGCGTCCCAGAACTGGTCGATCCAGCGCCGCAGCTCGCCGAGGCCATCCGGATCGATGCAATAGACGCGGCGCGCGCCTTCCGAGCGATCGATCACCAACCCCGCCTCTTTCAGCGCCTTGAGATGTTGCGAGACCGCCGGACGGCTGACGGGCAAGCCTTGGGCAAGCACACCCACGGACTGGGGACCGGAGCGCAGCCTTTCGAACACCCGGCGGCGCGTCGGATCGCTCAGGCATTGCAGTGCTTTTGCGTAAGCCATGACTTACGGTAAGTGTATACTTACGTGATGTCAAGAGCCAAACTGCCGCGTCTCAATTGCCGGTGTCAGCGGCCGCCGAAACAGGCGGACAGCGCGTGGTCACACCGAGCACGTCCAGCTCGGTGGACTTGATCGTGACGCCGGGTTCGAGGCGGATGTTGGCGGGCGCAGCACCCTCGGGGAAGAATCGCCAGCCCGCCGCCTCGAGCAACCGGTTGATCTTGATGCGGGCGGTGGCTTCCTTCGCGGGCATGGCCGTTCCGGCCTCAGCGGCGCAGATCAAGCAGCATGACCGGGCGGCTCACGCCGCGCCGCCCGGCGGCAGCAAGGCCGGGGCCACGCGGGTGCGCAGCATCGCCAGGCAGGCCTCGGCCGGCATCGGCGGCGCGATCAGGTGCCCCTGCACCTCGTCGCAGCCCTGTTCGCGCAGGTACTCGAGCTGCTCGGCGATCTCGACGCCCTCGGCGATCACGTTCAGACCCAGCGAGTGGGCCATGGTGATCACCGTGGCGGTGATCGCCTCGTCGTCGGGATCGGTGGTGATGTCGCCGACGAATTCCTTGTCGATCTTCAGCGTGTCGATCGGCAGCCGCTTGAGATAGGCCAGCGACGAATAGCCGGTGCCGAAGTCGTCGATCGCCAGGGTCACGCCGATCGCCTTGAGCTCGCCGAGGATGCGCACCGACTGCTCGGCATTGGCCATCACCATGCTCTCGGTCAGTTCCAGCTCGATCAGCGGCGGCGCGATGTCGTGCGCGGCGAGCACCTTGCCGATGCGGCGGGCCAGATCGCCGTGCACCAGCTGGGCCGCCGACAGGTTGACCGCCATCGTCAGCTGGGTGAGTCCGAGCGCGCGCCACTGGCGCAGGTCGGCGCAGGCGCGTTCGAGCACGAACTCGCCGATCGCGCCGATCAGGCCGACTTCCTCGGCCAGCGGGATGAACACGCCCGGCGGGATCGGCCCGAGTTCCTCGCTCAGCCAGCGCAGCAGCGCCTCGACGCCGGTGACGCGGCCGTCCGACAGCGACAGCTTGGGCTGGTACACCAGGCTCAGCTCGCCGCGCTCCAGCGCGCGCCGCAGCGCGCCGATCATGGTCGCGCGCAACCGCGCCGAGGCATCCATCGCCTCGGTATAGACGGCGAAGGTGTTGCGGCCGCGCTCCTTGGCCTGATACATCGCGGTGTCGGCGAATTTGAGCAGGTCGGTCGGCACCTGACCGTGATCGGGGTAGAGCGCGATGCCGATCGAGGGCGAGATCAGGATCTCCTGGCCGCTGTCGAGTTCCAGCGGCAGCAGGAACGACTCCAGGATCTTGCGCGCGGCGTCCTCGGCATCGCGCACGCCGGCCACGCCCTCCAGGACCACGGTGAACTCGTCGCCGCCCAGGCGTGCCACGGTATCTTCCTCGCGCGCGGTCTGGCGCAGACGGGCACCGACCACCTTGAGCATGCGATCACCGGTGGCGTGGCCGAGCGAGTCGTTGACGTGCTTGAAGCGGTCGAGATCGAGAAACAGCACCGCCACCCGGCGACCGCTGCGGCGCGCGCGCAGGATCGCATGGCCGAGACGCTCGCCGAGCAGGGTGCGGTTGGGCAGGCCGGTGAGGGTGTCGTAATTGGCCAGGTAGCGCAGTTCCTGCTCGACGCGCTTGCGTTCGGTGATGTCCGACAGCACGCCGACGAAGTGGGTGCGCACGCCCTGCGCGTCGCGCACCTCGTTGAGCTCGACCCAGCACAGGAACTCCTCGCCGTCCTTGCGCCGCTGCCACAGTTCGCCGTGCCAGTGGCCGTCCTCGAACACGCTGCGGCGGATGCGTTCGTACACCTCGGGCGGATGCTGGCCGCAGTTGAGAATCGCGGCATCGCGGCCGATCGTCTCGTCCTCGTGATAGCCGGTGATGCGGGTGAAGGCCGGATTGACCGAGACGAAGCGCAGCTGCAGGTCCGTCACCGTCACCGCCTCGCCCATCGAGCGGATCACCTCGGCGGCGATGCGGCGGTCGCGCTCGGCCTCGCGGCTGGCGTGGATGTCGCGCGCGGTGCCGGCCAGGCGCAGCGCATGGCCATGGGCATCGCGATCGACCACCTTGCCGCGCGCCAGCACCCACACCCACTCGCCCTGCGCGTTGAGCAGGCGGTACTCGGACTCGAAATGATCGCCGTCGCCCTCGACATGCGCAGCCAGCGCCTGCTCCACCCGCTGCAGGTCGTCCGGATGCACGGCGAAGTTGCGCCAGTCATCGAGCGACAGGGTCTCCTCGCGATGCCCGCCGAGCAGGTGGTCGGCGCTCATGCGGTGGACCAGGCCACGGCGCATGTCCCACTCCCAGAACTCGTCACCCGAACCCCACAGCGACAGCCGCAGGCGGTCCTCGCGCTCGCGCAACTCGTTGCGATGGCGCAGCTCGGCGCGGCGGCGGCTCCAGATCGCCGCGGCGACGCCCAGCGCCAGCAGGCCGATCAGTGCGGCATACAGCGCGCGCATCGCCGGCGCATCCCACCAGGGCGGCGTCACCCGCAAGGCCAGCGTGGCGATCTGCGGGCCGAACACACCATCGTGATTGCTGCCGCGCACCTCGAAGCGGTAGTGACCGGCGTCAAGGTTGGTGTAGGTGGCCTCGTGACGGTTGCCGGCATCCACCCAGTCGCGATCGAATCCGAGCAGCCGATACATGAAGCGGTTGCGCTGCGGCGCGGCGAAATCCAGCGCGGCGAAATCCAGCCGCACCACGCCCGCCTGCTGCGGCATGGCCAGCGTGCCGCTGATGTCGGGAAGCACTTCCGCGGCGCTGCCGACGCGGACCGAGGTGATGCGGACCGGCGGGTGATAGCGGTCCTGGTCCAGCGCGCCCGGACGGACCTCGTCGAGCCCGCGCAGGCCGCCGAAGATCAGCGTGCCGTCGGCGCGGTGCAGGCAGACGTTGACGTTGTATTCCATGCCCTGCAGGCCGTCGGCGATGCCGAACGCGCGCACGTCGCCATGGGCCAGGCCGATGCGCGCGATGCCGAGATTGGTGCTGACCCAGAGGCCGCCGTCACCGTCCTCGAGGGCGCAGTAGATGGTGGAGTCCGGCAGTTGCGCCGAGGCGGCCACGCGGGCGAAACGTGCGCCGCGGGCATCGACGCCGAGCAGGCGGTCCAGCCCGGACGCCGTGCCCACCCACAGGTTGCCGTCGCGGCCGGCATGCACCGTGGCGACGGCCTCGTCGCTGAGGCCGTCGCGGAGTCCGAACCGCTGCAGCTGGATCGTCCCCGGACGCCACAGCATCAGGCCGCTGGCGCTGGCGATCCAGACCCGCCCGGCACGATCCTCGGCCAGACTATAGATGCGGTTGTCGCCGGCGGCGATGCCATCGGACGACAGCCACTGGCTGACCTTCTGGCCCGGCAGCCAGCGCAGCACGCCCTGACCGAGGGTGCCGATCCAGAGTGCGCCGTCGCGGGCGCGCAGCAGGGTACGCAGCGGTGTGGTGAAACCGCCGCCGGCGATGCCCGGCGGCGTCACCAGCACGGCGCGGTCGCGGACCGGATCGAAGTGCAGCAGCCCGTGCTTGGTGCCCAGCCACAGTGTGCCGTCGGCCGCCGTGATGATGGTGGTGACATCGGGCGCGGGCCCGTCGACGGGCCGCCCCAGGGCCAGGTCGAGCGCCTTGCTGTCGTCGGTGAAGGTGCCGGTTCCGGGGTCATAGCGGCGGAAGCCGCCGCCGTGCACGCCCATCCACAGCGCGCCCTGTGCGTCCTCGGCGAGCGCATTGATGTTGTTGTCGTTGGCCGGGTCGGCACCGGCATGGCGATCGAACAGCCAGCGGAAGGTGCTGCCGGCGGTCCGGGTATAGACGGCACCATGGTTGCGGGTGCCGATCCACAGCAGCCCGGAGGGGTCCACGTCGAGCGTCACGATGTCGGCGTCGGGCAGCGTGCCGGGCAGACCCGATTGCGCGGTCAGCACGCGTTCGTTGCCATCCGGATCCAGTCGCACCAGGCCGGTCCCTTCCACCGCCAGCCAAAGTCGGCGATCGGCGTCCTCGGCCAGCGCCCGCACCGCGACCGATGGCGTGGTCGCGAGCGCCGCGTCACGCGGCCAGATGCGCTGCGGCGCTCCGTGCGGCGCCTGCAGATAGACGCCCTGGCTGGTGCCGATCAGCAGCCCGCCCGAGCTGTCGCACAGCAGGCTGAGCGGTTTCAGCGCGGCATCCGACGGCAGCGGCTGGACACGGCGATGCTGCAGATCCAGCGCCAGCAGCTGGTCGCCAGCCAGCGCGTAGACGCGACCGTCGCCGCAGCGGCTGAAGCCGTTGAGCGGGAAATCGACGCGTCCGCCCGGCGGCCGCCACAGCACCTGCACCGCCAGACTGTGCGGCGCCAGCATGGCGATGCCGCGCGAGTTGCCGATCAGCAGCGGCAATGCGCCGCCGCCGCTGAGCGACGTGGTGTAGCCGACGGCGTCGCGCAGCGCCGCGGGCAGCGGCAGCACGCGATTGGCCACCGGGTCGAACAGCGTCAGCTGGCCGTTGCGGGTGGCTACCCACAGGCGTCCGGCATCGGCGTCGGCGATGGCCAGCGCGCCGATGCCGGGCAGACTGTCGGCACGGGTCGGGTCGCGCTGGTAGCGGCGCAGGCGATAACCGTCCCAGCGATGCAGCGCGCCGCTGGTGCCGAACCACATGAAGCCCTGCGCATCGCGGTGAATGGCATAGACGGTGTGCTGCGCAAGGCCGGCTTCGGCGCCGATCGACTCGAAGTAGTAGTCGCGCGTATAGGCGCCGGCCGTCGCCTCGTCACCGGCCCACAGTGACAGGCACAGCGCGGCGGCGGCCAGCAGACGGGACAGGCGTGAGCGGCAGCATGGCGTTCGCAGCATCGAATGGGCCGGAGCAATCCCTTCCGCAGTGTAGGCAAACCCGGCGCCCCCAGCCAGCGGCAGCGCGGCGCGCTTCCGCTGCCTGCGCGGAAGCGCCGCGACGGCACTGCTAAACTGGCGCCGCCTCCGCGGAGCCGCCGATGTCGAGCCCCTCGCCCAGTCATGCCGAACTCGCCGCCGTGCTGGCGCGACTGGGCTGTGCCGCCGGGGCCAGCGACCTGCATGGCAGCCTGATCGGCTATCTGTGCATGGGTGGCGTGCCGCAGGCCGGCAGCCTGCTGGAGCGCCTCGAGGGCAGCGGCGTCCATCCGGCCGACGCCGCCGCGCTCGGCGTCTTCGAGGAGCTGATCGAGCAGGCGCTGGCGCAGCTCGATGATCCCGACCTCGGTTTCGCACCGCTGCTGCCGCAGGCCGAACAGCCGCTGCCGCAACGCGCCGAGGCGCTGCGCGAGTGGTGCCGCGGCCTGCTCGGCGGCCTGGGCCTCGGCGGGCTCGCCGGCGACATGCCGCTGTCGGCGGAGGGCCGCGAGATCCTCGGCGACTTCGGCGCCATCGCGGCCGCGCACTTCGACTATGCCGACGACGATGAGGAGGACGAGACCGCGCTGGCCGAGGTGCTCGAATTCGTGCGCGTCGGCACCTTGCTGCTGCACGCCGAATTCGCCGCGCTGGCGCGCGGCGACGACCCGCTGCACTGAGTCGATGATCGCGCGCAGCGAATACGCACGCCGCCGACGCGAGCTGATGCGCATGGCCGGCGGCGACGCCGCGGTGGTGGTCGCCGCCGCACCGGAGCGCATGCGCAACGCCGATGCCGCCTATCCGTACCGGCAGGATTCCGACTTCCACTACCTCAGCGGCTTTGCCGAGACCGATGCCGTGCTGGCCCTGCTGCCGGGCCGCGCCCATGGTCAGGCGGTCATGTTCTGTCGCGAGCGCGACAGCGAACAGGAACGCTGGCACGGACCGCGCGTCGGCACCGAGGGCGCGGTGGCGAGCTACGGCATGGACGACGCCTTCCCGATCGACGACATCGACGACATCCTGCCCGGCATGCTGGAGGGCCGCACGCGCCTGTACTGCCACTTCGGCCGCGAACCCGAGTTCGACGCCCGCCTGCTGGCCTGGATGCGCCGCCTGCGCGCGGCGCGCGGCGGCGGCGTCGTGCCCAGAGAACTGATGGCGCTCGGCCATCTGCTGCACGAGCAGCGCCTGTACAAATCGCCGGGTGAACTGAAAGCGCTGCGACGCGCCGCGGAGATCGCCGCCGAGGCGCATCACGCGGCGATGCGCGCGACGCGACCCGGCGCCGCCGAGTACGAGGTCGAGGCCGAGCTGCTGCGGGTGCTGCATGCGCGCGGCGCGGTGCCGTCGTATCCGCCGATCGTCGCCGCCGGCGCCAACGCCTGCGTGCTGCATTACGCCAGCAACCGCGCGCGCATGGCCGCCGGCGACCTGCTGCTGCTCGACGCCGGCGCCGAGTGGCAGTGCTACGCCTCGGACATCACCCGCACCTGGCCGGTCGGCGGCCGCTACAGCCGCGCCCAGCGCGCGCTCTACGACGTGGTGCTGGCGGCACAGCAGGCGGCGATCGCCGAGGTGCGCCCGGGGCGGCCATGGAACGCCTGCCACGACGCCGCGGTACGGGTGATCGCCGCCGGACTGTGCGATCTCGGCCTGCTGCCCGGTGATCCGGCCGCGGCCATCGAGAGCGGCAGCTACCAGCGCTTTTTCATGCACAAGACCGGACACTGGCTGGGTCTCGACGTGCACGACGTCGGCGATTACCGCGTCGACGGCGAGTCGCGCCTGCTGGAACCCGGCATGGTGGTCACGGTCGAACCGGGACTGTACGTGCCGGTCGACGCCGAAGACGTGCCGGCGCGCTATCGCGGCATCGGCATCCGCATCGAGGATGACGTGGCGGTGACCGCGCACGCTCCCGACATACTCAGCTCCGGCGTGCCCAGCGCGCCGGCCGAAATCGAGGCGCTGCTGGCGGCCGGTCACGGATGAAACGGAAAGCGGATCACGATGCGTGTGCCGGGCGCCATTCCGCCACGAAGTCCGGCGCGGTGGCCATGGTCCGGGCGGGGAACCGGCCCGGCGCGGCCGGACCGGGCGAGCCGCCTTCGATGTCCCATGACGGGCCACTCATGTGCGCCTGAACCCTGCGAGGAGTTTGTCCATGCTGCGACCGCTGATCCTGATGCTGGCCCTGATCGCAACCCCGGCAATGCCTGCCGCCGTACCCGCGCCATCGCCCGCTGCACCGGCCCCTGCCCCGGCCATCGCCGGCAGCGTCGTGCGCTACGGCCTGTTCGGACCGGTGACGGTGACGCGCCCGGCCGCCGCGCCGACCCGCGCGGTGATCGTGTTCTCGCCGCCGGCCGGGCCCGATGCGACGACGCGTGCCTACGCGACCCGGCTCGCCGCCGCCGGCAGCCTGGTGCTGACGGTCGATCTCGGCCGTTATCTGCACACCCTCGAGGGGCTCAAGGAGACCTGCAGCTATCCGGCCGGCCACGTCGAGGAGCTGTCGCACTGGATGCAGCGCCACGTGAAGCTGGCGACCTACCTGCGGCCCTATCTGGTGGGTATCGGCGGCGGCGCCGATTTCGTCTATGCGCTGGGGGTGCAGGCGCCGGCCGGCACCTTCTCGGGCATGGCCACGCTGGGCTGGGACGACGCCTTCCGCCTGCCGCGCGGCTTCTGCAAGGGCGACGCCGGCAATGCCACCGTCGCCGCGCGCGGCGGCTACGCGATCGGCCCGGTCAAGCCGCTGCCGCTGCCCTGGACCGCGTCGCGGCAACCGGGTGCCGCGACCCAGGACACGGCGTTCCTGCATGCCTTCGACCTGGCGCCGCTGCCCGCCGCCGGCGACGGCGCGGCACTGGCCGCCGCGCTGGACGGACTCAATCGCGACGTGACGCACGAGGGCGTGGCACCGAAGGCGCCCAGCATCGCCGACCTGCCGCTGACCGAGGTCGCGCCGCAGGGCCGGCCCGACGGCCGCATCGCCGTGCTGCTGACCGGCGACGGCGGCTGGGCCGGCCTCGACCGCGGCATCGCCGCGGTGCTGTCGCAGCACGGCGTGCGCGTGATCGGCATGAGCTCGCTGGAGTTCTTCTGGCACAAGAAGACACCGGCCGAAGCCGCCGCGGCGGTGGCGCGCATCATCGCCGCCTATGCCGCACGCTACCCCGGCGCGCGCTTCACCCTGATCGGCTACTCCTTCGGCGCCAGCCTGGTGCCGGTGGTCTACAACCGTCTGCCGCCGGCCGAGAAGGGCCGGGTCAACGCCGGGGTGATGATCTCGCCCGATGACGCCGCCGTGTTCGAGATCCGCGTCGGCGACTGGTTCGGCGGCGCCACGCACAAGGACACCCTGCCGCTGGATCCCGAGCTGGCGCATCCGGGCGTGCCGATGATCTGCCTGTCGGGCGCGGCCGAGGGCAAGGACACCTACTGCGACAGCCTCGCCCGGCGCGGGCTGGCGCGCCTGATCGCCCTGCCCGGCGGCCATCACTACCAGGGCGACTACACGCGCCTCGGCGAGGCGGTGCTGAGCGCGCTGCCGCGCTGAGCGACACACCCGGCACGATCATCGGGGATGCACGGCTGACGGCAATGCGAAGGGCCGCCCCTTTTGTCACCCTGTGCAACGCGCGCAGGGCCAACGCTATTTGTCACCCGGGGCAACGCGAAGGGCCTTCCACACGGCCGCGTTCCGGCTTCCGGACGGCCCCCGCGGAGAAGATCCTTCGGGCTTCGCCCTCGGGACGACAACGCAGTTGCCACCCGGGGCAACGCCGCCGCAGGCGCGAAGTCGAAAGGCCGGATCGGGCATGCCGGCCGCGACAGCAACGGACATCAGCGTTCGGCGATGGCACGCACCTTCAGCGTGGTGCCGTCCACCGCGGTGACCTCGACCTCGGTCCCGCCCGGCAGGTCGGGGCCCTCGGCCAGCCACATGCCGTCGCCGACCAGGGCGCGGCCGCGGCCGTTGACGATGGCTTCGCCGAGCACCACGCGACGTCCGATCAGCGCCTCGCCGCGGCGGTTGAGCGTGCCGGCGTCGGCGTCCTCGCGCGCGAAACGCGGCCGCAGCAGCCGCCAGTACAGCCCGCAGGACAGAAACGCCAGCAGCGCGAACAGCAGCGCCTGCGGCAGCACGCCCAGCGCGGGCAGCAGCCACAGCACCGCGCCCGTCGCCGCCGCGGCGATGCCGACCCAGAGCATGAAATACCCCGGCGCCAGCACCTCGGCCGCGATCAGCAGCAGCGCCAGGATCCACCACACGTAATGCGCGGGAAACGTCGCGATCATGACGGCACCGTCAGCCGCGCGCCGGCGGCGCCGGCTTGCGCTGTTCCTGCTGCGCCTGCGCGGACTTGACCAGCTCCACGATGCCGGCCAGCGAGCCGAGCACGCCGGTGGTCTCCATCGGCAGCAGCAGGGTCTTCTGGTTGGGCGAGTCGCCGAACACCTTGAGCGCCTCGATGTACTTGATCGCCACGAAATAGTTCAGCGCATTGACATCGCCCTGGGCAATCGCGGCCGAGACCAGCTCGGTGGCCTTGGCGTCGGCGGCGCCCAGGCGCTCGCGCGCCTCGGCCTCGCGGAACGAGGCCTCGCGGCGGCCCTCGGCGGACAGGATCGCGCTCTGCTTCTCGCCCTCGGCCTTGAGGATCGCGGCCTGGCGAAAGCCCTCGGCCTCGAGGATGTTGGCGCGCTTCTCGCGCTCGGCCTTCATCTGCCGCGCCATCGAGTCGACCAGATCGCGCGGCGGCTGGATGTCCTTGAGCTCGATGCGCGTGATCTTCAGGCCCCATGGATGCGTGGCCTCGTCGACGACGCGCAACAGGCGCGTGTTGATCTCGTCGCGCTTGCTCAGCGATTCGTCCAGATCCAGCGAGCCCAGCACGGTGCGGATGTTGGTCATCACCAGGTTGATCACCGCCAGTTCCAGATTGGCCACCTCGTAGGCGGCCTTGGCGGCGTCGAGCACCTGGTAGAACACCACGCCGTCGACCTTGACCACCGCATTGTCCTTGGTGATCACATCCTGGCTGGCGACGTCCAGCACCTGCTCCATCATGTTGACCTTGCGGCCGATGGCGTAGATGAAGGGGATCAGGAAATGCAGGCCGGGATCGAGCGTGGCGACGTATTTTCCGAACCGCTCCACCGTCCATTCGTAGCCCTGCGGCACGATGCGTACCAGCTTGGCCAGCACCACCAGCGCAACGACGATCACCACCAGCGCGAACAGCAGACTCATCGGAATCCCCCTCACGGACAGTGCGGCGAGTATAGGCCAGCGCCTGTGGCCGCGGCCCGCGCATACCTCGAACCGTCCGGACCGAGTTCCTCGAGGCCCCGTAGCAACGTCCTGCGGCGAGTTCCGCGCGACCCGCGGAAAGCCCCCGGGGACGAACGCCGGCGGCTACGGCCTGTCGCCGGCCCGCGCAGGGTCCGCCGGCAGGGTCAGGCGCACGCACAGGCCGCCGCCCTCGCGATTGACCAGCGCGACGCGGCCGCCGTGCGCCTCGACGATCTCGCGCGCCAGCGCCAGGCCCAGCCCGCTGCCGCTGCGCTTGGTCGAATAGAACGGCAGCAGCGCCTGCGCCAGCACCGCATCGCTCATGCCGGGACCGCGGTCGCGCACCTCGATGCGCCACTGCACGCCGCTGCGCATCACCTCCAGCTCCACCGCCTCGGCCGGGCCGCCGGCCTCGTGCGCGTTCTTGATCAGGTTCAGCAGCACCTGCTCCATCTGCGCGGCATCGAAACGGGCCAGCGCCTCGGGCACCGGGTACGGCACGCGGAAGCGAGCGTGCGCGGCCAGCGCCGCGACGAACGCCGGCCACTGCACGGGCTCGGGGCGCGGCGCGGGCAACTTGGCGATCTGCGCGTAATCGGCGATGAAGCCGTGCAGATGGCGCGCGCGCTCGCCGATGCGCGCGAATACATCCGGCAAGCGCTGCACCTCGCCGCGCCGCGCCAACTCGGCGCCGGAATGCGCCAGCGAGGTGATCGGCGCCAGCGAGTTGTTCAACTCGTGGCTGATCACGCGGATCACCTTCTTCCACACCGCCACCTCGGC
>JAGWPB010000083.1 GCA_028870665.1 Lysobacteraceae bacterium
CCATTCCGTCTCAGCGTCCGATGTCGCGCAGCGATGCGCCATCCATCAGCTTTTGCTCGATGTGCTCGAGGGTGACGCCCTTGGTCTCGGGCACCAGCGCCCAGGTGAACAGCAGGAACACCGCGTTGAAGCCGGCGTACAGCCAGAACGTGTTGGCGTGGCCGAAGCGGTTGAGCAGGGTCAGGAAGGTGGCACCGACGATCATGGTGCCGACCCAGTTGGTGACGGTGGACACGCCGATGCCGAAGTCGCGGCCCTTGAGCGGCTGGATCTCCGAGCACAGCGTCCACACCAGCGGCCCGGCCGAGAACGCGAAACCGATGACGAACACCAGCAGCATGCCGACCGCCAGCAGGCGCTCGACCTGCGTGGCCATGCCCAGATGCATCAGCAGTCCGACCACGCCCAGGCCCACGGCCATCACCACGAAGCCGGCGTAGAGGATCGGCTTGCGGCCGATGCGGTCGACAAAGCCGATCGCGATGAAGGTGGCCAGCACGTTGGTCAGGCCGACGATGGCGGTGAACCACATCGACGCGCTGGTGGCGTAGCCCATGTCGGCGAAGATGCGCGGTGCGTAGTACATGACCACGTTGATGCCGGTGAGCTGCTGCACCACCTGCAGCGCGATGCCCAGGGCCACCGAACGGCGGAAATGGCGGTTTTGCAGGAACAGCTGCCAGCCCTGCTGCGGCATGCGCAATTGATCCTCGATCGCGGCGATCTCGCGCGTGACCACGGCGGCATCGCCGCGCAGCCTGCCCAGCACCATGCGCGCTTCGTCCCTGCGCCCGCGCATCAGCAGCCAGCGCGGGCTTTCCGGCAGGCTCAGCACACCCAGCAGGAACAGGGCGCCGGGCAGGGCGATGATGCCCAGCATCCAGCGCCAACTTTCGCTGTAGCTGAAGGCGGTGTCGGACAGGAAGGCCAGGAAGATGCCGATGGTGATCATCAGCTGGTAGGTCGAGATCATCGCGCCGCGCCTGTCCTCGGGGGCGATCTCGGCCAGATACAGCGGCGCGGTGAACGCGGCCACGCCGATCGCCAGACCCAGCACCAGACGGGCGCCGATCAGTGAATCGGGCGACCACGCCGCCGCGCACAGCACGGAGCCGATCACGAACAGCGTCGCGCTGAGGATCAGCGAGCGCTTGCGTCCGAAATGGCCCGACAGCCAGGCCGCCAGCGCCGCTCCGATCGCCGCGCCCAGCATCATGCTGCTGACGATGTGCTCGATGGCGCGGTCGTCAATGGCGAAATCGTGCTGGATGAACTGCTGCGCACCGGAGATCACGCCCACATCCAGGCCGAACATCAGGCCCGCCAGCGCCGCCAGGGCGGCGGTGAAATAGACGGTGGTGCGTGCGTGCGCGACAAGCGGTTGCGTGGTGGCGTTCATTGCTCCCTCCGATGGGCGGCCGCGTTCCGCGACGCGAACCGCTGTATGCGCAGACGCCGAGCGGCGCCGACCCTCCCGAGCGACTCGACCCGATGCTGACATGGAGACCGCTGCACGGCGAGCGCCGCATAGCACCCGCGCCCAAGTCGATCGGCACATCGGCCCGGGGCACTTATAGCGTCGATGCCGGCACCCGGGATAGGTCTTATGGCAGGGGCCGCGATGAATACGTATGCAGATCCGCCCGCCCGGGCGGGTTGTGCCCGTAAGCTCGCGCCAAGGCATCACGGCCGTTGCGCCGCCGTCCGCGGACCGGATGACGGGACCAGCGGATCGATGGCATCCGCGGAGTCGCCGCTGCAACGGCACGGCTCGAACCAGGGATCAGACGCAGTGCGCAACGACGCTCGCCAACTTCGCAACACCGATGCGCGCGATCGCGCCGACAGGGCGCCTGCGGACCGCGCGGCCGAACCGTGGTGGCGTGGCGCGATCATCTACCAGATCTATCCGCGCAGCTTTCTCGATACCAACGGCGACGGCGTCGGCGACCTTCCGGGCATCATCGACCGTCTCGACTACATCGCCAGCCTCGGCGTGGATGCGATCTGGATCGCGCCGTTCTTCCGCTCGCCGATGGCCGACTTCGGCTACGACATCAGCGACTACCGCGACGTCGACCCGCTGTTCGGCACGCTCGCGGATTTCGACCGCCTGCTCGCGCAGGCGCACCAGCGCGGCCTGCGGGTGATGATCGACCAGGTGTTGAGCCACACCTCGATCGAGCATCCGTGGTTTCTGGAAAGCCGCGCCAGCCGCGACAACCCGAAGGCCGACTGGTATGTCTGGGCCGATCCCAGGCCCGACGGCACGCCGCCCAACAACTGGCTGTCGATCTTCGGCGGCCCGGCGTGGACCTGGGAACCGCGCCGGCAGCAGTATTACCTGCACAATTTCCTGTCCTCGCAGCCCGACCTCAATTTCCACCAGGCGCAGGTTCCGCACGCGGTGCTGGACAACGTCCGCTTCTGGCTGGACCGCGGCGTGGACGGACTGCGCCTGGACGCGATCAACTTCTGCTTCCATGACCGTGCGCTGCGTGACAATCCGCCCAAGCCGCGCGATCAGCGCGTCGGCCGCGGCTTCAGTCCCGACAATCCCTACGCCTACCAGTACCACTGGTACAACAACACGCAGCCGCAGAATCTGGCCTTCCTCGAACAGTTGCGGGCCCTGCTCGACCAGTATCCCGGCGTCGCCGCGCTCGGCGAGATCGCTTCGGAGGACTCGCTGGCGACGATGGCTGAATACACCCGGCCGGGCCGCCTGCACATGGGCTACAGCTTCGAGCTGCTGAGCGATGATTTTTCATCGGCACACATCCGCTCGACGGTGGCCCAGCTCGAGCGCAAGCTGCACGACGGCTGGCCATGCTGGGCCATCTCCAACCACGACTCCATGCGCGTCGTCTCGCGCTGGGGCGGATCCGATCCGTCGCCGAACCTGGCCACGCTGCTGAGCGCGATGGCCTGCTCGCTGCGCGGGTCGGTCTGCGTCTACCAGGGCGAGGAGCTGGGTCTGCCCGAGGCCGACGTCCCGTACGAGGCCCTGCGCGACCCCTATGGCATCGCCTTCTGGCCGATGTTCAAGGGCCGCGACGGTTGCCGCACGCCGATGCCGTGGAGTGACGACGCCCAGGCCGGGTTCAGCGCTGCCTCGCCCTGGCTGCCGGTGCCGGCCGCGCATCGTCAACGCGCCGTGTCGAGCCAGGAAGCGAGCGCCGATTCGCCGCTGCATGCCTTCCGTCAGTTTCTGCGTTGGCGCAGGCGGCAGCCGGTGCTGCGCTGGGGCACGATCCAGCTGCTCGACCTGCCCGAGCCGCTGCTGGCTTTCGTGCGCCGCGGCGACGACGAGGCGCTGCTCGTCGCGTTCAACCTCGGCGCGGAAGCCGCCGACGTGCCCTTGCCCTTGCCGGCGTCATCGTCGTTGCAGCCGCTGCACGGGCACGGTCTCGCGGAAGGTCGCGCCGATGGCGGCACCCTGCGGCTGCCGGCCTACGGCGTGCTGTTCGCGCGCATCGACTGAAGCGATCTGCGATCGGCCCCCGGGGCCGCGCTGCGTGGCGGCGCCGTGTGCGCATGGCGTCTCGCCGCCGTGCTGCGCGATGGTCTTGCGCGTCGATGGCTTGCCGGAGTCGAAGCGCCGCCGCGACCGCCCACGCGTTTTGTGCGGCAGCGCAGCAGCAAACGTATGCAGTGATGAATACGTATGCAATGCCGCTTGCCGCCGCTGACGGCGGCCTACCATCGCGCCATGCATCCATGACCGTCGTGTTGCGGATGCGTGAACACGCCACGCTGCGATCACAAGATGATGTCGCACGGGTGCACCCGGTTACCTGATGTTGCCTGGAGGGGGAAATGCAAACATTCAAGCGTAATGTGCTGGCGGTCGCGATCGCATCGGCATGTCTCGGTTTCTGTGCCGTCGCGTCCGCGGCGCCCGCTCCGGCGGCGCCGGGTGCTCCCCAGAACGCCCAGGATCAGGCGCAGACGGGCGCGACCACCACGACGGCGGCCGAGCGCGAGAAGGAACAGCAGGAAAAGGCCAAGAAGCTCGGAGCGGTCAAGATCACCGGCTACATCAGCAGCATCCAGAATGCGGTCGCCATCCAGCGCTATTCGGACAACATCGTCGAGGCGGTTTCGTCCGAGCAGATCGGCAAGCTGCCCGGCGTCAGCATCGCCGACGCGCTCGGCCGCCTGCCCGGCCTGGCCGTGCAGACCCTGGATGGCCGCCCGCAGGTGGTGACCATTCACGGCTTCGGGCCGGATTTCAGCACCGCCCTGGTCAATGGCCGCGAGCAGGTCAGTACCGGCAACAGTCGCGGCGTGCAATTCGACCAGTACCCGTCGAGCTGGTTCAACAACGTGGTCGTGCATCTGACGCCCAACGCCGACCTGATCGGGCAGGGGCTCGCGGGCACGGTCGACATGCGCACCATCCGCCCGCTCGAGGTCCCTCACCCGATCGCGGCGGTGAACTACCGCTACAACTGGGACCAGTATTCCGAGCTGGCACCCGGCGGCAACGACACCGGCTACGACGTCAACGGCGTCTACGTCAACCAGTTCGCCGATCACACCTTCGGCATCACGCTCGGCGTCGACCTGCAGTCGACACCGACCCAGATCCAGCATCAGCAGCCTTGGGGTTATCCCAACACCTCGACCGGTGCCCTGGTCATCGGTGGCTCGAAGAACTACGGCATCAGCGACAACCTCAACCGCTCGGCCTTCCTCGGCACGCTCGAGTACAAGCCTTCAGACAATTTCACCAGCACGCTGGACATGACCTACGACAATTTCCGCGAGGCGCAGCAGGCGAAGGGCATCGAGTTCCCGCTGTTCTGGAGCGGCGCGCAGCTGCAACCCGGCTACACGACCAGCAACGGCTTTGTCAGCAGCGGCACCTACGCCAACGTCAAGGGCGTGATCCGCAACGATTTCAACTGGACCCATGCCAAGGTCTACAACATCGGCTGGAACAACAAGATCCGCTTCAACGAGGACTGGTCGGCCGAATCCGACCTGAGCTACTCCCGCGCCAACCGTCACGACATCCTGGTGGAAAGCTACTCCGGCACGGGCTACACGCCGGCCAACGGCGCCACCGACACGATCGGCTTCAACGAGCTCGGCAGCGGGATGCTCTACCTCAATCCCGCGTTGAACTACGCCGGCAGCAACATCGTCCTGACCGACCCGCAGGGCTGGGGCGCAGGCGCCAATCCCTCGATCGTGCAGGCGGGCTTCAACAACGCGCCCAGCACCGAGGACTATCTCGCCAACCTGCGCCTGAGCGTCAAGCGCAATTTCTCCGATGGGCCCTTCTCGAGCCTGGTCTTCGGCGTCGATCGCGCCACCCGCAACAAGACCTACAACATCGTCCAGGATTTCCTGACCCTGCCCAATGGATCGCAGACCTTCGCGACCACGCCCATCGGCGCACAGACGGCCCCGATTCCGACCGGCGCACTCCTCAATGGCGGCAGCTGCGATCCCCTGGCCTTCATGGGCGTAGGCCCCGAGGTCTGCTACAACCCGTTGTACCTGCTCAACAACTACTACACCGTCTTCCCGACCTCGCTGTCATCGATCGCCGTCCCGCCGAACTGGAAGGTGCGCGAAAACGACGTCAAGCCGTTCTTCCAGTTCAACATCGACACCCATGTCGGTGGCGTGTCCCTGCGCGGCAACGTCGGTCTGCAGATGGTGCACACCAACCAGATGTCGGCGGGCTCGAGGGTGACGGCGGGCAATGCGGGATCCGGCTCGCAGCCGGTCATGATTCCGGTGAACGGGAGTACCAAGTACAACCGCTACCTGCCCAGCATCAACCTGGTCTTCGGCCTGTCGCCGAGCACCGATATCCGCCTGAGTGCCGCGCGGGTCCTGGCGCGCGCACGCATGGACCAGATGAATGCCAGCCTCGGCGTGAGCGGCAACATCACGCATCTCGCCTCGACCGACCCCAATACGTCGTACTTCAGCGCGTCGGGCGGCAACCCGAAGCTGCTGCCGACCATGGCCAACAACTTCAACGCCAGCATCGAGCACTATTTCGCCGACAACAAGGGCTACCTGCAGCTTTCGGCCTACTTCATCCAGCTGCATGACTACATCAATCCGAATGCGGCGTTCCTCTACAACTTCGCCGCCTTCGTGCCCGATTACCTGACCCCGGCCCAGCAGACCCAGCTCGGCACCACCTACGGCATCGTCTCGGGCCCGACCAACGACGGGCACGGCTACGTCAAGGGCGTGCAGGGCGTCGCCAGCGTTCCGCTGGATCTGCTGACACCGATGCTGAGCGGCTTCGGCTTCACTGTCAGCGCCGACTACACCAACAGCTCGCTGGTGTACGGCTCCAACCCGACGCCCATCACCGTTCCCGGCCTCTCCAAGTGGGCCGTCAACAACACGCTCTATTTCGAGCGCGACGGCTTCGATGCGCGAGTCAGCCAGTCCTATCGCAGCAGCTTCCTCGGCGAGGTGGGCGGCATCAGCGCGACGCGCATCCTCCAGACCATCCAGGGCGGCGACACCTACGATGCCCAGGTCAGCTACACCTTCCACCAAGGCCGGTTCAAGAACCTGTCGCTGATCCTGCAGGGCTCCAATCTCACCAACAAGACGTTCAAGACCTACCAGAATGGCGATCCGCGCCAGGTCCTGATCTGGGAATCGTACGGACGCACCTACTCGATCGGCGCTTCCTACAAGTTCTTCTGATCCTCTGCCCCGGTGATCGAAGCCCCGCTGTTCATCGCAGCGGGGTTTTTTTATGGGCGCGGTGCCTGGTGCGACGGGCAGCGCCGAGGCAGGATGATGCGTACTGGAGGCAGCCCCGATGAATGACGTCCGCATCCGCCGCATCGTGATCGTGGGCGGCGGAACCGCCGGCTGGATGGCGGCCGCGCTGCTGGCCCGTGCGCTGGGCCCGCTGGTCGAGATCCGGCTGATCGAATCCGACGCGATCGGCATCGTCGGCGTCGGCGAGGCGACGATCCCGCAGATCCGCCTGGTCAACCAGTTCCTGGGGCTGGACGAGGACGCGGTCCTCAGGGCCACGCAGGGCACGTTCAAGCTGGGCATCCAGTTCAACGACTGGCGCCGGATCGGCGATTCGTATCTGCACGCCTTCGGCGACATCGGGCTGCCGCTCGGGCTGCTCGCGTTCCAGCATTACTGGCTTCGAAGCCGCACCCGGGCCGCGATTGGCTCTGCACTCCCTGCGGTCGCAGGAAGCACGGGAGCGGCCGATGTGCAGGGACGCACAAGTGCCGCGGGTCTGTGGGCCTATTCGCTCAACGCCACGGCCGCCATGGCCAACCGCTTCGCGCGCATCGACCAGGTGGGCAGCAGTCCGATCAACGGCACCAAGCATGCCTACCATCTCGACGCGACCTTGTACGGAAAGTACCTGCGCCGGCACAGCGACGCACGCACCGTACGCCGGACCGAGGGCAGGATCGTCGATGTCCGCCTGCGCGCCGAGGACGGCTTCATCGAATCGGTGGTGCTGGAGAGCGGCGAGACCGTCGCCGGCGACCTGTTCATCGACTGCTCGGGCTTTCGCGGCCTGCTGATCGAGGAGGCGCTCCAGGCCGGCTACGAGAGCTGGCAGCACTGGCTGCCCTGCGATCGCGCGCTGGCGGTTCCCAGTGCTCGCGTCGAGCCGATGCGCCCCTACACCCAGGCCAGCGCCCGCCCGGCCGGCTGGCAGTGGCGGATTCCGCTGCAGCATCGCACCGGCAACGGGCATGTCTACTGCAGCGCGTTCATGAGCGACGACGAGGCGGCCTCACTGCTGCTCGCCAATCTCGAGGGCGAGGCCCTGGCCGCGCCGCGCCCGCTGCGCTTCACCGCCGGCATGCGCCGCCGGACCTGGAGCCGCAATTGCGTGGCGCTGGGTCTCGCCGCGGGCTTCATGGAGCCGCTGGAGTCGACCAGCATCCACCTGGTCCAGTCCGGCGTCAGCCGGCTGCTGGCACTGTTTCCGGATCGCCACTGCGACCCGGTGCTGAGCGCGGAATACAACCGCCAGACCCGCTTCGAATACGAGCGCATCCGCGATTTCCTGATCCTGCACTACCGGGCGACCGAACGCAGCGACACGCCGTTCTGGCGGCATTGCGCGCAGATCGAGATGCCGGACAGTCTGCTGCGCAAGATCGCGCTGTTCCGCTGCAGCGGCCAGATCGTCCGCGACGGCGACGAGCTGTTCACCGAGGGCAGCTGGCTGCAGGTGATGCTGGGCCAGGGCATCGAGCCCGCGCGCCATCATCCGCTGGCCGAGGGCATCACGTCGGCCCAGCTCGACGAGTTCCTGGCCAACATCCGCACCCTGATCGGGCGCGCCGTGGAGTCCATGCCCGACCATGCCCGCTTCGTCGCCGAGCACTGCAAGGCGGAAGCTCCGGGCTGATCGGCTGACGCCCGGTCGGCGAAGGTTGCGGATCGGCGCGGGAGCCGCTCCATCCATCGGTTCCGGAAGTGCTGCGCACCAGGGCACCAGCGGGGATCACGCGCCGCCAGTGATCGGCAGCATACGGACCCGAGCTGCCGCTCGGACCTCAGGATATGTTCATAAGTCCATAGCCTGGGCTACGAAAGCATCAGTAGGGCTGATTCCGCTCTCGCGGTTCGAGCGCTACCGGTAAGTTCACTCACAGGCGATGGATGACGATGCCCGCGATGTGCCCCTGCCGGGGAGTCGTCGGCAGGCGAATAGTTCTTCGTCACCCTCCTAGCCGAGCCGCACATAGCGCAGCAAGCGGAGATCGACGCCTTGCTGCAGGATGACGATTCCATCAAATCTTGCTGCCAGCAAGCCACCAATCATCTTCAGCCAATTTTGAGCGTTATACTTGAAATCAGGCGAAATATTGTCTTATAATGAATTTCGTGGCCAAATCTTGGCCGTTTCGTCGAACTTAGCCATGCTTCAATCCTTTGCGTTCAAGAACTTCCTCTCGTTCAAGGAACGAACTGAAGTGTCCTTTGCCCTGACCCAAAAGGCCAGTTCGCACGGCTGGGACGCGCCGTCGCCTGCCGGCCAGCGTCTTGCCACGGCCTTGGCTGTGATCGGTGCCAATGGCGCGGGCAAGACTTCGCTGATCAAGCCCGTGGTGTTTTTGAGTTGGTTCATCCATCACTCGTTCCTCCTGAGCGCGCCGAACGCGCAAATCCCGATCAAGCCACATTTCTTCACGCCCAACGAGCCAGTGGAGTTCGAGATTGAGGCCGATGATTTGAACGGTACGCTTTGGCGCTATGTGTTGAATGCCACGCCGGAGCGCGTGCTGCACGAGGCCGTTTACAAGCGCCCGAACAAGAAGCATGCAAAATTTTCCTACGTGTTCGTGCGGGACTGGGATGATGACTCGAAGGAATACGTCATCAAACAGGATGGCTTCGACTTCAACCCTGCCGAGGCGAAAAAGGTTCGTCCGAACGCCTCGCTGATTTCGACGGCGGCGCAGTATGGCGTGGAAGTCGCGCAACATCTGGTCAGCGTGAATATCGCCAGCAACATCATGCAGGTCGGCCGCGTCGACCCCAACTCTGGCTTCCTGAATGCGGCTATTTTCTTCCATGAAAATGCTGCCTTGAAAAAGCAGATGGAGACCTTGTTGCACGATCTGGACTTCGGC
>JAGWPB010000016.1 GCA_028870665.1 Lysobacteraceae bacterium
GTCGGGGATCAGGTTGAAGGCCTGGAACACGAATCCGATCTTCTCGTTGCGCAGGCGCGAGCGCTGGTTGTCGTTCATGCCGTGCACGTTGACGCCATCGAGCAGGTATTCGCCGCGGGTGAAATCCTCCAGCAGCCCGGCAATGGTCAGGAACGTGGTCTTGCCCGAGCCCGACGGGCCGGTGACGGCGACGAACTCGCCCTCGTCGACCTTCAGCGAGAAGCCGCGCAAGGCGTGGGTCTCGACGGTTTCGGTGCGATACACCTTCGACACTTCGCGCATCTCGAGCATCACGTTCTCCGGCAGTGAAAGGAATTCAATGACTGATCACCACGCGCGGCGCGTCGTGGAAGCTTTCGGCGCCGGCGACGATGACGCGCTGGCCCGGCTTGAGTCCGGCCAGCACCTGCACGCGGTCGATGCTGCTGGGGCCGAGGCGCACCGGCGTGCGCACGGCCAGGTCGCCGTGCAGCACGTACACCGCGCTGCCGCCGTCATCGTCCAGCGAAGGGCCGCGCGCCACGGTGATGGCGTCGGCCACGCGCTGCAGCACCACGCGCACGCTGAGGCGCTGGTTCTGCCGCAGCCCGGCCGGGCGCGTGCTGGCGAAGCGCACGCGCGCGGCCACTTCGCCGGCCACGACCTCGGGCGAAATCGCGCCGACGATGCCCGGCCAGCGCTGGCCGTCGCCGCTGATCTCGGCGTGCATGCCCGACGCCAGATCGCGCGCGAAGCTTTCCGGCACCTTGATCTCGACTTCCAGCGCCGACAGATCCACCACGCTCAGCAGCGCCGCATCCTTGGCCACCTGGGTGCGATCGGCCACCGCCAGTTGCCCGACCTGGCCGGTGACCGGCGCGCGCAGGGTCAGCGCATCGACCTGGCGCTGCAGGTCGGCCACGACCAGCTTCTGGCGCTGCACCGCAAGGCGTTTGCTGCGCATGTTGAAGGCCACCCGCTCGTTTTCGAGGCCGCGATCCTGTTCGGCATGGCGCAGCGCGATCTGCGCCTTGTCCCGCGCGTCGCGCGCACGCAGCATGTTGATCTCGGGCACCGCGCCCAGCTTGAACGCGCGCGTGTAGCGGTCCAGTTCGGTCTGTGCGGTTTTCAGGTCGATGCGCGCGTCCTCGAGCTTTTGCCGCGCGGTCAGGCGTCGCTGCTGTGCCTGCAACTGCTCGTTCTGCGCATCCAGGCCGAGGCTCTGCAGCGTGGCCTGCTCCTGCGCCAGGCGATTGGCCAGCTCGGGACTGTCGACTACGCCCAATACCGCTCCCTTTCGCACGGCGTCGCCGGCCTGCACCCGGTAGCGCACGGTGCCGGCGGCGGCGGCATAGAGCGTCGGGCTGACCGCGGCGACGACGCGTCCGTCGGCGGCGATGTCGCGCACGAACGCCCCCTGCTGCACCGTGGCGATCTCCAGCCGGCCCCGGCTGACGCTGTTGGACGCCGCGAGGTAGCGGGCGAGCAACAGGCCCAGCAGCAGCACGCCCAGCAGTGCGCCACTGCCGTAGACCAGCCGACGCCGGTGACGGCGCCAGAACGGTGGCGCGGCAAGCGGGATGTCCTGAGCCGATGTGTCGCGGAAAGTCATGGTGCGATCCGATGGTTCGCATCGGCTACGCAAGCGGCGTGCCAGCGGCCGCTGCCGCGGTGCGCCCTGCCCGCTCAGGCACTTGGCCTGCGTCTCCGGCCCGGGAAAGTGTCCGCGGACAGCCGCGCGGACGGGCGTACGGACAAGCCCCTGCCCGATGGCGCGTCGGGTACCCGCGTCGCCGCCTGCGGTGGTGTCTGCGCGCCCCCGGACCCTTCGCCGTGCTCAGGGTGACAACTTCGTTGTCATCCTGAAGTCGAAGACTGAAGGATCTCGACTCCCGGCACAGAACCACGTCCTAGCCGCAGGCCTTGCCATGAGCACGGGCCGCGGCGGTCCGAGCGTCAGCGCAGCGCGGCGTCCACGCGCGCCAGCAGCGCGGCATCAAATTTCGGCAGCACGTCGAGCGCCTTGAGATTTTCCTCCAGCTGGGTGCGCCGGCTGGCGCCGAGGATCACCGTCGAGACGCGCGGGTTGGCGAGGCACCAGGCGATCGCGAACTGCGCCGGACTGACGTCCAGCCCGGCGGCCAGCGGCAGCAGGCGGGCGGCCCGGGCGACGCGCACGCCGCCGTCTTCCTCGAGCACCGCCTGGCGCAGCCAGGCGTAGTCGGGCTGGCCGAGCCGCGAATCCGCGGGCACGCCGTGCGCGTATTTGCCGGTCAGCAGGCCCGAGGCCAGCGGTGACCAGATCGTGGTGCCCAGGCCCAGATCGTCATACAGCGGCGCGTATTCGACCTCGACACGCTCGCGGTGCAGCAGGTTGTACTGCGGCTGCTCCATTTGCGGCGCGTGCAGATGATGCATGCGCGCCACGGCGTGCGCTTCGCGGATCAGTGCAGCCGGCCACTCGCTGGTGCCCCAGTAGCGCACCTTGCCTTGGCGGATCAGGCTGTCCATCGCCCAGACCGTCTCCGCGACCGGGGTGTCCGCGTCGGGACGGTGACAGAAGTAGAGATCGAGATAGTCCACGTCGAGCCGGCGCAGCGCCTGCTCGCAGGCATCGGCCAGATGCTTGCGCGACAGGCCGCGCTGGGTCGGCAGCGGATCCTCGACGGCACCGAAGTAGGCCTTGCTGGACACGCAGTAGCCGTCGCGCGGCAGCTGCAACGCCTTGAGCGCGGCGCCCATCACGCGCTCGGCCTCGCCGAAAGCGTAGACCTCGGCGTTGTCGAAGAAATTGATGCCGTGGTCCCAGGCGCAGGCGATCATCTCGCGCGCGGCGGCGACATCGACCTGGCGGCCGAAGGTGACCCAGGCACCCAGCGACAGTGCCGACAGTTTCAGTCCGGACGAGCCGAGACGGCGGTATTCCATGGCGATGACTCCGCTGCGGGTGATGATGAAGTGTGAGCGCGGCGAGGTTGCGTCGGCGTCAATGCCGCGGCGCGGTCGGGGATCCGCTGAACCAGTCCTCCGCCGAGCGCGTTGCGGGTTCCCTGCGGATGATCGCAAGAAGGGCCGCGCAGCGCCGTGGCAGGGACTGCGGTCCAGCGGCGCGACGCCGCGGGCGCCGCAGGGAGCCGCAATCCGCACGGGACGGGGCTTGGCGGGTGGTCTGCCTCGTTGCACGACTGGCGCAGGGCACCGTCCTGCACGGCGTCGCGCGCCTCGCATCCCTCCCGCCAAGCCACCGTCGCACCCACGCAGGACCGGCTCAGAGGAGCCTCAGCGCAACCACGCGCGGGCGTTGCGGAACAGACGCATCCACGGCGAATCCTCGCCCCAGCCATCGGCGGCCCAGCTCATCTGCACGCTGCGGAACACGCGCTCCGGATGCGGCATCAGCGCCAGCACGCGACCCTCGGCGGCGGTGAAGCCGGTCAGGCCGCCGGGCGATCCGTTGGAGTTGAGCGGAAAGTCCTCGGTTGGCCGGCCGCGGTTGTCGACGAAACGCAGGCAGGCGCCGCTCTTCGACGGCCGCGCGTCGGTACGCCATGTCGCGCGACCCTCGCCATGCGCCACCACCACCGGCAACCGCGAGCCGTGCATGCCCCGCAACAGGATCGCCGGCGACTCCAGCACCTCGACGGTGACCAGCCGCGCCTCGTACTGCTCGCTGGCGTTGCGCTGGAAGCGCGGCCAGTGCTCGGCACCGGGAATGATCGCCTTCAGCTCGGCCATCATCTGGCAGCCGTTGCAGACGCCCAGCGCGAAGCGCGCGGGGTCGGCGAAGAAGCCCTCGAACTGCTGGCGCAGCAGTTCGTTGTGCAGGATCGATACTGCCCAGCCGCGGCCGGCGCCGAGCACGTCGCCGTAGGAGAATCCGCCGCAGGCGGCAAGGCCGTGAAAATCGGCGAGCGAGGTGCGCCCGGCCAGCAGGTCGGTCATGTGCACGTCCACCGCCTCGAAACCGGCACGGGTGAACGCGGCCGCCATCTCGACCTGGCCGTTGACGCCCTGCTCGCGCAGGATGGCGACACGCGGTCGCGCGCCGCCGGCGATCATCGGCGCGGCGACATCCTCGGACGGATCGAACGTCAGTCGCGGCGACAGACCGGGATCATCGTCGGCGATGCGCCAGACGCGCTCGGCGTCGGCCGCGTCCGGATTGTCGCGCAGGCGCTGCATCGCGTGGCTGGTCTCGTGCCAGGCGCCGATCAGCTGGGTCCAGTTCCAGCGGGCGATCGTTTCGCCGCCGAGAAACAGCTTGATGCCGAGCTTCTCCTTCGGCCGCCCGATGCGATGCAGGATCTCGCCCAGGCCGTGCGCCGCGGCCAGCGCGGTCAGGCGCTCGGCGTGCTGTACCTGCGCCTGCAGCACCGCGCCCAGCTCCTCGTTGAACAGCGCGCGCAGCATCGCCTCGCCCCAGCCGTCGAGGCGGATCTCGAGGCCGCAGTGTCCGGCGAAGGCCATCTCCAGCAGGGTGACGATGACGCCGCCGTCGGAGCGGTCGTGATAGGCCAGCAGCAGGCCCTGCGCGCGCGCCTGCTGGATGAACGCGAAAAACGCGCGCAGCCGCTGCGGCTGGTCGAGGTCGGGCGGCACGCCGCCGCCGCGGTTGAACACCTGCATCAGCGCCGATTCGCCGAGCCGGTCGCGACCGCCGCCGAGATCGAGCAGCCACAGCTCGCTGTCGCCCTGGTCCAGGCGCAGGCGCGGCGTCAGCGTGCGGCGCACGTCGGCGACGCGCGCGAACGCGCTGACCACCAGCGACACCGGCGCCACGCTGCGCTGCTCGCCCTGCTCGGCGTCCTGCCACACCGCCTGCATCGACAGCGAGTCCTTGCCCACCGGCACCGAGATGCCGAGCACGGGACACAGCTCGCCGACCGCCTGCACCGCGTCGTACAGCGCGGCGTCCTCGCCGGGGTGGCCGACCGCCGCCATCCAGTTGGCCGACAGCCGCACCTCGCCGAGTTCGGCCACCGGCGCCGCGGCCAGATTGGTGATCGCCTCGCCGACGGTGATGCGCGCCGCCGAGGCGCCGCCCAGCAGCGCCAGCGGCGCGCGCTCGGCGAGCGCCATCGCCTCGCCCGCGTAACCCTCGAAATCCAGCAGGGTCACCGCGCAGTCGGCGACCGGCACCTGCCACGGCCCGACCATCGGATCGCGCGCGCACAGGCCGCCGACGCTGCGGTCGCCGATGGTGACCAGAAACGACTTGCTGCCGACCGCGGGCAGGCGCAGCACGCGCTGCACCGCGTCATCGAGGGCGATGCCGGAAAGATCCGGCACCAGATCGACGCGCGGCTTGATGCGCACGGCGTCGCGATGCATGCGCGGCGGCTTGCCGAACAGCAGGTCGAGCTCGAAATCGATCGCCGTGATGCCGCTGCGCGAATCGCTGACCACCAGCTGACGCTCGGCGGTCGCCGCGCCGACCACCGCATGCGGGCAGCGCTCGCGCGCGCACAACGCCGTGAACGCGGGCAGATCGGCCGGGCGCACGCCGAGCACGTAGCGTTCCTGCGCCTCGTTGCACCACAGCTGCATCGGCGACAGCGAGGGATCGTCGCAGGGCACCCGCGCCAGGTCGATGCGGCCGCCGACGCCGGAATCATTGAGCAGCTCGGGGATGGCATTGGACAGTCCGCCGGCACCGACGTCATGCACGGCGACGATCGGAGTATCCGCGCCGCGCGCGCAGGCGGCATCGATCACCTCCTGGCAACGCCGCTGCATCTCGGCGTTGTCGCGCTGCACCGAGGCGAAGTCGAGCTCGGTGCTCGATGCGCCGGAAGCCAGTGATGACGCCGCGCCACCGCCGAGGCCGATCAGCAATGCCGGCCCCCCCAGCACGACCACCGCGTCGCCTGGCTGCAGATGCCGCTTTTCGACATGCACGCGCCGCAGATTGGCCAGGCCGCCGGCGATCATGATCGGCTTGTCGTAACCGCGGCGCACGCCGGCTTCGCCGGTCTCCTGCTCGAAGCTGCGGAAGTAGCCGCCGAGAACCGGGCGGCCGAACTCGTTGTTGAAGGCGGCCGCACCGAGCGGGCCGTCGCGCATGATCTCGAACGCGCTGGCGAAACGCTGCGGCAGCGGACGCTCGCCTTCCCACGCCCGCGGCAATCCGGGAATGCGCAGATGCGACACCGAAAAGCCGCTCAGCCCGGCCTTCGGCTTGCCGCCGCGGCCGACCGCACCCTCGTCGCGGATCTCGCCGCCGGCACCGGTGGCGGCGCCGGCCCACGGCGCGATCGCGGTCGGATGGTTGTGGGTTTCGACCTTGATCGCGTAGGGGATGTCCTCCTCGTGCGCGCGCCAGACACCGTCGGCATCGGCGAACAGACGTCGGCCGCGATGGCCGGCGATCACCGCGGCATTGTCCTTGTACGCCGAGAGCGTGTGTGCCGGCGCCGCGGCATGCGTGTGCTTGATCATCTGGAACAGCGTCTGCGGCGCCGGCTCGCCGTCCACGGTCCATGTGGCGTTGAACACCTTGTGCCGGCAATGCTCGGAGTTGGCCTGCGCGAACATCATCAACTCGGCGTCGGTCGGATCGCGGCCCAGCTCGGCGTAGCGCGCGGCGAGATAGGCGATCTCGTCGGCGGCGAGCGCGAGACCCAGCGCGCGATTGGCCGCTGCCAGGGCCGCCTCCGGGTCGGCGCCGAGCGCGATGCGGCCCAGCGCCCCCGCGCGGCCGTGCAGGAACAGCCCGCTGGCCTGATCGAGGTTCGTCAGCACCGACTGCGTCATGCGATCGTGCAGCGCCGCCAGCGCCGCGGCATGCTCGGGACTGCCGGCCAGCGGCAGCGCGTCGAGATGATAGGCCACGCCGCGCTCGACGCGACCGAGATCGAGGCCGGCGCCGCGCAGGATGTCGCTGGCCTTGGACGACCACGGCGACACCGTGCCCAGGCGCGGCACCACCCACAGCGTGGCCGGCGCCGGCGCGGCGGCGTGTGCCTCGAGGATCGTGCACAGCTCCTCGCGGGTGCGCGGATCGGTGATCGCGCTTGCATCGAGGATGTACACGAACCACGCCGCGCGCGCGCGCAGCCCGCGGTGGACCGCCTCCAGGCGCGCATTCAGACGATCGAGACGAAACGGCGAAAGGGCGCTCTGCCCGTCAAGGACGATCATGCGCGGGACCGCTGCCGAGCGATGGAATCGGCCATTCTAGCCCAATCACCGCCGGTAGCCGTCAAATCGGGACTGCTCGCGCCGCATCGGGGCCTGGCACGCCGCCATTCATGGCGGCGCACGGATGCGCTCACCACGCAACCCGGCCCGAGGCGTCGGCTTCGACGAACGCTGCCCGCAGCCCGGCCACCGCGCGCTGCGCGCGCGGGCCGTTGCGGGCTCGCGCATCCTGCGCTCACCACGCAACCCGGCCCGAGGCGTCGGCTTCGACGAACGCTGCCCGCAGTCCGACCACCGCGCGCTGCGCGCGCGGGCCGTTGCGGGCTCGCGCATCCTGCGCTCACCACGCAACCCGGCCCGAGGCTTCCTGCCTCGGGCGTTCGGCGCCGCACGCGATGCCATTCATGGCATCGCGTAAACGCGGCGCCTCACCCCCGTGGATGGTGGGCGGCGTGCAGGCGCTTGAGGCCTTCGCGCGCGACCAGGGTGTAAATCTGGGTGGTCGACAGCGTGCGATGGCCGAGCAGCATCTGCAGCGCGCGCAGGTCGGCGCCGTGGTTGAGCAGATGGGTGGCGAACGAATGCCGCAGCACATGCGGGGAGATGCGCGAAGCCGGGATGCCGGCGGTCCGCGCGTGGCGCTTGATCAGCGTCCACGCCATCTGCCGGGTCATGCCGCTGCCGCGCCGGGTCAGCAGCAGCGCCGCGGGCTGGCCGCCGCGCGCCAGCAGCGGTCGCGCGCTGGCGAGGTAGCGCTCGATCCAGTCCTGCGCCACCTCGCCGACCGGCACCAGACGGTCCTTGCCACCCTTGCCGGTGACGCGCAGCACGCCCTGGCGCAGGTTGAGCGCCGCCAGCGGCAAGCCGACCAGTTCGCTCACGCGCAGGCCGGCGGCGTACATCAGTTCGAGCAGGCAGCGGTCGCGCAGGCCCAGCGGCGTGGCGACGTCGGGCGCGGCCAGCAGGGCCTCGATCTCGCGCTCGCTGAGCGCCTTGGGCAGGCCGCGCGGCAGCCGCGGCGGATCCAGCAGCAGGGTCGGATCGACGAAGGCCGGCTCGCTGCGTGTGCGCTGGGCATAGTAGCGGCGCAGTGCCGACAGCAGCCGCGCATTACTGCGCGCCTTGATGCCTGCCGCCCCGCGAGCCGCGAGATAGCGGAAAATGTCCTCGCGACCGGCATCGAGCAGACGCATGTCGCGCGCGGCCAGCCAGCGCGCATAACTCTCGAGATCGTTGCGGTAGGCGGCCAGCGTCAATGCGGCCAAGCCGTCCTCGGACCAGGCGCGTTCGAGAAAGGCGTCGATGCTGGCGCGATCGGCCGCGGCGATGACCGTGGTGCTGTCCATGCGAGCATGCTCGCCGGCTCCGCCGCCGCCGGCAAGTCACCTGACTTCCTCCCACTCACGACAACACCATGACCCCTGATGCAATGCCCGGCCGCCCGTTAGGACCCTGCCCTTTCGCCGTACGCCTGACCGCGCTGTTCTACGACCTGCTGACGTCGCTGGCGATCGTGCTGGTGGTGGGGCTGCTGGCGCAACTGGCCACCGGCGGCCGGCTGATCGCCATCCGCGACGGGCACGCCCACGCGCCGGCCTGGTATCCCCTGCTGCAGTTGACCGCGCTGGCGGCGTATTTCGTCTGGTCATGGCTGCGCGGCGGCCAGACCCTGGGCGCGCGCGCGTGGCGCATGCGGGTGGTCGCCGACGCCGGCCGCGTCACCCTGCGGCAGGCGCTGGCCCGCTTCGCGGCCGCGGCCTCGCCGCTGCTGCTGCTGGCGTTCGGCCCGCTGCTCGAACCGCGCTGGCTGCTGGTGGCGATGCTGCTGGCCTGGGGCGCGGACTATGCCGCGGCGCTGCCCGACGGCGACCGCCGCACCCTGCACGATCGCCTCAGCGGCACCCGCCTGCTGCGTGAAAACTGAAGGATCGCGCGCACCGGCTCAGGCCGTGCGCCGGTGCACGAGCGCCGCCACCGCCGCCAGCAGCAGCAGCGGCAGCGCGTTGGCCAGCCAGGCCGATATTCCATAGACGGTGCCGAGATTGATCAAGGCACGCTGCACGAAAAACCAGGCGATCGCGATCAGCAGGCCCAGCAGCAGGCGCTTGCCGAAACCGCCCGCGCGCAAGGCACCGAAGGCCAGCGGCAGCACGCACAGCACCAGCAGCAGCACGTCGAGGGGGTAGAACAGGCGCTGCCACAGCGCATCGGCGTAGGCCTGCGGATTCTGCCCGTTGCGGCTGAGATAGCGGACATTGCGCAGCAGGTCGCGGATCGACTGGCTTTCCGGATCGAGCACCGACAGACGCAGCAGGCGCGGATCGACATGGGTGTGCCAGATCGCCTGCGCCGCCGTCGTGGTCTGCGCGCCTGCCGCGTCGAAACGGGTATCGCTGACCCGATCGAGCATCCAGTGGCCACCGCGGAACTCGGCATCCGCAGCCCGGCGCACCTCGAGCAGGCGGCCCTGCGCGTCGAGGCGGTAGATGCGCACGTCGCGCAGGCGGATGTCGGCGCCGTGCGCTGCGGGCACCGCCAGCGCGCTCTTGACGTTGACGATGCTGTCGCCATCGCGCGTCCACAGGCCCGACGAGGTCGTCGCGGCGATGTTGCTGGCGCGCAACGCCAGCTGGATCGCGGTGGCGCGCTGCTCGGCGGGCGGCATCGCGTATTCGGCCAGCAGCAGCACCCCGACGCTGAGCAGCGCGACCAGCGCCAGCACCGCGGCACCGATGCGCAACCGCGACATGCCGGCGGCGCGCAATGCGGTCAGTTCGTTGCCGGCCGCGAGGCCGCCCAGGCCCAGCAGCGCGCCGATCAGCGCCGCGTTGCCGAACAGGTCGACGATGCGCCGCGGGATGCTGTAGAGGATGTAGATCGCGGCGTCGGCAAGGGTATAGCCGTTGCGGCCGAGCTGGCCGAGCTGGCGCGCGAACTGCAGGAACGCATCGAAGCCGACCAGCAACGCCCACACCAGAGCCAGCGAGCCGAGCACGCTGACGACGATCACGCGGTCGGCCCGCTTCAGCGGCAGGTGCCAGCCGCTCATGCCGGCCTCCGCGCAGGCACCCGTCGCGGCGCGTTCTGGCGCGCGAACGCCCACAGCGCCAGTGCCAGCGCCAGCAGCGGCACGCCCCACAGCGCGTACTCACCGATGCTGCGGCCCTGCATGATCGCGGCGCGACCGATGCCGAGCAGATTGGAGTAAAGCAGGTACGCCAGCAGCGCCAGCAGCATGCGCCCGTAGAACGGCTCGCGCGGACCTTGCCGTGCCAGCGGCAACGCCAGCAGTCCCAGCACCAGCGTGCTCAGCGGCGCGGTCAGGCGCCACGTCAGCTCGGCGCGATCGGGCGGCGTCGGCGAGCCCCACAACTGCGCGGTGGTCTTGTCGTGCGGGGTGCCCTGGCTGTCATCGGGCGCACCCTGGATATTCGACAGGGCGATGTCGTTGCGCCGGTAGCTCATCAGCTTCCAGGCATTGCCGCCGAGCGGACCCTGGTAGCGGTGGCCGTCGAACAGGGCCAGGAAACGACCGCCGCCCTGGCTG
This sequence comes from Lysobacteraceae bacterium, assembly GCA_028870665.1. Classification (GTDB taxonomy): domain Bacteria; phylum Pseudomonadota; class Gammaproteobacteria; order Xanthomonadales; family Rhodanobacteraceae; genus Metallibacterium. Next base: position 10,667 of record JAGWPB010000016.1, read on the forward strand.
TCCAGATACAGCTCGCCACGGGTGGCGGTGATCAGATCGACGCGCGGGCGACCGTCCGGCGCACGCCGCTCGCTGGCGACGAATACCTGGGTGAGCCGGTTGCCGGCGGCGTTCATGCGATCCACAAACATGATGCCGCCGCGTCCGGGCAACTCGACGAAGCGCCCCGGCGCCAGTCCGGCGGCGATCACCGAACTGTTGGCGGCATTGACCATCGCCTGCGACGTGCGCGAGGCCCACGGCCCCAGCCACAACGCGATCAGCGCCACCAGCACCAGCACCGGCAGCGTCAGCAGCAGGGTCGGCCGCAGCAGACCCCGCGGACCCATGCCGGAGGAGGCCAGCACATGCATCTCGCTGTCGCGATACAGTCGCGCCAGCCCCAGCAGCACGCCGAGAAACAGCGCCAGCGGCAGCAGCAGCGACAACGCGTCGAGCACGCGCAGACCCAGCACCGGCAGCATCACGCTGGCCGGATAGCGGCCGGCCGCGACCTTCGACAGCACGTCGGACAGGGTGCCGCCCACGGTCACCACCAGCAGCAGCGAAGCGCTGCCGATCAGGGCGAACGCCAGCTCGCGCAGCAGGTAGCGGTCGAGGATGCGCAGCATCTAAGATGAAAGGCCCGCCGCGCCGCGCGCGGCCCAGTCGCCAAGTCTAGCCGGTCGCATCGCGGCCGTGCCCGCCCAGGAGCTCCCCCGCATGTCCCTCGAGTTCAGCCTCGGTCCCGCGCAAGCCGAAAGCGTCGACGCACCCTGCATCGTGGTCGCCGCGCACGAACGCGGTGTGCTCAGTCCGGCCGCGCAGCGCGTGGACGCCGCCAGCGGCGGCCTGCTGACCCGTCTGGCGGCGGCGGGCGATCTGTCCGCCAAGCCCGGCAGCAGCACGCTGCTGCATCACATCGCCGGCGTGCGGGCACCGCGCGTGCTGGTCGTCGGCGCCGGCGCTGCCGATGCCCTGGACACGGCACGCTATCTGCGCGTCTGCGCCGAGGCCGGCCGCGTGCTGAAGAGTCTGCCGATCACCACCGCCACCAGCTTCCTGCCCGAGCTCGCGGTGGCCGGGCGCGACAACGCGTGGGCCGTGCGCACCGCCGCGCTCGCCACCGATCACCAGACCTATCGCTACACCGCCACCGTCAAGCCGAAGGATCCGGAACCGCGGCTGGCCGCACTGTCGCTGGTTGCGCCGGCCGACGCCGCGCGCGGGCTGCAGCAGGCGCGCGGGATCGCCGCCGGCGTGGCGCTGGCGCGCGAGCTGGCCAACCTGCCGCCCAACCTCTGCAACCCCGCGCATCTTGCCGCCGAGGCACGACGCATCGCCGACACCCATCCCGGCGTCAGCCTCGAGGTGCTCGAACGTGCCGACATGGAAGCGCTCGGCATGGGCGCGCTGCTGGCGGTGGCGCGCGGTTCGGCCAATCCGCCCAAGCTGATCGTGTTGCGCTGGAACGGCGCAGGCGAGGCCAAGCCCCATGCGCTGGTCGGCAAGGGCATCACCTTCGACAGCGGCGGCATCAATCTCAAGGTGCAGGGTGGCATCGAGGAAATGAAATACGACATGGGCGGTGCCGCCGGCGTGCTGGGCACCTTCCTTGCCGCGGTCGAACTGCGGCTGGCGCTGAACCTGGTCTGCGTGGTGCCGGCGGTGGAAAACATGCCCGACGGCGACGCCTACCGTCCCAGCGACGTGCTGACGACGATGTCCGGGTTGACCGTCGAGGTGCTCAACACCGACGCCGAGGGCCGCCTGATCCTGTGCGATGCGCTGACCTACGTGCAGCGCTTCGAACCGCAGGCGATCGTCGACGTCGCCACGCTGACCGGCGCCTGCGTGATCGCGCTGGGCAAGCATGCTTCCGGCCTGATGAGCCGGCACGACGATCTGGCCGCCGAGCTGCTGGCCGCCGGCGAGACGAGTCACGACCGCGCCTGGCGCCTGCCCCTGTGGGACGACTACGGCAGCCAGCTCGAGAGCGCATTCGCCGACATCGCCAACATCGGCGGCAAAGGTGCCGGCGCGATCACCGCCGGCTGCTTCCTGGCGCGCTTCACCGAAGGCCGGCGCTGGGCACATCTCGACATCGCCGGCACCGCCTGGGACGAGGGTCGCAAGGGCATGGCCACCGGTCGGCCGGTCGGCCTGCTGACGCAGTGGCTGCTCGACCGCTGCGGTTGATTCCGCGTCGCCATGCCGCGCGCCGACTTCTACCTGATCGCCAAGCCGCGCTTCGCAGCCGAGCCGCTGCGACTGGTCTGCGAACTGGTCCGACTTGCCCATGCGGCACGTCAGCCGACGCTGGTACTCGCCCGTGATCTGGAACAGGCCGAGACCCTGGACGAATTGCTGTGGGCATTCGACGAGGACGCGTTCATTCCGCACCAGATCGCCGGCGACGACGATGACGCAGTCACCGCGGTGCTGATCGTGCCGCCGGGCGTGGCCACGCCCGACCGGCCGCTGCTGATCAACCTGCGCGACGACTGCGCGACGGGCCACTGCGAACGCGTGCTGGAAGTGGTGGCCGCCGATGCCGCCGCGCGCGAAGGCTCACGCGCGCGCTGGCGCGGCTACCAGCAACGCGGCTTCGAGGTCGCCAAGCACGATATGTGAGCGTCACCGGCCGATCCGACCGGCGCACCCGGCTCGCCGCTGCGTTTCCCGCCGCCCGACCTTGCATCGGCACGGCGGGACGGGACGGTTACGCCAGTCGGCCGTGGCACTGCTTGTATTTCTTCCCGGAGCCGCAGGGGCGAGCCGGGGGCTTTCGCGAGATGCCGGGGGGCATCTCGCGCCGGCGAGCGCCCGGCCATGGACGGCCGGGCCGGTGCCACCCACCAGGGACGGTTACGCCAGCCGGCCGTGGCACTGCTTGTATTTCTTCCCGGAGCCGCAGGGACACGGATCGTTGCGCCCCACCTTGGGCCCTTCGCGCACTGTTGGCGCCATCGCCGCGGCAACCGCCGCCGGCAGCGCGGCGGCATCGCCCGCGGCCGGTTCCGGCGCGAAGCCGCTGGCCTCGGCGTGATGGAACTCCAGCGCCGCGCGCGCCGCCAGGCGCTGCTGCTCGGCCTCCATCGCCGCGACCTCGGCTTCGCTCTGCACGCGCACCCGCGCCAGCATCTGGGTGATCTCGTTCTTGATGCGGTCGAGCATCGCCGAGAACAGGATGAAGGATTCGCGCTTGAACTCCTGCTTGGGCTGGACCTGGGCATAGCCGCGCAAATAGATGCCCTGGCGCAGGTAATCCATGCTGGCCAGATGTTCTTTCCAGGCGTTGTCGAGCACCGACAGCATCACGTGCTTTTCCAGCGCGCGCATGGTGTCTGCACCGATCGCCGCTTCCTTGTCGCGGAACAGGCCTTCGGCCGCCTGCTGCACCCGCTCCAGGATCGCCTCGGGGTCGGCGTCGCTGTGCGTCTCGGCCCAGGCGTGCAGTCCGAGCCGGATGCCGTACTCACCTTCCAGCACGGCGTCGAGCCCGGCCAGGTCCCACTGCTCGTCGACACTGTCCGCCGGCACGTGACGCTGCACCAGCGCGGCGAACACGTCGCGGCGGATGTCGGCGACGGTGTCGGCAACCGACTCGGACTCGAGCAGTTCGTTGCGCTGCTCGTAGATCACCTTGCGCTGGTCGTTGGCGACGTCGTCGAAATCGAGCAGGTTCTTGCGGATGTCGAAGTTGTGCTGCTCGACCTTGCGCTGCGCCTTCTCGATCTGGCGACTGACCATGCGCTCCTCGATGGCGTCGTCCTCCTTCATGCCGAAGGCGCGCATCCAGCGGCCGACGAATTCGCCGCCGAAGATGCGCATCAGGTTGTCGTCGAGCGAGATGTAGAAGCGCGAGGAGCCGGGATCGCCCTGGCGCCCGGAACGGCCGCGCAGCTGGTTGTCGATGCGCCGCGACTCGTGGCGCTCGGTACCGATGATGTGCAGACCGCCGGCGCCGAGCACGGCGTCGTGACGCTGCTGCCATTCGCCGCGCACGCGCGCACGATCGCTCTCGGCGGCGTCCTCGGGCAACGCGGCCAGTGCCGCGTCGAGGCTGCCGCCGAGCACGATGTCGGTACCGCGACCGGCCATGTTGGTGGCGATCGTGACCGCACTCGCGCTGCCGGCCTGGGCGACGATATGCGCCTCGCGCTCGTGCTGCTTGGCGTTGAGCACCTCGTGCGGAATCTTCTCGGCCTGCAGGCGCTTCGACAGCAGCTCGGAGGTCTCGATCGAGGTCGTGCCGACCAGCACCGGCTGACTGCGCGCATGGCAGTCCTTGATGTCCTCGACCACGGCCTTGAACTTGGCCTCCTGGGTCAGGAACACGAGGTCGTGATGGTCCTTGCGCACCATCTGCCGGTGGGTCGGGATCACCACCACCTCGAGGCCGTAGATCGTCTGGAACTCGTAGGCTTCGGTATCCGCCGTGCCGGTCATGCCGCCGAGCTTGGCGTACATGCGGAACAGGTTCTGGAAGGTGATCGTCGCCAGCGTCTGGTTCTCGCGCTGGATCGGCACCCCCTCCTTGGCTTCGACCGCCTGGTGCAGGCCCTCGGACCAGCGCCGCCCCGGCAGCGTGCGGCCGGTGAACTCGTCGACGATGATCACCTCGCCATCGCGCACGATGTAGTCGACATCGCGGTGGTAGATCGCATGCGCGCGCAAGCCGGCGTTGAGATGATGCACCACCGCCAGATTGGCGGTGTCATAGAGGCCGCCGCCGGACTCGATCACGCCGGCTTCGCGCAGCAGTTGCTCGGCATGCTCCATGCCGTCCTCGGACAGATGCACCTGCTTCTGCTTCTCGTCGACGAAGTAGTCGCCGGCACCGTCCTCCTTCTCCTGGCGGATCAGCTTCGGCACGACGCGGTTGAGCTTGACGTAAAGTTCGGGCGAATCCTCGGCCGGACCGGAGATGATCAGCGGCGTGCGCGCCTCGTCGATCAGGATCGAGTCGACCTCGTCGACGATCGCGTAGAACAGGCCGCGCTGGTAACGCTGGTCCTTCGACAGTGCCATGTTGTCGCGCAGATAGTCGAAGCCGAATTCGTTGTTGGTGCCGTAGGTGATGTCGGCCGCATAGGCGCCCTGCTTGTCGGCGTTGTCCATGCCGGGCCAGACCACGCCCACGCTCATGCCGAGGAAGCCGTAGATCTTGCCCATCCATGCCGAGTCGCGGCGTGCGAGGTAGTCGTTGACCGTTACCACGTGCACGCCCTTGCCCGCCAGCGCATTCAGATACACCGGCAACGTCGCCACCAGGGTCTTGCCTTCGCCGGTCCGCATCTCGGCGATCTTGCCCAGATGCAGCACCATGCCGCCGATCAGCTGCACGTCGTAATGGCGCTGGCCGAGTACGCGACGCGAGGCCTCGCGCACGCTGGCGAAGGCCTCCGGCAGCAGGTCGTCGAGCGACTCGCCCTTGACCAGCCGCGCGCGAAACTCGTCGGTCTTGGCACGCAGCGCGGCGTCCGAGAGCTTCAGCCATTCAGGCTCCAGCGCGTTGATCCGCGCCACGTTTCGCGACAGCTGGCGCACCACGCGCTCATTGCGGCTGCCGAACATACTCGTCAGGACACGGTTCAACATCGGCGGAATCACGCTCGAGGAGGAAAGGGGGTGCGCGCTCGCGCAAGGGCGCCGATGATACTACGTCACTCCGCGCGCCCCTTTCGGATGGCGGCTGTGTACGCCGGATTCAAGATGACCGCTGCTTGCGGTCGGCGGTCGGCAGTCGGCGCTCAGCGACGAGCGCGCACGAAGGCCAGCGGGTTGACCAGCTGGCCGCGATACCAGACCTCGAAATGCACATGCGGTCCGGTCGAGCGGCCGGTGGAACCGACCAGCGCGATGTCCTGGCCGACGCGGACGCGTTCACCGACATGGACCAGCAGCCTTTCGGCATGCGCGTAGCGGGTCATGAAACCGTTGCCGTGGTCGATCTCGACGACGTCACCGTATCCGGAACGCTCACCGGCATAGCTGACGACGCCCTCGGCGACGGCATGGATCGCCGTGCCGGCCGGCGCGGCGATGTCGAGGCCGGGGTGGAATTCGCTGCGGCCATCGAAGGGATCGGCACGCATGCCGAAATAGGACGAGATGTAACCGTCCCGCACCGGCATGCCGGTCGGCTGCAGGGCGGCATCCATCTTGTGGTCGAGCAGCAGGGTCTCGAGCGCGGCCAGTTGCGCCTGCTGCTGGTCGAAGCGCCGACCGAGCGCCGCGATGCTGCGCTGCAGATCGGCCGGCGTGCCGTAAGCGGCAGACCCGACCGCGATTTCCGGACCGCCGACGCCGGGTTGGACGTCGAAATTGAACTCGCCGTCGTCGAGCTTGCCGGCATGCGCCAGCCGCTCGCCCAGCGCCCCCAGCCGCAGCGATTGCGCCTCGAGCTGGCCGAGCTTGACCGCCAGCGCGTTGACGTCGCGCTGGGCGTCACGCTGCACGCCGCCGAGCTGGCTTTGCTGAGCCTGCACCTGCACGCGCAGGGCGCGTACCTGGGCCAGCGCGCGCTGCGACGGGCTGGCGAACAGCAGCGCGAGCGCCGCACCACTGCCGACCAGTACCAGCACCGCGGCGGCCAGGGCCGCGGCGCAACGCAGCCGCGTGCGCGGGCAGCGCAGATCGAGGGTCTTCGGCGCCGAGCGCGCGGTGGTGACGAGTATGATGTTCATGCCGCCCCAAGCCGTCAGGTTTCACTCGTGCAGCCACCGCGTCCGCGTTCCCGTTCGCCTTCGCGCACCGGCCTGCGGCCGGTGGCGGAATGCGACCCGGTGACGGCGCTCGCCCCGCGCGCGATGGCGCTGGACCAGCTCGACCGGCAACTGCGCCGGATGCTGCCGGGCGTCCTCGGCGACCAGGTCCGGCTCGCCAGCGTGCAGCCCGATCGCATCGTTTTCCTGGCCATCTCCGCCGCCTGGGCCTCGCGACTGCGCCTCGAGCAGGCGCGGATCCTCGAAGCCGCGCGCATCCTCGGCGCGGTCGCCACGGCGATCACCGTGAAAGTGGCGCCCCTGCCACCCGCTCCCAGACTGCCGGCAGAGCGCAAGCCCCTTTCACCCGCGACCGCCCGACATCTGCGCGCCACGGCGCAATCCCTGCCGGACCCGGATACCCGGAATCTGCTCCTTGCCCTGGCATCCCTCGCCACGGATGCTCCCGGAGGGCAGTGAATCACTTCCCGCGGCGGCCGGAGCGGACCGCCGTCACTCTTTGCAAACAAGTGTTACATCGCCTGCGCCGGATGGGCGTAGGAGATGGGCGCGCTGGCGGGGTCGTCGAAATAGACCTCTTCCCAGGCACTGGCATCGGCCATCAGCGTGCGCAGCAGCAGGTTGTTCAGCTCGTGACCCGACTTGTGGCCGAAGAACGCGCCGATCAGGCTGTGCCCGAGCAGATACAGGTCGCCGATGGCGTCAAGGATCTTGTGCTTGACGAACTCGTCCTCGTAACGCAGGCCGTCTTCATTGAGCACGCGGTAGTCGTCGAGCACGATGGCGTTGTCCATCGAGCCGCCCAGCGCCAGATTGCGCTCGCGCAGCATCTCGATGTCGCGCATGAAGCCGAAGGTGCGCGCCCGGCTGACTTCCTTCACGAACGAGGTGGTCGAGAAGTCGATCTCGGCGGTCGAGGTGCGCGAATTGAAGATCGGATGGCGGAACTCGATCGAGAAACCGACCTTGAAGCCGTCGAACGGCTCGAACCGGCACCACTTGTCACCGTCCTCGACGCGCAGCGATTTCTTGATGCGGATGAAGCGCTTGGGCGCGTTCTGCTCCTCGATGCCCGCCGATTGCAGCAGAAACACGAAGGGGCCGGCGCTGCCGTCCATGATCGGCACTTCGGGCGCCGACAGGTCGACGTAGGCATTGTCGATGCCCAGCCCGGCCATGGCCGAGAGCAGGTGCTCGACGGTGGAGACGCGCGCCTCGCCCTTGACCAGGGTGGTGGACAGGCGGGTATCGCCCACGTTCTCGCAACGCGATGGGATATCCACCGGCACGGCCAGATCCGTGCGGCGGAACACGATGCCGGTGTTGGGCGCAGCCGGGCGCAGGGTCATATAGACCTTGTCGCCCGTATGCAGCCCGACGCCCGTCGCCCGGATGACGTTCTTGAGCGTGCGCTGCTTGATCATTTTTATGATGGACCCGGGGCAGCAATCAAAAGTGGGCGGGAATGTAGCACAGGGTTTACGGTCCGAAAACAAACCACTGCGTTCAGGAATATCACGATCCGTGCGCCAGTGCACGAGATCACGCGGCGGCGCGCCGCCCGCGACCGGGGACGGAAACCCGGTCGCGGGCGGCACGATCCGTGCGCGTCCCGCGCACGGACAGCCCGCCGGTCCGCGCTCAGTCGGCCTGGCGGCGCAGGAAGGCCGGGATGTCGAGGTAGTCGATGGCCGGATCAGCCGTACCGGTCTTTGCCTCGATCGCCGGTTCGGCCTGCGCGCGCGGCACCGCGGATGCCCGCAGCGGCACGTTCATCACCTCGGCCCCGCCGGTACCGGTGCGCAGCATCACCGGCCGCGGGCGCGGCGCCGCAGCGGCCTCGTCGCGGGCGGCATGGCGCACCGGCTGGCGTGCGGCGACGCCGCGGTTGAGTCCGGTGGCGACCACGGTGACGCGCACGTCATCCTGCAGGTCGGGGTCCAGCGCGGTGCCGATCACCACCGTGGCGTCCTCGCTGGCGAAATCGTGCACGAGGCGGCCGATCTCGTCGAACTCGCGCATGGTCAGGTTGGGACCGGCGGTGACATTGACCAGGATGCCGCAGGCGCCGGCCAGGCTGACGTCCTCCAGCAGCGGGTTGTTGATCGCCGCTTCGGCCGCCGCCTGGGCACGGTCGTCGCCACGGGCGGTGCCGCTGCCCATCATCGCCATGCCCATCTCGCTCATCACGGTGCGCACGTCGGCGAAGTCGACGTTGATCAGGCCCGGACGGGTGATCAGGTCGGCGATACCCTGCACGGCACCCACCAGCACCTCGTTGGCGGCCTTGAACGCCGACACCAGGGTGACCTCGCGGCCGAGCACGGTCAGCAGCTTCTCGTTGGGGACCGTGATCAGCGAGTCGACGTACTGGGCCAGGTCCTCGATGCCCTTGAGCGCCACCTGCATGCGCCGGCGACCCTCGAACGGGAACGGCTTGGTCACCACCGCCACGGTCAGGATGCCGCGTTCCTTGGCCAGCTGCGCCACCACCGGCGCCGCGCCGGTGCCGGTGCCGCCGCCCATGCCGGCGGTGATGAACACCATGTCGGCGCCGCTGAGCATCTCCTCGATGCGCTCGCGATCCTCGAGCGCGGCCTGGCGACCGACCTCGGGATTGGCTCCGGCGCCGAGGCCCTTGGTGACGTTGGCGCCGAGCTGCAGGGTGACGCGGGCACCGGAGTTCTTCAGCGCCTGGGCGTCGGTGTTGGCGCAGATGAACTCCACGCCCTCGATATCGGCGTTCAGCATGTGGCTGATGGCATTGTTGCCGCCGCCGCCGACACCGATGACCTTGATCACCGCGTTGGGGGTGAGTCTTTCGATCAGTTCAAACATGATGCGTTCTCCGTCGGTACCGCTGTCGTTGTCGTTCGGACCGCCACGCGCATCCGGCGCGAAGCGGCTGTGCGGCGTGACTGCCGCCTGCGGCGCTTCCTGCGCCGCGAACGGGGCCTGGCAGGGCCCCTCCATCCGCCCGGGCGAGCCCGGTCAGAAATTCTTGGAAAGCCAGCCGCGCATGCGGCCGAGCACGTTGCCGACGCTGCCCGACACCGCGCCGCCGCCGCGCGTCGCGTCGCCACGCGCGCCGTGCAGCAGCAGACCGACCGCGGTCGCGTGCACGTGCCCGGACACGGTTTCGGACAGGCCGCCGACGTGCTGCGGCAGACCCACGCGGACCATCTTGTGGAACACCTCCTCGGCCAGCTCCAGCGCGCCTTCCATCTGCGACGCGCCACCGGTCAGCACGATGCCGGCCGCGACCATGTTCTCGAAGCCGGAGCGCCGCAGCTCGTCCTGCACCATCTCGAAGATCTCCTCGTAGCGGGCCTGGACGCTCTGCGCCAGCGCCTGCCGCGCCAGCCGCCGCGGCGGGCGGTCGCCGACGCTGGGCACCTGCACGGTCTCGTCGGCGTGGGCCAGCTGCGCCAGCGCGCAGGCGTACTTGACCTTGATCTCCTCGGCATGCGCGGTCGGCGTGTGCACCCCGTAGGCGATGTCGTTGGTGACCTGATCGCCCCCAACCGGCAACGCGCGGGTGTAGCGGATCGCGCCCTGGGCATAGATGGCGATGTCGGTGGTGCCGGCGCCGATGTCGACCAGGCACACACCCAGTTCGCGCTCGTCGTCGGTCAGCACGGCACGCGCGCTGGCGATCGCCGAGGGCACCAGCTCGTCCACCGACAGTCCGCAGCGCTGGATGCACTTTTGCAGGTTCTGCACCGCGCTGGCGGCGCCGGTCACCAGGTGCACGCCGGCCTCGAGGCGCACGCCGCTCATGCCGACCGGGTGGCGGATGCCGTCCTGGCCGTCGATGCGGTACTCCTGCGATTCCTTGTAGAGCAGCTTGCGGTCGGCCGGGATCGCCACCGCGCTGGCCGCTTCCAGCACCTGCTCGAGATCGGACGCGGTCACCTCACGGTCGCGGATCGCGGCGGTGCCATGCGAGTTGCGCGTCTCCAGATGACTGCCTGAGATCGACGCGCACACCGAGCGGATGTCGCAACCGGCCATCAGCTCGGCCTCCTCGACCGCGCGCTGGATCGAATGCACGGTGGATTCGATGTCGACCACCGCGCCGCGTTTCATGCCGCGCGAGACGTGCGAGCCGAAGCCGATCACCTCGACCGGCTCGCCGGGCGCGTATTCACCGACCACGGCCATCACCTTGGAGGTGCCGATATCGAGACCGACCACCAGCTGCTTGTCGTTTCTGCGGTTCATCTCAGACCCTTGCTGCAGAAGGCGCGGCCGCGGGTGCGGCGGAGGCAGCCGGAGCGGCCGGCGCCGCGGACGGCGGCTCCGGCGGCCATTTCACGGCGAAGCCGTTGGTGTAACGAAGATCGGCGTACTCGAAGCCTTGCGGGTGGGCGGAGGCCAGCTGCGGCCAGACCGCCAGAAACCGCGCCAGCCGCCGTGTCGGCTGCTCGTGGCCGACACTGATGCGGGCACCGCCGGCGAGCGTCAGCGCGTAGCTGCCGCGGCCGGTCAGGTCGACCGCGGCGACGTGCAGTCCGTGCGCCGCGCAAGCCGCGGCGGCAACCCGGTAGAAGGCGATCACGTCGGCCAGTCGCGCGTCCGGCCCGGCCAGCTGCGGCAGGCCGCCGAGCGTGGCCGCATCGGGCACGCTGAACACGGTGCCATCGGTGGCGATCAGCCGACCTCCGGTCCAGCGCGCCCACGGCGCGCGCTCGGCAATGCGAATGGTCACGGTGTCCGGCCATCGCTTGCGCACCTGCGCGCTGGCGACCCATGGCAGCGCGGCAACCGCCCGCTGCACCTGGTTGAGATCGATGGCGAAAAAGCCGCGCGCCAGCAGCGGTGCCGCCACGGCGCGCACCTGCGCGGCACGCACGTGCACGAAGGGTGCCTCCACGGTCAGGTAACGCACCGGCCAGCGCCCGGCGACCAGCCAGCCTTCCAGCACACCGACCACCGGCAACGCCAGCAGCGCCAGCGCGGCAACCCAGCCGGCGAAACGGATGGCGCCACCGCGGGTCATGCGCCCTCCATGCGGAACGAGGTTTCGAGAATGCGCCAGCACAGCGTCTCGAAATCGATGCCGACGGCGCGCGCGGCCTTGGGCACCAGCGAATGGCTGGTCATGCCCGGCGTGGTGTTGACCTCGAGCAGGTGCAGGCCGCCGGCGCGGTCGCGCATGATGTCCACGCGACCCCAACCCGATGCGGCGGCGCTGGCAAAGGCCGTCAGCGCCAGGGCCTGCACAGTCTGCTCGGCGGCGGCGTCGAGCCCGGGACACAGATACTGCGTGTCCTCGGCGACGTACTTGGCGTGATAGTCGTAGAAGCCGTCCCTGGGCACGATGCGGATGCTCGGCAATGCCGCATCGTCGAGGATGCCGACGGTCAGCTCGTCGCCCTCGATCAGCTGCTCGGCCAGCATCTCGCCGTCGTAACGCGCGGCAAGATCCACCGCCGACTCGAGATCGCGCGCGGCATAGACGCGCGTGATGCCGACGCTGGAACCCTCGTGCGAAGGTTTGACGATCGCCGGATAGCCGACGCGCGCGATCGCCGCGGCGACGTCCTCGCCGCGCCCGAAGGCGGCGAAGCGCGGCGTCGGCAGGCCGTCGGCCAGCCACACTTTCTTGGTCCGCACCTTGTCCATGGTCAGCGCCGACCCGAGCACGCCGGAGCCGGTGCACGGCACGCCGAGCGAGTCGAGCGCGCCCTGCAGCACGCCGTCCTCGCCGCCGCGGCCGTGCAGGATGTTGAACACGCGGGCGAAGTGGCCTGCGCGCAGCGCATCCAGCAGCGCCGGAATGCCGTCGATGCCGTGCGCATCGACACCGCGCGCCTGCAGCGCCGCCAGCACGTTGGCGCCGGAGTCCAGGGAAACCTGGCGCTCGGCCGAACGGCCGCCCATCACCACGGCGACGCGGCCGAACTGGCGCGGGTCATCGATCTGTCGGGTCATGACCGCACCGTTCTCAGCTGTCCGGCGGCGGCCAGTTCGGCGGCCGCGGCACCGATATCGCCCGCGCCCAGCAACAGCAGCAGGTCACCGTCGCGCAGCAGTGCCGGCAGCACGCCGGCCAGCTCGCGCGGATGCTCGACCAGCACCGGATCGACCTTGCCGCGCGCGCGCACCGCGCGCGCCAGCGAGCGGCCGTCGGCGCCGGCGATCGGCGCCTCGCCGGCCGGATAGACCTCGGTCAGCACCAGCACGTCGGCCTCGGCCAGCACGCGCGCGAAGTCGTCGAGCTGGTCGCGCGTGCGGGTGTAGCGGTGCGGCTGGAACGCCACCACCAGACGGCGGCCGGGCCAGCCGCCGCGCGCGGCGGAAAACACCGCCGCCAGCTCGCGCGGGTGATGGCCGTAGTCATCCACCAGCAGCGCATGGCCGCGATCGAGCGCGATCTCGCCACGTTGCTGGAAGCGCCGACCGACGCCCTGGAACCGCTCCAGCGCCTGCGCGATCGCCGCTGCCTCGGCTCCCAGCTGCCAGCCGGTCGCCGCCGCCGCCAGTGCATTGAGCACGTTGTGGCGACCGGGCAGGTTGAGGGTGACCGCCAGCGCATCGACGCGCCCGGGCAGGTGCAGATCGAAGTGCATCTGCCCGCCCTGCTGGCGCAAGCGGCTGGCGCGCACGTCGGCATCGGGGGCGTCGATGCCGTAGGTGATCATGCTGCGCGGCGTGGCACGCGCCAGCGCAGCCACTTCGGGATCGTCCGCGCACAGCACCGCGATGCCGTAGAACGGCAACCGGTGCAGGAAATCGGCGAAGGCCCTCTTCACCCGATCGAAGTCGCCGCCGTAGTTTTCCAGATGATCGGCGTCGATGTTGGTGATGATCGCCAGCACCGGCGACAGCAGCAGGAACGAGCCGTCGGACTCGTCGGCCTCGGCGACCAGATACTCGCCGCTGCCAAGCCGGGCATGACTGCCCGCGGAGTTGAGCAGGCCGCCGATGACGAAGGTCGGGTCGTAGCCGGCCTCGGCCAGCACGCTGGCGACGAGGCTGGTGGTGGTGGTCTTGCCGTGGGTGCCGGCGACGGCGATGCCGCGCCGGAAGCGCATCAGCTCGCCCAGCATCTCGGCGCGCGGCACCACCGGCACGCGCCGCGCGCGCGCGGCGACCAGCTCGACATTGTCGGCGCGGATCGCGCTCGAGATCACCACCGCGTCGGCACCCTCGACATGGCTCGCGGCGTGCCCCTCGAACACCTCCACGCCCTGCGTGACGAGCCGCGCGGTGATCGCGTTGCGGGCGCGGTCGGAGCCGGACACCTCGTAGCCGAGCGTGTGCAGCACCTCGGCGATGCCGCCCATGCCCGCACCGCCGATGCCGATGAAGTGCACGCGCCGGAACGCGTACATGAAGTCGTCGTGGGCACGCAGGCGGCGCGGCGTCATGCGGCCACCTCCAGGCAGGCGCGCGCGATCGCGGCGGCCGCATCGGGACGCGCCTGGGTGCGCGCGGCCGTCGCCATCGCCAGCATCCGGGCGTGGTCGCCCAACAGGCCGCCGAGTCGATCCGCCAGGCGCGCCGGATCCAGATCGCGCTCCTGCACGCACTCGGCGGCGCCGGCCTTCACCAGCGCCTCGGCGTTGCGCGTCTGGTGATCGTCCACCGCATGCGGAAACGGCACCAGGATCGCGCCCAGGCCGGCCGCGGCCAGCTCGGCGACGGTCAGCGCGCCGGCGCGGCAGATGGCCAGATCGGCCCAGGCGTAGGCCTCGGCCATGTCGTCGATGAAGGGCTCGACGCGCGCCTCGATGCCGGCCTCGGCATACGCGATGCGCGCCTCGTCCACGCCGCGCGCACCGCACTGATGCCGCACCTCGGGCCGCAGCACGGGCGCCAACAGCGCCAGCGCCTGCGGCACGATCCGATTGAGCGCGCGCGCCCCCAGGCTGCCGCCCAGCACCAGCAGTCGCGATCGCCCGGCATGTGCGGTCAGCCGCTGGTCGGGCGACGGCAGCGCCGCGATCGCCGCGCGCACCGGGTTGCCCACCCACTCGGCACCCGGCAAGGCGTGCGCAAAGCCCGCCAGCACCCGCCGCGCCCGTCGCGCCAGCACGCGATTGGTGAACCCGGCCAGGGCATTCTGCTCGTGCACCACGAGCGGCCGCCGCAGCCACCATGCCGCGACGCCGCCGGGACCGGCGACGTAGCCGCCCAGCGCCAGCACGCTGCGCGGACGCACGCGACGCAATACGCCGAGCGAGGCGGCGAAGGCGCGCAGCAGCATCAGCGGCGCGCGCAACCGCGCAGTCAGGCCCTTGCCGCGCAGGCCGCTGACCGGCACCGTCTCCAGCGCGATGCCGCGCGCCGGCACCAGCCGCGTTTCCAGGCCGCCGCTCGCGCCCAGCCACACCACCGGCACGCCCGCCACCGCCAGCGCCTCGGCCACCGCGAGACCGGGAAAGATGTGGCCGCCGGTGCCGCCGGCCATGATCAGCACGGGCGCGGTGACGCTCATGCGCCGCCCTCCGCCGCCAGGCCGGCGACAGCCGGGTTGCGCACGGCCATCCGCCGCGCATCCTCGGCGCGGGTGATTTCGTAACTGGCGCGCAGCAGTACGCCGAGCATCGCGCAAGTCATCAGCACGCTGGAGCCGCCGGAGCTGATCAACGGCAGAGTCAGACCCTTGGTCGGCAGCACGCCGAGGTTGACGCCGATCGACACCAGCGCCTGCACGCCGAGGCACAAGGAGATGCCGAACGCCACATAGCCGGCATAGCGCTGGCCGATTTCCGCGCCCTTCAGCGCCAGCCACAGGCCGCGCCCGACCAGCAGCGCGAACAGGCCCAGCACCAGCACGATCCCGGCCAGGCCAAGCTCCTCGGCGATCACCGCGAGGATGAAGTCAGTGTGCGCCTCGGGCAGATAGAACAGCTTCTGCACCGACGCGCCGAGACCGACGCCGAACCATTCGCCGCGACCGACCGCGATCAGCGCCTGGGTCAGCTGGAAGCCGTCGCTGAAGGGATCCTTCCACGGATTGAGGAACGAGGTCAGGCGCTCGACGCGATAGCTCTTGCTCAGCGCCGCCCACGCCATCATCGGCACCAGTGGCAGCCCCATCATCACCAGATTGCGCATGCGCGCACCGGCAAACCAGACCATGCCGACGGTGATCGCCAGCACCAGCGAGGCCGAGCCGAAGTCCGGCTGCGCCAGCAACAGCACGGCGAGGAATCCGGCGACGCCGACCGGCTTGAGCGCGCCGAAGAACTTGCGCTCGACGCCCTCGCGATGACGCACCAGATAGCTGGCCACGTACAGGATCACCACCAGCTTGACCGCCTCGACCGGCTGGAAGCCGGTGATGCCGAGGTTGATCCAGCGCCGCGCGCCGTTGATGCGCATGCCCAGCACCGGCACGAACACCGCCAGCAGCGAGGCCACCGCCAGCAGCATCAGCACGAAGCCGTACTTCTCCAGCTGGCGCAGCTCGGTGCGGATCGCGACCAGCGCCAGCGCGCCGCCCAGGGTCAGGAACAGCAGATGCCGCTTGAGATAGAAGAACGGCCCGATGTGGCGCCCCTCGGCGACCGCGATCGAGCTCGACGCCACCATCACGATGCCGAGGCTGACGATGCCGGCGATCGCCAGCAGCAGCCACGGATCGTAGCGGCCGCGCGGACCGCTGTGGCGCTGGGCCTGGACCGGGCGCAGGAAGTCGAGCATCAGCGCACCTTCAGGGTCGCGAGACCGATCAGCACCAGCACCACGCTGATGATCCAGAAGCGCACGATCACGCGCGGCTCGGGCCAGCCCTTCAGCTCGAAGTGGTGGTGGATCGGTGCCATGCGGAAGATGCGCTTGCCGGTCAGCTTGTAGCTGGCGACCTGCAGCACCACCGAGGCGGTTTCCATGACGAACACGCCGCCCATCACCAGCAGCACGATCTCCTGGCGCACGATCACCGCGATGCAGCCGAGCGCGGCCCCGATCGCCAGCGCGCCGACGTCGCCCATGAACACCTGCGCCGGATAGGCGTTGAACCAGAGGAATCCCAGGCCCGCGCCGGCCAGCGCGCCACAGAAGATCGCCAGCTCGCCGGCGCCCGGGATCGCCGGAATGTCGAGGTAGCTGGAGAACACCGCGTTGCCGGCGAGGTAGGCGAAGATGCCCAGCGCACCCGCCACCAGCACGCTCGGCATGATCGCCAGTCCGTCGAGGCCGTCGGTCAGGTTCACCGCGTTGGAAAAGCCGACGATCATCAGATAGGCGATCGGAATGAAGCCGGCCCCGAGCGGAATCGCCACCTGCTTGAACAGCGGCACGTACAGCGCGGTCGCCGCCGGCACCGGCGCGCTGGCGAACAGCAGCACGGCCGCGCTCAGCCCGACCAGCGACTGCCAGAGATACTTCCAGCGCGCCGGCAGACCGCGGCTGTCCTTCAGCACCAGCTTCTTGTAGTCGTCGTAGAAGCCGATCGCGCCGTAGGCCACGGTGACGCCCAGCACGATCCACACATAGCGGTTGCCGAGATCGGCCCAGAGCAGGGTGGCGAGGACGATCGCCAGCAGGATCAGGGTGCCGCCCATGGTCGGCGTGCCGGCCTTGCTCAGGTGTGACTGCGGGCCGTCGTTGCGGATCACCTGGCCCGCCTTCTGCGCGGCCAGGCGCCGGATCAGGCCGGGGCCGAACAGCAGCGAAAAGGCCAGCGCCGTCAGCGCACTCATGATGGTGCGGAAGGTGATGTACTCGAACAGATGGAAGCCGCCGATGTAGCCCTGCAGCCAGCGCGCCAGTTCAAGCAGCATGCGCCGTCCCTCCCGCGGTATCGCCACCCAGCGCCGCCACCACGCGTTCCATGCCGGATGAACGCGAGCCCTTGACCAGGCAGGTGACGCCCGCGTGCAGGGCGTCGCGCAAGGCCGCAATCAGCGTCGCCTGATCGTCGCAATGCACGCCCGCGTCACCGAATGCCGCGCTGGCCGCACGGCTCAGACGACCCACCGTGAACAGCCGCACGATGCCCGCGGCGCGCGCCTGCGCTCCGACCGCGGCGTGCAAGGCCTCGGCGTCCGTGCCCAGTTCGGCCATGTCGCCCAGGACCAGCCAGGTCTCGCCGCCGGCCAGCGCCAGCGTGGCGATCGCCGCGGCCACCGAACCGGGATTGGCGTTGTAGGTATCGTCGATCAGGGTCCAGCCGCCGGCCATCGCGCGCCGCGTCAGCCGGCCGGGCACCGCGCTGGCGGTTTCCAGCCCGGCCACGATATCCGCCAGCGGCATGTCCAGCGCGATCGCGGCGGCGGCGGCGGCCAGTGCGTTGAGCACGTTGTGCCGGCCCGACAACGGCAGCCGGACGTTGGCGGCACCCGCAGGCGTCAGCAGCCGGAAGCGGCTGCCGTCGGCGGTCAGCGCCAGTTCGACGGCGCCCACCTCGACCGCGCTGCCGAGGCCGAAGCGCAGTACCCGACGCGTGCCGGCGAGGCCGGCGAAGAACCCGGCATAGGCGTCGTCGGCATTGATCACCGCGACGCCGTCGGCGGGCAGCGCCTCGTAGAGGGCGCCCTTGGTGCCGGCCACGCCGTCGATGCTGCCGAGTCGCTCCAGATGCGCGGGCGCGATGTTGCTGACCAGCGCCACCTGCGGCCGCGCGATCGCGGCCAGATAGGCGATGTCGCCGGGTTTGCCGGCACCCATTTCCAGCACCGCGTACTCGGCATCCGCGGGCATCGCCAGCAGGGTCAGCGGCAGGCCGATCTCGTTGTTGTAATTGCCGGCGGTGACATGGGTGCGGCCGCGGCGCGCCAGGATCGCCGCCAGCAGGCCCTTGATCGTGGTCTTGCCGCTGGAGCCGGTGATGCCGACCGCCACCACGCGCCGCTGCGCGCGCACCGCGCTGGCCAGATCGCCCAGCGCCAGCAGGACATCGTCGACCAGCACCTGCGGCAACACCGTCTCGACGCGGCGCGCAACCAGCGCGCCCGACGCACCACGCGCGCCCGCCGCCGCGACGAAGTCGTGGCCATCGGCGTGTTCGCCGCGAAGCGCCACGAACAGCGCTCCCGGCCCGACCCGGCGCGAGTCGGTGGCGACCGCGGCGATCATCGCATCGGCGCCGAACAGGCGACCGCGGGTCCACAGGGCCACTTCGCCGAGGTGCAGGTTCAGCATGGCCGCGCCTCCAGCGCCGCGCGCGCCACGGCGCGGTCATCGAAGGGACGGCGCATGCCGGCGAACTCCTGGTACGGCTCGTGCCCCTTGCCGGCGATCAGCACCACGTCGCCGGACCGCGCCGATGCGACCGCCGCGGCGATCGCGGCCGCGCGGTCCCGCTGCACGCTGACCGCTGCGCCGTCCGGCATGCCGGAACGGATCGCCGCGACGATGGCGTCGCCGTCCTCGCCGCGCGGATTGTCGTCGGTGACGATCGCGCGATCGGCCAGACGCGCGGCGATCGCGCCCATCTCGGGGCGCTTGCCGGCATCACGCTCGCCACCGCAGCCGAACACGCAGATCAGCGTGCCACGGCAGTGCGCGCGCAGCACGGTCAACGCCTGCTCCAGCGCATCCGGCGTGTGCGCGTAATCCACCACCACCAGCGGCGCGCTGCCGCCGCCGAGCCGGCTCATGCGTCCGGGAACCGGGACCAGCGCCGCGAGCGCGTCGCGCAGCGCGTCGAAGCGCACGCCGAGCGCGCCCAGCGCCGCGGCGACGCCCAGCAGATTGGCGACGTTGAAACGCCCCAGCAGCGCGCTCCGGATCTCCGCCTCGCCCCAGGGCGTGTGCAGCTCGAAGGCCAGGCCGGCATCGCTGCCGCGGATGGCGTCGGCGCGTACGTCGGCGTCGGTGCTGCCGATGCCGGTCGTCAGGCACCGCACGCCCGGCGGCAGCCGCGGTGCGAGCGCGCGACCGAAGCCGTCGTCGATGTTGATCACCGCGGCGCGCAGGCCAGGCCAGGCGAACAGTTTCGCCTTGGCCGCGCCGTAGGCGGCCATGCTGCCGTGGTAGTCGAGATGGTCGCGGGTGAGATTGGTGAACAGCGCCAGATCGAAGTCGACGGCGTTGACGCGGCCCTGTTCCAGCGCGTGCGAGGAGACTTCCATCGCCACGTGGCTGGCACCGGCGTCACGGAACGCGGCCAGCAGGCCGTGCACCGCGATCGCGTCCGGCGTGGTGCGCTCGCCGGCGTCCAGCTGTCCGTGCAGGCCCGCGCCGAGCGTGCCGATGGTGGCCGCGCGCCGGCCGAGCCGCTCGAACGCCTGCGCCAGCAGCTGCACGGTGCTGGTCTTGCCGTTGGTTCCGGTGACGCCGATCACGGTCAACGCGCGCGACGGCTCGCCGTACCAGCGCGCGGCCAGCGCGCCGACGCGCGCGGCGAGATCGCCGATCCACAATACCGGCACTTCCGTCGGCGCCGGCAGGTCCGGCGGGGCCGGCGCATCGGCCAGCACCGCCGCCGCGCCGCGGGCGAGCGCAGCCGGCGCGAACGCGATGCCGTGCGCGCGCGTGCCGCGCAGCGCCAGGAAGGCGTCGCCGGCGCGCACGCGGCGCGAATCCAGGCTCAGACCGCGGATGCGGATCGCACCCGCCGCGCCGGCATCGGCGATGCCCGCGAGCAAGTCGGCCAGCGGCATGCCGGCGCTCATGGCGTGCCCTCTTTGTAGTTGGTCGCGCCGGGCGCGTAGTCCGGCGCCGGGCTTCCGGGCCGGATCGGCTGCGCCGCCGCCGGACCGCCGGCATACCAGCGCTGCACGTTGTCGGGCGGCACGTCGAGCAGCCGCAGCGCGCCGTCCATCACCGCGCTGAACACCGGCGCCGAGACGATGCCGCCGTAATAGCCGCCCTTGGTCGGGTCGCGGATCACCACCACGCCGACCAGACGCGGATCGGTCGCCGGCACCATGCCGACGAACACGCTCTCGTACTGGTTCTCGTAGCCGCCGGCGGCGGCGATGTGCGCGGTACCGGTCTTGCCGGCCACGGTGTAGTTGGGGATCGCCGCCTTGAGCGCGGTGCCCTGCGGACTGACCACGGTCTCCAGCATCCTGATCACGGCGCGGGCGATCGCCGGATCGATCACCGCGTTGCCGCGCGAATCCTCGCCCTTGACGAAGGTCGGCGCATGCAGCACGCCGCCGTCGGCGATCGCGGCATAGCCCTGCGCCAGCTGCAGCGCGGTGACGTTGAGGCCGTAGCCGTAGGCGATGGTGGCGGTGCGGATCTGGCTCCAGCGGCCGCCGTCCGGCAGCAGGCCGGACGCCTCGCCGGGGAAACCGCTGCCGGTGCTGGCGCCGAAGCCGAAGCGGCGATCGACGTCATACAGCTCGCCCTTGGGCAGGGTGATGGCGATCTTGGAGGCGCCGACGTTGCTGGAATAGGTGATCACCTGGGTGACGTCGATCTTGCCGTGATCCTCGACATCCTGGATCTCGTGCCCGGCCAGGGTGTAGTAGCCGGGCGAGGTATCGATCGGCGAGGTCGGCGTCCACTGACCGCTCTCCAGCGCCGCGGAGATGGTGAACGCCTTCATCACCGAACCCGGCTCGAACACGTCGGTGACCGCGCGGTTGCGGCGTTGCGCGGCGTGGCTGCCGCTGACGTTGTTGGGGTTGTACGACGGCTGGTTGACCATGGCGAGGATCTCGCCGGTGCGCGCATCGAGCACCACCATCGAGCCCGAGCTGGCCTGGTGCGCGAGCACCGCCTCGGCCAGTTCGCGGTAGGCGAGGTACTGGATGCGGCGGTCGATGGTCAGGGTCAGGTCGCGCCCCGGCTGCGGTTCCTTCAGCAGATCGACGTTCTCGACCACGTGGCCGAGGCGATCGCGAATCACGCGCTTGAGACCCGGCTTGCCGGCCAGCCAGCCGTCGAACGCCAGCTCGAGACCCTCCTGGCCGCGGTCGTCGATGTTGGTGAAGCCGATGACGTGCGCGCTGACCTCGCCCGACGGGTAGTAGCGGCGATACTCGCGCTGCCGGTTGACGCCGGGGATGCCCATCGCCAGTACCGCGTCGGCCGCCTCGGGGCTCATCTGCCGCTTGAGATAGACGAACTCGCGGTCATCGCGCTGCTCGAGCCGGCGCTGCAGCTCGGCCGGATCGGCGCCCAGCGCCCGCGCCAGCTGCGCGATGCGGTCGGCATGCTGCAGCAGCACCTGCGGATTCGCCCACAGGGACTCCACCGGGGTCGACACCGCCAGCGGCTCGCCGTTGCGGTCGAAGATGGTGCCGCGCGAGACCGGGATCGGCACCTCGCGCAGGAAGCGCGCGTCGCCCTGCTCCTGCAGGAATTTCTTGCGCACCACCTGCAGATCGATCGCGCGCGCGACCAGCCCCACCGAGGCCAGTGCCAGCAGCGTGGCCACCAGTGCCAGGCGCCGGCGCGCGCTCGGCCCCTGGCCCCGATGCGGGCGCGCCGCGGACGTCTCGGGAGCAGGACGCGGATTCATCGGCGGATCACCCGGATGTCCTGCGGCAGCGGATTGATCATGCCCAGCTGCTGGCGTGCGACCTGCTCGATGCGCGCGGGATCGGCCCAGGTCGCCTGCTCCAGCTCGAGCCGGCCGAACTCGACGTTGAGCGCGTCGCGCTGGTTCTGCAGCACGGTCAGCCGCATGAACAGCTCGCGGCTTTCGTTGCGCGACCACACCACCGCGATCGCGCTGGTCAGCATGGCGATCAGCAGCACGCCGTCGAGCAGCAGCCAGGCGCCCTTCATGCGCGCTTCCCGGCGACGCGCAGCACCGCCGAACGCGCG
Source organism: Lysobacteraceae bacterium (assembly GCA_028870665.1). Classification (GTDB taxonomy): domain Bacteria; phylum Pseudomonadota; class Gammaproteobacteria; order Xanthomonadales; family Rhodanobacteraceae; genus Metallibacterium. The sequence goes on from JAGWPB010000016.1 coordinate 33,061, forward strand.
CGCGGGTTGGCGGCGATCTCGGCATCACCGGGAAACTGCTTGCGCCCGACCGCCACCAGCGGCGACGTGGCGGCGGCCGGCTGCGGCAGGCCGCGGCGCACGCGCTCGGGCTGCGGGCCGCGGATGAACTGCTTGACCGCACGATCCTCCAGCGAGTGGAAACTGATCACCGCCAGGCGCCCGCCCGGCCTGAGCACGGACACCGCGGCGTGCAGCCCGCGCTGCAGGGCGTCGAGTTCGCCGTTGACGTGGATGCGCAGCGCCTGGAAGGTGCGCGTCGCCGGATGCTTGCCCGGCTCGCGCCGACCCAACGTGCGCACCAGCAGTTCGGCCAGCTCGCCGGTACGGGCCAGCGGCGCGATCTCGCGACGGGCGACGATCGCGCGGGCGATGCGCCGGCTCATGCGCTCGTCGCCGTAGCGCCACAGCACGTCGGCGATCGTCTGCGCATCAGCGCGGGCCAGGAACTCCGCCGCGCTCTCGCCCGCGGTCGGATCCATGCGCATGTCCAGCGGCGCGTCGGTCATGAAGCTGAAGCCGCGCGCGGCCTCGTCGAGCTGCGGCGACGACACGCCGAGATCGAGCAGGACGCCGTCGAGACCGGCGGCAGTCTCGTTCCAGTCGGCGAGATCGGCGAAGTTGCCGTGGCGGACGGCGACCCGCGGATCGGCGCCGAAGGTCGCGCGGGCCGCGCGGATCGCGGCCGGGTCGCGGTCCATCAGCAACAGGCGGCCGTGCGCACCGAGGCGCGCCAGGATCGCCGCGGCATGACCACCACGGCCGTAGGTGCCGTCGAGATAACGGCCATCGGGGCACACGGCGAGGCCGGCGACGGCCTCGTCCAGCATCACCGGGATGTGCCGCCCCGCCCGCTCCGCCATCGCCGCCACCCCGTGCATCCAGTGTCTCCGCCGTCAGGGTGCTGAAAATTCGGCGTCCTGCCTGTTTCAGCGTCTCCGGTCCGGTGTCGGCCCGGATCCGCTCCCGGTGCACGCGGCCCGCGCGGACCCGATGCACGAACGGGGCATCCCTGCCCCGCGGCCGGGCTGTCGCGACAGCCCGCTACAGCCTCAATTCCGCCATGTCCTCGCTGATGTCCGCCTCGCCGATCGTCTGCCGGATCTTCGCCAGGTGCGCCTGCTCGCTCCACAGCTCGAACCGGCTGCCCATGCCGAGCAGTACCGCGCGTTTCTCGATGCCGGCCGCGGCGCGCTGGCTGGCCGGCAGCAGCACACGGCCGGCACCGTCGGGCTCGAGGTGTGCGGCGGCGCCGACCAGTTTCATCTGCAGCGCGCGATGCACCGCCTTGACGCTGGGCAGCGCGTTGACCTGGTCGCGCACGCGTTCCCACTCGGCGAGCGGAAACAGCCACAGGCAACCCTGCTCGAACGGGTTGTAGGCGCAGACCAGACGATTGGCGCAGATTCGCGCGACCAGCTCCCGATAGGCACCGGGGATGGCCAGCCGACCCTTGTCGTCCACGCTGATCGCGGTCTCGCCCTGAAACACGTCCCCACCTTTTTCCACAAATTCACACCGATCGCCACCTTAGTCTCAGGTTTTGCGACTGTCAACCGGTTTTTCGCTTATGGATCAAGGGGAAAGGCGAAACTCGGGCCTCTCTTCGTGCCTCCTGTGAAGAAGGGCTTCAAGATGATTGAATCTATTGATATCAGTGCCCGCCAATCTGCCCGAGCATCGGCCTGATCGCGGCATCCGGGCGGGCATCGCGGTCGCGACACGACACGGCACGGCGCCGCGGCGGCGGCGGCGCCGGATTGCGACTGGCAAGCGCGGCGAAAACGCGGCGCTTGCCGACGCTCAGTGCAGCGCGGGTTCCACCGGATACGTCGGCGCGCCGTCCAGCGCCGCGGCGCAGATGCCGGCCAGCTCGAGCAGACGCAGGTCGGAGCCGGGCGGGCCGACGAACTGCAGGCCAGCCGGCAGACCGTCGGGCAGCAGGCCCATCGGGATGCTCACTGCGGGACAGCCGGCGAGGCTGGCGAAGGCGGTGAGATCGGCCTGCGAATCGGGCACCGCGGCATCGAACGCGAACGCGCCCTGCGGCGTGGTCGGCAACACCAGCACATCGACCTGCGCGAACAACCGCCGCGCCTTGAGCTGGGCGGCATCGAGCATGCGATCGGCGACGACATAGTCGGCGGCGCTCCGGCCGCGCGCGTAGTCGAGCATGGCGCGAAACGCCGGCGATGGCGGATGGCTGGCGTCAGCAAGGTCGGCGGCGTAGGTATGCAGCATCTCGGCTTCCATCAGCAGCAGTCCGGCCCGGCGCATGCGCGTGTACGGCCAGTCGCTGAAGTCCACGCGCTGGCGTGCGCCCAGCTCGTGCTCGAGCCGTGCCAGGGCGGTGTCGAACAACGCCAGCATCGGTGTCGCGATGCCGGCCGCGAGCGGATCGGCGAGCACGCCGGTGCGCAGCCGGCCCGGCTCCCAGTCCGGCAGCGCCAGCGCCACGCGGCGGCGGCGCGAACGCGGGTCGTCGGCGTCGTGCCCGGCCAGCACCTGCAGCAGCAGGGTCAGATCACCGACTTCGCGAGCCAGCAGGCCGACACAGTCCAGACGCCGGGCCGCGGGCACCAGGCCGCGCGCGGACAGTTCACCGTGGGTCGGCTTGAGCGCGCTCACGCCGCAGTAGCTGGCCGGGATGCGCACCGAGCCCAGGGTGTCGGAACCCAGCGCCACCGCCACCATGCCGGTCGCCACTGCCACCGCCGAGCCGCCCGAGGAGCCGCCCGCGGTGTAGCCGATGCGATGCGGGTTGTGCGTGGCGCCGAAGTGCGGGTTGGCGCAAAGCGCGCCCAGGGCGCCCTCGTCCAGCGCGGTCTTGCCGAGGATCACGGCCCCCGCGGCACGCAACCGGGCCACGACGTGGGCATCGTGCGTCGCGACGCGGTCGCCGCGGCCGGGCAGTCCGGCACGGGTCGGCCAGCCGGCAATGTCGAAGTTGTCCTTGACCGCGACCGGAATGCCGTCGAGACGGCCGAGTACGCCGTCGCGGCGGCGGCGCTCGGCGGCCGCGGCCTGCTCGCGCACCAGCTCGGGGCGTACATCGACGAAGGCATGCAGCAGCGGATCGAGGCGGGCCACGGTGTCCAGGCTGATCTCCGCCAGCGTCGTCGGCGTGGTGCGGCCGCTGGCCAATCCGTGCAGCAGCTGAAACAGGCCGGCGCGGCGCAACTGCGCGGCGGCGAGCGGTGACCCTGCATCCATCGACATCCTCCCCGGCAAAGCGTGGATCATAACGCCCGCATTGCCGGCGCTGCGGCGAAGCCGGACAATCGAACGCCTGTTCGAGCAGTCCCCCCGCGGCAAGCCGGAGCGCGCCATGAGCGAACGCGATGTGATGGAGTACGACGTCGTCACCGTCGGCGCCGGCCCGGCCGGACTGGCCTTCGCGATCCGCCTCAAGCAGCTCAAGCCGGACCTTCGCGTGTGCGTGATCGAGAAAGCCTCGACGGTCGGCGCGCAGATCCTGTCCGGCGCGGTGATCGAACCCGAGCCGCTCAACGCCCTGCTGCCGGAATGGGGCAGGACGCCGCCGCCGGTCTGCGTGCCGGTGACGAAGGACGAGTTCTGGTGGCTGCGCGGTCCGGACAAGGCGCTGAAAATGCCGACGCCGCCGCAGATGCACAACCACGGCAACTTCATCGTCAGCCTGGGCGCGTTGTGCGCCTGGCTGGCGCCTCGGGCCGAGGCACTGGGCGTCGAGATCTACCCCGGCTTCGCCGCCGCCGAAGCGCTGATCGACGATCGTGGCGCCGTCGCCGGCGTGCGCATCGGCGACATGGGCGTGGCGCGCGACGGTCGCCACAAGTCCGGCTATGTCCAGGGCATCGACATCAAGGCACCGTTGACGGTGCTCGGCGAAGGCTGCCGCGGCAGCCTCAGCAAGCAGCTGATCGCGCGCTATGGCCTGGATCGCGGCGCGGACCCGCAGACCTACGGCATCGGCCTCAAGGAGCTGTGGCAGCTGCCGGCCGGGCGCGGCGAAACGGGCAAGGTGATGCACACGCTGGGCTGGCCGCTCGATCCCGCAACCTACGGCGGCAGCTTCCTGTACCACCTCGACGGCGACCGCGTGGCGGTCGGCTTCGTGGTCGGACTGGACTACCGCGATCCGCTGTTCTCGCCGTGGGAGGCGTTCCAGCAGTTCAAGCGCCACGCGCGCGTACAGCCGCTGCTGGAGGGCGGGCAGATCCTCTCCGCCGGCGCGCGCGCGCTGGTCGAGGGCGGCTGGCAGTCGCTGCCGAAGGTCGAGATGCCGGGCGCGCTGCTGATCGGCGACGCCGCCGGCCTGCTCAATGTGCCCAAGATCAAGGGCACGCACCAGGCCATGCGCTCGGCGATGCTGGCCGCCGAGCACGTCGCCGAGCGCGGCGGCAGCGAGGGCTGGGATGCGCGCCTGCGCGCCTCGACGGTGGTCGCCGAACTGCGCCGCGTGCGCAATATCCGCCCGGGCTTCAACAAGGGGCTGTGGCTGGGGCTGGCCAACGCCGGCTGGGAAACCGTCAGCGCCGGGCTGTCACCGTGGACGCTGCGCAATCACGCCGATCACGACCAGCTCGCGCGCGTCGATGCGCAGCAGTCGCCGCGGCGCGACTGGAGCGAGCGCACCCTGCCGCCGCGTGACCGCCTCGCCGGCGTGTACTTCGCGGCCACCGAGCACGACGAGGACCAGCCGGTGCATCTGCACGTGGCCGACACCGGTATCTGCGTCGGCCGCTGCGCCACCGAATACGCCAATCCGTGCACGCGCTTCTGCCCGGCCGGCGTCTACGAGATGGTCAACGACGCGGCCGGCAAGCGCCTGCAGATCAACGCCGCCAACTGCGTGCACTGCAAGACCTGCGACATCAAGGATCCGTACCAGATCATCAACTGGGTGACGCCCGAGGGCGGCAGTGGTCCCAACTACCAGAATCTCTGAGTCCGCCACAGCGGGCATGCCGCGTTGAGCACGCCGCGATGAAGCGCGCGCCGCCCGCGCCACGCGCACCGGGCTATCACGGCGACGACCGCTGGCTGCTGCTGTGGGCGGCGCTGATCGGCGTGGTCGGCGCGCTGGCCACGGTGGCGTTCCACGAGGGCATGGCCTTCACCGAGCGCCTGGCCACCCAGGATCCCGGCAGCCTGGTGCATGCGGCCGAGGCGCTGGGTCCGTGGCGACGGGCGATCACGCCGGCGCTGGGCGGCATCGCTGCCGGTGCGTTCCTGTGGCTGGCGCGGCGCGCGGCCAACGGCAGGAAGCAATCGGACTATCTCGAAGCGATCGCCGTCGGCGACGGCCGCCAGGACGTCAGGGGTACGCTGCTGCACAGCCTGTCCTCGCTGTGCACCATCGCCTCCGGCGGCTCGATCGGCCGCGAGGGCGCGATGGTGTCGCTGTCCGCGGCGACCGGCTCGTGGATCGGCCAGCTCGGGCGCTTCGACGGTGACGACCTGCGCCTGCTGCTGGCCTGCGGCGCCGCCGCGGGTTTCGCCTCGGCCTACGACGCCGCGCTGTCGGGCGCGATCTTCATCGCCGAGATCGTTTACGGCACCTTGGCGATCCGCCGCCTCGGCCCGCTGATGGTGGCTTCGGTGGTCGCCAACGTCACCGTGCACCAAGTGCTGGGCTACGAGCCGGTGTACAAGATCCCCGCACTGCACGTGGCCTCGCTGTGGGAGCTGCCGCTGTTCCTGCTGATGGGGCTGGCGCTGGGCGCGCTGGCGCCGCTGTTCATGGGCGCACTCGACGGCACGCGCCGCCTGTTCAGGCATCTGCCGCTGGGCCTGCCCCTCAAGCTCGCGCTGGGCGGATTGATCGTCGGCGCGATCTCGGTGTGGCACCCGCAGGTCTGGGGCAACGGCTACAGCGTGGTCAACGACGTGCTGCAGCATCCGTGGCCGCTGGCGCTGATCCTCGCCGTGCTGTTCGCCAAGGTGCTGGCAACGTCCGCCACCACCGGCTCGGGCGCGGTCGGCGGTGTCTTCACGCCGACGATCTTCGTCGGCGCCCTGCTCGGCCTGCTGGCCGGCAGCGCCGCGCACGCGCTGTGGCCGGGGTCGTCGCTGCCGGCGGTGTACGCGGTGATCGGCATGGGCGCGTTCCTCGCCGCCACCACGCACGCGCCGCTGATGTCGTTCCTGATCGTGTTCGAGATGACCCTGGAGTACCAGCTGGTGCCCGCGCTGATGCTGTCGTGCCTTGCGGCCTATCACGTCTCGCGCGCGATCCGGCCGCGGTCGATCTACCACGAGGCCCTGCACCGCGGCACCGCAAGCGAGGAGGACGCGTACGCCGCGCCCGCCCGGGAGGCCTCGCGCGATGAGTGACATGCGCCTGCCGCGCAACGTGCGCCTGCTGCTGGCCGCGCGCACCGCGCGCAGCGTCGGCCAGGGCGCCACCGTGGCCAGCTTCAGCCTCTACCTGCACGCGCTGGGTTACAACGGCGCGGCGATCGGCACGGTGCTGATGGCGGGCCTGCTGTTCGGCGCGCTGATGACCCTGATCGTCGGCCCGCTCAGCGACCGCCGCGGCCGCCGCGGCCTGCTGCTGGGCTACGAGGTCGCGGCCGCGCTCGCCGCGCTGGCGGCGATGCTCGCGCGCAGCGAGTGGGTGCTGATCGCCGCCGCCACCGTCGCCGGCTTCGGACGCGGCGCCAACGGTGCCGCCGGACCGTTCGCGCCGGTCGAGCAGGCATGGCTGGCGCGCGAGGTCGACGGCGCCACCCGCCGCTACGCCTTCGCATTCAATGCCACGCTGGGCTTTCTCGGCATGGCCGCGGGCGCTGCGCTGGTGGCGCTGCCGGCGCTGCTCGGCCACGACTTCACCGATGTCGACAATTACCGCCTGCTGTTCCTGCTGCCGCTGGCCGGCTCGCTGCTCTCGATCGCCCTGCTCGGCAGTGCCCGCGAGCCGTCGCCGCGGCCCGCGCCCGCGCCGGATCGCGCGAGTCGCCACGCCGCGGCGCATGTCACGCGCGCGGAGAACCGCCAGCTGCGACGCCTGGCGCTGACCAACGCCATCAACGGCCTGGCGATCGGCATCGTCGGCCCGCTGATCGCCTACTGGTTCGCGCGCCGTTTCGCCGAGAGCCCGGCGACGATCGGCCCGGCGTTGGCGGCCAGCTTCGTGCTGGCCGCGGCCGGCTCGGTGCTGAGCGGCAAGCTCAGCCTGCGCTTCGGCGCCGTGCGCTCGGTGGTATGGATGCGTCTGATCGGCCTGCTGCTGCTGCTGGCGACCCCCTACGCACCGGTGTTTGGACTGGCGGTGGCGCTGTACGCGTTGCGCGCCGCGTTCAACCAGGGCACCGCCGGCGCGCGCCAGGCGGTCGCCGCCGGTCTGACCCGCGCCGAGCGTCGCGGGCTGGCTGCCAGCGTGCAGAACTTGTCGCTGCAGATCCCGCGGGCCGCCGGACCGGTGCTCGGCGGCTGGCTGATCCACGCCGGCCAGTTCACCACGCCGTTCCTGATCGCCGCCGCGCTGCAGGGGCTGTATCTGTATCTGTATCGACGTTATTTCGGCGCCCTCGACGACACTCCGGCCTGAATCCGCATGAACCCTGCCGCATCGCCCCGCATCGCCCTCGTCAGCGCCGCCGCCGCGCGCGCGCTGGACGAGGATCTCGCACCGCTCGCTGCCGCGCTAGCCGCGCAGGGCGCGGCCGTGACGATCGCCGAATGGGACGATGCCGGCATCGACTGGTCGCGGTTCGATCTGGCGCTGCTGCGCTCGACCTGGGACTACAGCCTGCGCCTGCCCGAGTTCCTCGCATGGGTGGCGCGGGTGTCGGCCCGGACCTGCCTGCTCAACCCGCCCGAGGTCGTGCGCTGGAATACCGACAAGCACTATCTCGGCGAGCTGGCGCGTGCCGGCGTGGCGGTGGTGCCCGGCGCTTTCGTCGAGCCCGGCGCGGACGCGGATGCGGCGCTGCACGCGTTCCTCGCCACGCACGCGGCCGCTGCCGATTTCGTGATCAAGCCCTGTGTCGGCGCCGGCTCGCGCGACGCTCAGCGCCATCGCCGCGACGGCCGCGGCGCGGCGGCCGCACACCTGCGGCGCCTGCTCAATGCCGGCCGCAGCGCGCTGCTGCAGCCCTATCTCGACCGCGTCGATGCCGACGGCGAGACGGCGCTGCTGTTCTTCGCGGGTCGCTTCAGCCACGCCATCCGCAAGGGGCCGCTGTTGCGCCGTGACGAGGGCCCGACGCGGGCGCTGTTCGCGCCCGAGCACATCCAGGCGCGGACCCCGGGCGCCGACGAACTGGCGCTCGCGCGGCGGACGCTGGCGGCGATCCCGTTCGCAGGCCCGCTGCTCTATGCGCGCATCGACCTGTTGCGCGACGCGCAGGGCCGGCCGGTGGTCCTCGAGCTCGAACTGGCCGAGCCCTCGCTGTTCTTCGCCAGCGCACCCGGCAGCGTCGAGCGCTTCGCGGCCGAGGTGCTGGCGCGGGCGCTGCCGCGCCGCTGAGCAACAACTCGCCAGCCCGCGCGCGTCACGCGCCCTGACCGGGCTGGCGTGCCCTGGTCCGACACGTGTCCACAGGGCTGTCCACGGCGCCCGTGGATCGAGTTGCCGATGCGATGACCGCGTCGACGCGCGCGCGGCGCGCAGCCGGGCCTTCCGGGCCGCAGCGACCGACCCGCATGCCCCGCGCAGGCCTCAATAGGCCGGCGCGCGATGCCAGCGCCACGCGGTCTCGATGATGGCGTCGAGTTCGCTGTACCGGGGCCGCCAGCCCAGCTGCTCGCGCGCCCGTGCGCCGGACGCCACCAGCGTCGGCGGATCGCCGGCGCGGCGCGGCGCCGACGCGCATTCGATGCGCCGGCCCGAGACGCGCTCGGCCGCCGCGATCACCTCGCGCACGCTGAATCCGGTCCCGTTGCCCAGGTTGAAGGCGTGGAATCCCGGTCTGTCCGCCAGCAACGCGAGCGCCGCCAGATGGGCTGCGGCGAGATCGTCCACGTGCACGTAGTCGCGCACGCAGGTGCCATCGCGGGTGGGATAGTCGTCGCCGAACACCTTCAGCGCCGGCCCCTGCCCCAGCGCCGCGCGCAGCACGTTGGGGATCAGATGGGTTTCGGGCTGGTGCGACTCGCCGATGCGCCCGGCGGGATCGGCGCCGGCCGCGTTGAAGTAGCGCAGCGCCACGGCACGCAGGCCGTACGCGACTGCGGCGTCTTCCAGCAGGCGCTCGCACATGCGCTTGCTGGCACCATAGGGATTGATCGGCGCGGTCGGATGATCCTCGTCGATCGGATCGGTGACCGGATTGCCGAACACCGCCGCGGTCGAGGAGAACACGATGCGATCGACGCCCGCCGCGCGCATCGCTTCGAGCAGGGTCAGCGTGCCGACCACGTTGTTGCGATAACAGGCGTAGGGCTCGACCACCGACTCGCCGACCAGCGAGCGCGCGCAGAAGTGCATCACGGCGTCATGGCGTTGCAGCGCGAACACGGCGTCCAGCGCGGCGCGGTCGAGCACGTCGCCGACCACCAGGGTGCCCCACTGCACCGCCGCGCGATGCCCGCTCGCCAGATTGTCGAACACGGTGATCTCGTGCCCGTGCCCGGCCAGGCACTTGACCATGTGCGCGCCGATGTAACCGGCGCCGCCGCAGACCAGGATTCGCATACGCCGCGATCGCTCCCTCGGATGGCAGCGCATCCTACACGCGCTGCGACGCGCTGCGACGCGCTGTCCCACGGGCGCCGCGATGCGCTGGGTTAGAATCGCGGTTTGCCTGTCCTCGCCCGCACGCGCGGGCCCGCACGAAAGGAATCCCGATGAAGATCCTGGTCGGCTACAAGCGCGTCGTGGACTACAACGTGCGCATCCAGGTGAAGCCCGACGGCTCCGGCGTGGTCACCGAGGGCGTCAAGCAGTCCGCCAACCCGTTCGACGAGATCGCGCTGGAGGAGGCTCTGCGTCTGCGCGAGAAGGGTCTCGCGGCCGACGTCATCGTGGTCGGCATCGG
>JAGWPB010000017.1 GCA_028870665.1 Lysobacteraceae bacterium
CGCTCTGAGCCATTCGACCCTATTGACCCGGCATTTCCAGTGGCGTGTGCATGCGCGTCAACGGAGACCGCTTTCAGGGGCATGCCTCGGCGGCGCGCGCCCAAGAAAAAGCCCCGCCGAAGCGGGGCTTTCTCATCAGCTGCGGTCGTGCGACGCGATCAGAAATCCATGTCGCCCATGCCGCCCATGCCGCCCATGCCGCCGGGCGCGCCGGATGCGGCCTTGTCGTCCTTCTTCGGCGCCTCGGCCACCATCGCCTCGGTGGTGATCATCAGGCCGGCGATCGAGGCCGCGTTCTGCAGCGCCGTGCGGGTGACCTTGGTCGGGTCGAGGATGCCCATCTCGAACATGTCGCCGAACTGGCCGGTGGCGGCGTTGTAGCCGTAGTGGCCCTTGCCCTCGACGACCTTGTTCAGCACCACGCTGGGCTCTTCGCCGGCATTGGCGACGATCTCGCGCAGCGGCGCTTCCATCGCGCGCTTGGCCATCGCGATGCCGTGCTCCTGGTCCTCGTTGTCACCCTTGAGGCCCTTGATCGCGGCCAGCGCGCGGATCAGCGCCACGCCGCCGCCCGGCACCACGCCTTCCTCGACCGCCGCACGGGTGGCGTGCAGGGCGTCCTCGACGCGCGCCTTCTTTTCCTTCATCTCGACCTCGGTCGCGGCGCCGACCTTGATCACCGCCACGCCGCCGGCCAGCTTGGCCACGCGCTCCTGCAGTTTCTCGCGGTCGTAGTCGGAGCTGGTTTCCTCGATCTGCGCCTTGATCTGCTTGATGCGCGCCTCGATCGCCTTGCTGTCGCCGGCGCCGTCGATCAGGGTGGTGTTCTCCTTGGAGACCTGCACCTTCTTGGCGCGGCCCAGATCCTTGATCGTGGCCTTCTCCAGCTGCAGGCCGACTTCCTCGGAAATCACCTGGCCGCCGGTCAGGATCGCCATGTCCTCGAGCATCGCCTTGCGACGATCGCCGAAGCCCGGCGCCTTGACCGCGCACACCTTGACGATGCCGCGGATGGTATTGACCACCAGCGTCGCCAATGCCTCGCCCTCGACTTCCTCGGCGACGATCAGCAGCGGCTTGCCGGCCTTGGCCACGGCCTCGAGCACGGGCAGCAGCTCGCGCACGTTGGAGATCTTCTTGTCGTGCAGCAGGATGTAGGGGTCTTCCAGATCGGCCTGCATCGACTGCTGGTTGTTGACGAAGTACGGCGACAGGTAGCCGCGATCGAACTGCATGCCCTCGACGACGTCGAACTCGTTCTCCAGACCCGAGCCTTCCTCGACCGTGATCACGCCTTCCTTGCCGACCTTCTTCATGGCGTTGGCGATGATGCTGCCGATGTTCTCGTCGGAATTGGCCGAGATGGTGCCGACCTGGGCGATCGCCTTGTCATCCGAGCACGGCTTGCTGAGCTTCTTCAGCTCGCCGACGGCGGCGCTGACGGCCTTGTCGATGCCGCGCTTGAGATCCATCGGGTTCATGCCGGCGGCGACCGCCTTCATGCCTTCACGCAGCATCGCCTGGGCCAGCACGGTGGCGGTGGTGGTGCCGTCTCCGGCGATGTCGGAGGTCTTGGATGCGACCTCCTTGACCATCTGCGCGCCCATGTTCTCGAACTTGTCGGCCAGCTCGATCTCCTTGGCGACGGACACGCCGTCCTTGGTGATCGTCGGCGCGCCGTAGCTCTTCTCGAGCACGACGTTGCGGCCCTTGGGGCCGAGGGTGATCTTGACCGCGTTGGCCAGGATGTTCACGCCGCGCAGCATGCGGGCGCGGGCGTCTTCACTGAAACGGACTTCTTTGGCAGCCATGGGAATTACCTCGAAAGAATGGGGGAAAGCAGTCGGTAGCGGGGCGGATTGCATCCGCCTGGCGGGCGGGCGGTGTTGCGGGACTCGGCATCTGCCGCGCCTGGCAATCCGTCTGCGGCCTGGGGGTCGTGCGCGCGATCAGCGGATCGGCATCGCGCAGCAACGTGCCCTCAGTCCTTGAACACCGCCTGGATGTCTTCCTCGCGCATCACGAGGAGTTCTTCACCGTCGACCTTGACCTCGGTGCCGGACCACTTGCCGAACAGGATGGTGTCGCCGGCCTTGACGTCCAGCGGGCGCACCTTGCCGTCATCGAGCACCTTGCCGGCGCCGACGGCGATGACCTTGCCGCGGCTGGGCTTTTCGGCGGCGCTGTCGGGAATGACGATGCCGCCCGCGGAAACCCGCTCTTCCTCGAGACGCTTGACGATCACACGATCATGCAGCGGACGCAGTTTCATGATGACTCCACCATTGGGTTGACGAAGAGGGACGGTACCTGCCTTGTTAGCACTCGGCAGAAGCGAGTGCCAATGTTAGCGAGAGTAAAACCCCTCGTGAAGGGGGCAGGCCCGATGTGCTCGATGGGTGGGGCTCTGCGGCGCACCTTTCAAGGGTGGCCTGCTTGCAGCCGCCTGCAGGACGCTCGGCCGGGGCGCGGCATCGGGTCGTGCCGAGATCCGGCGCGACCGGGACGGCGCCTGTGCTAGCCTCCGCCGGCCATGAGTCTGCGGGCATGAGCGTGCTGCTGGTCCTGTGTACCTGCCCGGATGCGGTCAGCGGCGAACGCATCGCGCGCGCCCTGGTCGAAGAGCGGCTGGCCGCCTGTGTCAACCGCGTGCCGGGCCTGACCTCGGTGTACCGCTGGCAGGATGCGGTGGCGTCCGCGCCGGAGGAGCTGCTGCTGATCAAGACCACCCGCGACGCGTTTCCGGCGCTCCAGGCCCGCTTGCTCGCGCTGCATCCTCAGGCGTTGCCGGAAGTGATCGCGCTGGCGGTCGATCAGGGCCACGTGCCCTATCTGGACTGGGTGCGGGCGGCGGTGACGTCGACGTAATTCCCCCGCGCGCGGGCCGGTCCCGTACGCACCATGCAAGGGTATTCATCGTGAGCCTGATGCGCCGCGGCCTCGCCGCACTGCTGCTGCTGATCCTCCCCGGCCTGGCCGTGCACGCGCAGGAGAGCGACGGCCTGCTGCCGGTAACGCAGGCGTTTCGCCTCAGCGCCCGTGTCGAGCCCGGCGTGGTGCACCTGCACTGGGCGATCGCCGACGGCTACTACCTGTATCGCCAGCGCATCCATGTCGCGGCGAAAACGCCGGGCATCACCCTCGGTGCGCTGGTCCTGCCGGCGGGCATCGTGCATCCGGACCCCTATCAGGGGCCGTCGGTGATCTACCGCCACCGCCTCGACGCGACCCTGCCCTACCGCGGCGACGGCAACACCCTCGTGCTGGCGGTCAGCATGCAGGGCTGCCACGAGGTCGATCCCAAAATCTGCTACCCGCCGCATACCGACCGGCTGACCCTGGCGCTGACCGGTGGCGTAGCACCGGCTGCCGCCACGGCCGGCGCTGACGCGCGCGCAGTGTTCGCGCCGCCGCCGGCCGCGGCCACGGCGAACGCTTTCGCGGACCGCGGTGGTGTCTCGGTTCCGGCCGCAACGCCTGCAACGCCGTCCGCTGCGGCCGGGACCGCCGAGCAGCATCTGGCCGGGCTGCTCGGTTCCAGCCGGTTGCTGGCGCTGGCGCTGTTTTTCCTCGGCGGCCTGGCGGTCGCGTTCACGCCCTGCGTGCTGCCGATGATTCCGATCCTGTCCGGCCTGATCGCCGGCGGCGGCACGCGTGCCACGCCGCGCCGTGCCTTCGCGCTGTCGCTGGCTTACGTGATCGGCGCCAGCGCGGTGTACGCCGCGGTCGGCGTGGTCGCCGGCCTGGTCGGCACCAATCTGCAGGCCTGGCTGCAGCAGCCGCTGGTGGTGTGGGCGATGGCGCTGCTGTTCGTGGCGCTGGCGCTGAGCATGTTCGGGTTCTACGAGCTGCAGCTGCCGGCGCGCTGGCAGACGCGGCTGGCCGGTGCCAGCGATCGTCAGCGTGCCGGCTCGCTGCTCGGCGCGGCGGTGATGGGTCTGCTGTCGGCGCTGATCGTCACCTCCTGCGTGACGCCGGTGCTGGTCGCCGGCGTGCTCTACATCAGCCAGAGCGGCAGCCCGCTGTTCGGTGCGCTGGCGCTGTTTCTGTTCGGGCTGGGCATGGGCGTGCCGCTGATCGCCTTCGGCGTCGCCGCCGGTGCGTTGCTGCCACGCGCCGGGGCGTGGATGAACACGGTCAAGGCGGTGTTCGGCGTGCTGTTCCTCGGTCTGGCGATCTGGATGCTCGACCGCGTGCTCGATGTGCGCTGGATCATGCTGCTGGCCGGCGCGCTGCTGGTGGCGTCGGCGGTCTATCTGGGCGCGCTGGAGCGGCTGGGCGAAGGCGCTTCCGGCTGGCGCCGGCTGGGGAAGGCGGCGGGCGTGCTGCTGCTGCTGGCCGGCGCTGCCGAGATCGTCGGCGCTGCTGCCGGCGGCAACGCATTGCTGACGCCGCTGGCCGGGCTGGCGGCCGGGCGCGGCGGCAGCACCGCGCCCGGCGCTGCGCCGGCGATGCAGCCAGTCAAGACCGTTGCCGACGTCGAGCGCGCCGTTGCCGCAGCCGCGGCGCAGGGCCGGCCGGCGATGCTGGACGTCTATGCCGACTGGTGCGTCAGCTGCAAGGCGATGGAGGCCGGCACGCTGGCCGATGCGCGCGTGCGTCAGGCGTTGTCCGGCTTCGCGCTGCTGCGCGCCGACGTCACCGCCAACGATGCGGCCGATCGCGCACTGCTGGCGCGCTACGGCCTGATCGGCCCGCCGGGGTTCCTGTTCTTCGGCCGCGACGGTCACGAGGACCGTGCCCAGCGCCTGATCGGCGAGGAGGGCGTGGACGGTTTCCTCGCCCGCGTGCGGGCCGTGGCGGCGCATGGACCGTAAGGCGCTGCTGCTGGTGCTGGGTCTGGCCGTGCTGGCCGGCCTCGGCGGGCTGTTTGCGGGGCGCTGGTGGTCGCTGCGCTTGCCATCCCCCCCGCGGAGCGTGTCGGTGCTGGGCATCGGTGATCGCGCCGACGCGCTGATCCTGCCCGACCTTCGCGGCCGCCCGACACCGCTGGCGCGCTGGCAGGGCAGGCTCGTGCTGCTGAACTTCTGGGCCAGCTGGTGCGGTCCCTGTCGCGAGGAGATGCCGGCGCTGGCACAGGCGCAGGCGACGTATGCGACGCGTGGCTTCAGCGTGATCGGCATCGCCATGGACGAGCCGGCCGCCGTCAAGGCGTATCTGGCGCAGGTGCCGGTGGACTATCCGGTCCTGATCGGCCTCGACGCCAGCCCCGACCCCTCGCTGCGCTTCGGCGACACCCGCGGCGCCTTGCCGTACAGCGTGCTGATCGGTCGCGACGGACTGATCCTGCGCACCAAGCTGGGCGCCTTTGCTCCCGGCGAGCTGCAACGCTGGATCGAGCGGGCTCTCTAACGGCAACGAACATCGCCGATCGGCGGCGATATGGACAACAACGGCGAAGCCGCGCAGACTTGCCCGCTCTGCCGCCCTGACGGCGCCCGGAAACGGACTGCGTGGCTGCGATCCTGGTCCTGCACGGCCCCAACCTGAATCTGCTGGGCGAGCGCGAGCCGGCCCATTACGGCCACACGACGCTGGCCGCGATCGACGCCAGCCTGCGCGCCGAGGCCGCTGCCGCCGGCCACGACCTGGCCAGCTTCCAGTCCAACGCCGAGCACGCCCTGATCGAGCGCGTGCATGCCGCGGCGGGCGAGGGCGTGGCGGCCATCCTCCTCAATCCGGCCGGCTATACCCACACCAGTGTGGCCTTGCGCGATGCCCTGCTGGCGGTGGCGATCCCGTTCGTCGAGGTGCATCTGAGCAACGTGCACGCGCGCGAGCCGTTTCGCCGCCACTCGTATTTTTCCGACATCGCGCTGGGCGTGATTGCCGGGTTCGGCGCCGACAGCTACCGGCTGGCGCTGACCGCGGTGATCGCGCGGCTGCACGCGGCGGGCGCGCCGCGCTGATGCGCCGACACCGGCCTGTCGCGGCGCGACGGATGCCGCTCCATTCCTGATTCGCCTGAACGAGGCCGCCATGGACCTGCGCAAAATCAAGAAGCTGATCGATCTGCTCGAGGAATCCAATCTCGCCGAGCTGGAGATCAAGGAAGGCGAGGAAGTCGTGCGCCTGTCACGCGTGCCCAAGGCGGCGATGGCCGCGCCCGCGGCACCGGCGCATGGGTCGCGCGACAGCGCCGCCGCGCCGGTCGCGGCAGTGCCCGCGCCGGTCGCCGCCGTCGCGGTTCCGGCGCCCGGTGCCCTTCCGCCGGGTCATGTCGTGCGCGCACCGATGGTGGGCACCTTCTACACCTCGGCCAGTCCGGGGGCGGCGTCGTTCGTCAAGGTCGGCCAGGCGGTGAAGGCCGGCGACACCATCGGCATCATCGAGGCCATGAAGATGTTCAACCAGATCGAGGCCGACGTCGCCGGCACCGTGGTGGCGATCCTGGCCGAGAACGGCCAGCCGGTCGAGTTCGACGAACCGCTGTTCGTGATCGGCTGACATGCTCGAGAAAGTCCTGATCGCCAACCGCGGCGAAATCGCCCTGCGCGTGCTGCGCGCCTGCCACGCCCTGGGCATCAAGACCGTGGCCGTGCACTCCACTGCCGACCGCAACCTCAAGCACGTGGCGATGGCCGACGAGGCGGTGTGCATCGGCCCGGCGCCGGCCGCCGAGAGTTACCTCAACATTCCGGCGATCATCGCCGCCGCCGAGATCACCGACGCGCAGGCGATCCATCCCGGCTACGGGTTCCTGTCCGAGCGCGCCGACTTCGCCGAGCAGGTGGAACGCTCGGGCTTCGTGTTCATCGGCCCCACCGCCGACGTGATCCGCCTGATGGGCGACAAGGTCGAGGCGATCAAGGCCATGCAGGCGGCGGGCGTGCCCTGCGTGCCGGGTTCGGACGGCCCGCTGTCCGACGACGGCGACGCCTGCCTGGCCACCGCGCAGCGCATCGGCTATCCGGTGATCATCAAGGCGGCCGGCGGCGGCGGCGGCCGCGGCATGCGCGTGGTGCACACCGAGGCGGCGCTGCTCAACAGCATCGCGATGACCCGAGCCGAGGCCAAGGCGGCTTTCGGCAACGATCAGGTGTACATGGAGAAGTTTCTCGAGAACCCGCGCCACATCGAGATCCAGGTGCTGGCCGACGGCCAGGGCCATGCCATCCACCTCGGCGAGCGCGATTGTTCGATGCAGCGTCGCCACCAGAAGGTGGTCGAGGAGGCGCCCGCGCCGGGCCTGACCGCCGCGCAGCGCGAGCAGATCGGCCGCGTCTGCGTCGAGGCCTGCGTGCGCATCGGTTATCGCGGCGCCGGCACCTTCGAGTTCCTCTACGAGAACGGCCGGTTCTACTTCATCGAGATGAACACCCGCATCCAGGTCGAGCACCCGGTGACCGAGCTGATCACCGGCGTCGATCTGGTGCGCGAGCAGCTGATGATCGCCGCCGGCGAGAAGCTGCGATTGCAGCAGGGCGACATCGTCCTGCGCGGTCACGCCATCGAATGTCGCATCAATGCCGAGGATCCGGACAGCTTCATGCCCTCGCCCGGCACGGTCTCGCTGTATCACCCGCCCGGCGGTCCCGGCGTGCGCGTCGATTCGCACCTGTATTCCGGTTACCGCATCCCGCCCAACTACGACTCGATGGTCGGCAAGCTGATCACCCACGGCATCGATCGCGAGACCGCCATCGCGCGCATGCGCATCGCGCTGGGCGAAATGGTCATCGACGGCATCAGGACCAATATTCCGCTGCAGCAGCGCATCCTGGCCGACGCCGGCTTCCGCCAGGGCGGACAGAACATCCACTACCTCGAAAAGCGCATCGCCGAGCGCAAGGACAAGGGGATCAAGCTGGGGTCGTGATCGCGGCAGGCTTGGCCTCCGGCATGCGCACATGCGTAAGCCGATCGCCACGAAAGCCCGTGGATCCGCAAAGGACGCGAAGCACGCAAAGCTCGGGGGGAGTTTGCAAGCCCCATGCGCCCTTTGCGTCCTTGACGGACGGCATCGCTCCAGCGGCGTAGGCTGGGCTGCCAAGCCCAGCGCTCCGAGGCGGCGGCGATGGGTGGGGCTTTTCAGCCCAGCCTACCGGCTCTGCGCGCCGCGCGAATCGGGTGGCTTCCGCCCGAAAGATCCCTCGCTCTGCTCGGGATGACACCTTTTTTCCTTACCCCCCCTAGCTCTCCCCGCCGGCTTCCGGCTCGCCGCCCTCCCACTCCCCAGGCGCATCCCGTTCCCATGCCCTTCCTCGAACTCGCCTTGACCGTCGACGCCGCGCAGCAGGAGTCCGCCGAAGCGGCTCTGGCCGATCTCGGTGCGCTGGCAGTGACGCTGGCCGACGCGGACGCCGAGACACCCGACGAGCGCGCGATCTTCGAACCGGGGGTGGGCGAAACGCCGCTGTGGGCGCAGGTGCGCATGCTGGCGCTGTTCGAGGCCGGCGCCGATCGGCGCGGGCTGACGGCCGCGTTGGCCGAACTGCTGCCCGAGCTGGAACCCGATCACCTCGAGTTTCGCGCGGTCGCCGACCAGGACTGGGAGCGTGCGTGGATGGACCGCTATCAGCCGATGCGCTTCGGTCGGCGGCTGTGGATCTATCCGTGGAATGTCGAACCCGCAGGGCTCGACGATGACGCGGTCGTGGTACGCCTCGATCCGGGCCTTGCCTTCGGCACCGGCACCCATCCGACGACGGCGCTGTGCCTCGAATGGCTGGAGGGCCTCGACCTCGCCGGCACGTCGCTGCTCGACTACGGCTGCGGCTCGGGCGTGCTGGCGATTGCCGCGCTGAAGCTGGGCGCGGAACAGGCGACGGGTGTGGACAACGATCCGCAGGCACTGGCCGCCAGCGCCGACAATGCGACGCGCAACGGCGTCGCCGCGCAACTGGCGCTGCATGCGCCGGCGACGTTGCCGCCGGTCGTCGCCGATGTGCTGGTGGCCAATATTCTCGCCGGGCCGCTGGCCGGACTGGCGCCGACGTTCGCCGCGCGGCTCAGGCCCGGCGCGGCGTTCGCCCTTTCGGGCATCCTCGCCGGTCAGGAATCCGAGCTGCTGGCGCGCTATGCCGAATGCGGCTTCGTCGACCTGACGGTGAGCGCGCGCGAGGGCTGGGTGCGCATCGAGGGACGCCGCGGCTGACGCCGGTCGCGCCGTTACACTGCGCACATGTATGCGCAATGCCCCGACTGCCTGACGGTCTACGCACTGGACGCCGCGTCACTGGCACAGGCGCGCGGCAGCGTGCGCTGCGGGCATTGCGCGGCGGTGTTCGATGCGCTGGTGACGCTGTCGGATGTGCTGCCGCCGGAGCCTTTCGAGAGCCTGCCCGCGCAGCCGCCGCAGCCGGATCCGCCGCAGCTGGTGATGCCGGTATATCGCCCGCCGCCGCAGCTGCATCTCCCCGAAGCGCCGCCCGCGGCTGTCGCGCCGCCCGCGTTCGTGCGTCCGCGCCCGCCGCTCAAACGCGGGCGCTGGATCGCGGGCAGCGCGCTGCTGGCGCTGCTGCTGGCGGCGCAGCTGGGCTGGGCCGAGCGCGACGCGCTGGTGGTCGATGGCGCGACGCGGCCCTGGCTGGCCGCGATTTGCAGGGGGATGCACTGCCGGTTGCCGCTGGTGCAGGATCTGGCGGCGCTGAAGCTGACCTCGCGCGACATCCGTCCGCACCCCTCGGTACCCGGCGCGCTGATCATCAGCGCCACTCTGCGCAACGATGCCCCCTTCGCGCAACCGTTCCCGGTGGTCGACGTCAGCCTGTCGGACCTTGACGAGAATCGCGTGGCGATGCGCCGGTTCAGGCCGTCCGACTATGTCCGCGACGCGGCGTTGCGCGCGCGCGGGCTGGCGCCGGGCGCCAGCGCGGCACTGGTCTTCGAGGTCGAGGATCCGGGCAGGAATGCGGTCGCCTTCGAGTTCGGGTTCGAGTAGCGCAGCCGCTCGTCTTACAGTGCTGGCGGGATCCTGAAAATCGGCCGGTCGCGGGAGTATGCTTTCCCACCCGCCGTGCGCGGGACGCGACGGACGCGGATCAAGCAAGCGCCCGCGCGAGAATTGCCCCGGGGGATGGATCGTCGTGAACGTGGTCAAACTGCAACCGTCGGCGCCGGTCCAGGGCGCACAGGAAAGCGCGCTCGCCGCATGTGTCACGCAGATGGTGCGACGCTACCTGGCCGATCTCGGCGACACCGCCTGCGAGCCGGGCCTGCACGCGCTGCTGATGACCGAGGTCGAGGCGCCGCTGCTGCGCGAGGTGATGGCCTGGCACGGCGGCAACCAGAGCCGCGCTGCGGCCGCGCTCGGCATCAATCGCGCCACCCTTCGCAAGAAGCTCGCCAGCCACGGTCTCAGCTGAGCGCGAAGACCCTATACTTGGCGTCTTTTGCGGAGCGGCTCCGATGTTCGATGCGACCCTGTCACCGGTACGCCGCGCCCTGCTGAGCGTGTCCGACAAGGCCGGCCTGGTCGATCTGGCGCGCGCACTCGATGCCCTCGGCGTCGAATTGCTGTCCACCGGCGGCAGCGCCCGGGCCCTGCGCGAGGCCGGCGTGCCGGTGCGTGAGGTCAGTGACCTGACCGGCTTTCCCGAGATCATGGACGGCCGCGTCAAGACCCTGCATCCGCGGGTGCACGGCGGCCTGCTCGGTCGACGTGGTGTCGACGATGCGGTCATGCGCCAGCACGGCATCGAGCCGATCGATCTGCTGGTGGTCAATCTGTATCCGTTCGAGCGTACCGTGGCGCGCCCCGACTGCACGCTGGACGAGGCGATCGAGGACATCGATGTCGGCGGCCCGGCGATGCTGCGCGCGGCAGCCAAGAATCACGCGCAGGTGGCGGTGGTGACCGATCCGGGCGATTACGCGACGCTGATCGAGGCGTTGCGCGGCGAGGGCGGCACGACCCTGGGCCTGCGCCGGCGCCTGGCCGCGAAGGCGTTCGCGCTTAGCGCACGCTATGACGGCCTGATCGCCGACTGGCTCGGCGCGCGCGGCGACGGCGAGCACGTCGAGCCGTTCGCGCCCACGCTGCACCTCGCGCTGCAGCGGGCGCAGACACTGCGCTACGGCGAGAACCCGCATCAGGGCGGTGCGCTCTACCTCGAACCGCAGACGCCGCCCGGCATCGCCGCGACCGCGCGCATGCTGGCCGGCAAGGAGCTGTCGTTCAACAACCTGGCCGATGCCGACGCCGCGCTCGAATGCGTCAAGGCGTTCCGGAAGGTGCCGGCCTGCGTCATCGTCAAGCACGCCAACCCCTGCGGCGTGGCGCTGGGCGCCGACATTCGCACCGCCTACGAGCGCGCCTATGCCTGCGATCCGACCTCGGCCTTCGGCGGCATCATCGCCTTCAACCAGCCGCTCGACGTGGCCACCGCCGAAGCGATCCTGAAGCAGCAGTTCGTCGAGGTGGTGCTGGCGCCCGAGATCAGCCCGGCGGCTCTGGCGGTGTTCGCCAGGAAGCCCAACGTGCGCGTGCTGGCCACCGGCGCCTGGCCGGAACAGCTGACATCGCTGCGCGATTACAAGCGCATCGCCGGCGGCCTGCTGGTGCAGGATGCCGATCGCGACACCCTGCTGCTGAGCGACCTCAAGGTGGTCAGCCGGCGGGTGCCCGACGTCGAGGAGCTGCGCGACCTGCTGTTCGCCTGGCACGTGGCGATGTTCGTCAAGTCCAATGCGATCGTCTGCGCGCGCGACGGCCGTACCGTCGGTATCGGCGCCGGCCAGATGAGTCGGGTGATCAGCGCCCGCATCGCGACGCTCAAGGCCGCCGACGCCGGGCTCGAGATACGCGGCAGCGTGCTGGCGTCGGATGCGTTTTTCCCGTTCCGGGACGGCATCGACACGGCCGCCGCGGCCGGTATCCGCGCGGTGATCCAGCCCGGGGGATCGATGCGCGATGCCGACGTGATCGCCGCCGCCGACGAGCATGATCTGGCGATGGTGTTCACCGGGGTGCGTCACTTCCGTCATTAGCCCCGGAGGGACTGCGGCCCGCGCCGCCGACTCGAAGCCGGCGGGCACGGTCTGTGCGGCTCGGATCGTGCGCAAACTCGGCGGTCGGCGGTCGCAGCCGATGGCTGCGCAGCCTTTCAGTGCTGCCAGGTGTAGAGCGTGTAGTACACCGGTTGCACCGGGCCTTCGCGCGGATCGGGAATCAGGCGCCCCTGCGGATCGGCGTAGAAGGTCTGTACCGGGCCGTGCCTGGGGATGATGCGGATCATGGTGACGCGCCCGGCTACCCGGTATTCCTGGATCGTGTCGCCGTCGTGCTTGCGCACATCGACGGTCGGCGGCGGCTCGCCGCGCAGATCGCGCTCGTCGTGGCGCAGCGCGGCATTCGGGAACACGCTGGCGCTGCGTGCGGGCGCCGTCGAGGCGGCTGCTCCCGCACCTCGTGCGCCGGCGGCGCGGACACTGCCCGGTGCGGCGACCGCTGCGGGGTTGACGCCGGGGTCATCGAGTCCGGGCGGTGGCGGCACGCTCGCGGGAGGCGCCGATTGCGCCGCCAGCGGCAGGGCGACGGCGCAGGTCAACGCGGCAGCGAATCGGACGATGGGTTTCATGGCGCACTCCGGAGCGGGCCTTTCATGGTAATCCCCATCGTCGGGACTGGCGGATCGCGTGCGAGAATCCGTTCATGTCCACGCTGACCCTGATCGACGGCTCGTCGTATCTTTATCGCGCCTTCCACGCGCTGCCGCCGCTGAGCAACCCGGCGGGCGAGCCGACCGGCGCGCTGTTCGGCGTGGTCAACATGCTGCGCGCGACGCTGGCCGCCAGACCCGACTACGCCGCCTTCGTGGTCGATGCCTCCGGGCCGACCTTCCGCGACGAGCTTTATGCGGACTACAAGGCCAATCGCGCGCCGATGCCCGACGATCTGCGCGCGCAGATCGAGCCGATGCTGGCGATCGTCGCGGCGCTGGGCCTGCCGATCCTGCGCGTGCCGGGGGTGGAGGCCGATGACGTCATCGGTACCCTGGCCACGCAGGCCGCCGCGGCCGGCATCGAGGTGACGATCTCCACCGGCGACAAGGATTTCGCCCAGCTGGTCGGCACGCATGTGCGCCTGGTCAACACCATGAGCGGCAGCACCACCGATCGCGCCGGCGTGATCGCGAAATTCGGCGTGCCGCCGGAGCGCATCGTCGATCTGCTGGCGCTGATGGGCGACAGTGTCGACAACATTCCGGGCGTCGAGAAATGCGGCCCCAAGACCGCCGCCAAGTGGTTGCAGGAGTACGACTCGCTGGAGGGCGTGATGGCCCATGCCGATGCCATCGGCGGCAAGGTCGGCGAGAACCTGCGCGCGGCACTGCCGAGGTTGCCGCTGTCGCGGCAGCTGGCCACGATCAAGACCGACGTCGCACTGGAGCAGGCGCCGACCGATCTCGCGCCGCGCGCGCGCGACGTCGAGGCGCTGCGCATGCTCTATGCCCGCTACGGCTTCAACGCGGCGCTGAAAGAGCTGGCAACGGGGCCGGAACCGGGGCCCGAGTCATTTTCGGAAAGACCACACTCGAAGACCGGGACACCGCGTGTCGAAAATGACTCGGACCCCGGTTCCCGCGACGCATCGCCCGATCCCGCGTTGGCCGCGCCCGGCGAGTATGAGCTGGTGACGACCACCGGGCAGCTCGATGCGTGGCTGGACAAGCTGCGCTCGGCTGCGCTGATCAGCTTCGACACCGAGACCACCAGTCTCGACGCGATGCGCGCGGACATCGTCGGAGTGTCCTTCGCGGTCGAGCCGGGTCGTGCCGCCTACGTGCCGCTCGCACATGAATATCCCGGCATGCCGGCGCAGCTCGATCGCGCGGCGACCCTGGCGGCGCTGCAGCCCGTCCTCGAGGACCCGCGGCGGCCCAAGCTGGGTCAGCACATCAAGTACGACCTCAACGTGCTGGCGCGCCACGGCATCGTGTTGGCGGGGCTGGCCCACGACAGCATGCTCGAGTCCTACGTCTGGAACGCCACCGCGACGCGCCACGACATGGACACGCTGGCTGCGCGCTACCTCGGTTACACCACGATCAAGTACAGCGACGTCGCCGGCAAGGGCGCCAAACAGATCCCGTTCGCCGCGGTCGATCTCGACAGCGCCTGCCGCTACGCGGCCGAGGACGCCGACATCACCCTGCGCCTGCACCATGCGCTGTGGCCGCGCCTCGAGGCCACGCCGGCGCTGGCGCGCGTCTATCGCGAGATCGAGATGCCGCTGATACCGGTACTGGCGCGCATGGAACGACGCGGCGTGCTGATCGACGTCGCCGAACTCAGGCGCCAGAGCGCCGGCCTGGCGCGACGCATGCACGAAACCGAGCAGCGCGTGCACGCGATCGCCGGGCGCAGCTTCAATCTCGATTCGCCCAAGCAGCTGCAGGCGCTGCTGTTCGATGAACTCGAGCTGCCGGCGGTGCTGAAGACGCCGACCGGCCAGCCCTCCACCAACGAAGAGGCCCTGGAGGCCATCGCCGACCTGCACGAGCTGCCGCGGCTGATCCTCGACTACCGCGGACTGGCCAAGCTGCGCTCGACCTACACCGAGAAGCTGCCGGAGATGGTCAATCCCGAGACCGGCCGCGTGCATACCAGCTACCACCAGGCGGTCGCCGGCACCGGGCGGCTGAGTTCCTCCGATCCCAACCTGCAGAACATCCCGATCCGCACCGAGGATGGCCGGCGCATCCGCCAGGCCTTCATCGCGCCGCCGGGCTGGGTGATCCTGGCCGCCGACTACTCGCAGATCGAGCTGCGCATCATGGCGCATCTGTCCGGTGACGAGGGCCTGCTGCGCGCGTTCCGCGCCGGGCTGGACGTGCACCGCGCCACCGCCGCCGAGGTGTTCGGCAAGACGCCGGATACGGTTGACGGCAACGAGCGCCGCGCCGCCAAGGCGATCAACTTCGGCCTGATGTACGGCATGAGCGCGTTCGGGCTGGCGCGCCAGCTGGGCATCGGTCGCAGCGAGGCGCAGGAGTACATGAACCGCTACTTCGCCCGCTATCCCGGTGTGCGCGCCTTCATGGACGCCACCCGCGAGCGCGCGGTGCGTGACGGCTACGTCGAGACCCTGTTCGGGCGCCGGCTGTACCTGGAGAACATCCGCGCGCGCAACGCCGCCAGCCGCGCCGGCGCCGAGCGCGCCGCGATCAACGCACCGATGCAGGGCACCGCCGCCGACATCATCAAGCGCGCGATGATCGCGGTCGATGCCTGGCTGGGTTCCCGCGATGACGCGCGCCTGCTGATGCAGGTCCATGACGAGCTGGTGCTGGAAGTGCGTGCCGAGGCGCTCGAAGCGGTGCGCGCCGAGATCAGCGCGCGCATGGGCGCCGCCGCCGAACTTGCCGTGCCGCTGGTGGTCGATGCCGGCGCGGGCACCAACTGGGATCAGGCGCATTGAGCATCGGGCGGCGTCGGTCCGGTGCAAGGCACTGATTCGCGGCCCGATGAACGCCGAATAAATTTTTCGCAGAGACCCGTTGAACTTTCGCCGCCGCGAGTCCATCTAAGATTCCGGACGCACGCAACGGCGTCCATCGCGACCACGATCCCCTCCCCTGGATCCGGTCGCACGGAGCAAGACCTCTCCCCGGGTCTTGCTCCACCCCCGGCCCCGAAGGCTTCCCCCTGGCCTTCGGGGCTTTTTCTTTCCGGCCCCGGTCGCTCAGCTGCGCAGGCCGACGCCGCGCCGGAGCAGGGTGATCGCCACCCAGCCCAGCACCAGCATCAGACCGAGCATGACCGCGTAGGCCGGTCCCAGCGCGATGTCGCCGGCGCCGAGCATGCCGTCGCGAAACGCGCTGACCATGTACAGGATCGGATTGGCGTGCGAAATCCCGCGCCACGGCTCCGGCAGCTGGTCGACCGAATAGAACACGCCGCCGAGGTAGGTCAGCGGGGTCAGCACGAAGGTCGGCACCAGGGCGATGTCGTCGAACTTGCGCGCGTACACCGCGTTGATGAAGCCGGCCAGCGAGAACACCACCGAGGCCAGCAGCACGCTGCTCGCGGTCACCCACGGGTTGACCACGGTGAGATGGGTGAAAAACAGCGACAGTGCCAGCACGATCGCGCCCACCAGCAGCCCGCGCAGTACCGCGCCGGTCACATAGCCGCCGAGGATCACCAGCGGCGGCATCGGCGATACCAGCATCTCCTCGACGTAACGGCCGAACTTGGCCCCGAAGAACGAGCTGGTGATGTTGCCGTAGCTGTTGGTGATCACGCTCATCATCACCAGGCCCGGGGTGATGTACTGCATGTAGGTGTAGCCGTGCAGGGTGCCGATGCGGCTGCCGATCAGGGTGCCGAAGATCAAGAAGTACAGTGTCATCGTGATCGCCGGCGGCATCAGGGTCTGGCCCCAGATGCGCAGGATGCGCATCACCTCGCGGCGTACGATGGTGCCCAGCGCCACCCACTGCTCGCGCGCGTTCATGCGGCCTCCTTGCCGGGGCCGGTCAGGCGCACGAAGAGTTCCTCGAGCCGGTTGGACTTGGTGCGCATCGAGCGCACCGCGATGCCGGCCGCCGACAGCGCTGCGAACAGACCGTTGAGGTCGCGGCCGCGCGGCAGTTCGGCCTCGACGGTATGCTCGTCGATGCGGCGCAGGGCGATGCCTTCCGGCGCAGGCAGCGCGTCGGGGCAGTGCGCGGCCAGATCGAGCACGAAGGTCTCGACGTCGAGCTTGGCCAGCAGCGCGCGCATCGTGGTGTGCTCGACGATGCGGCCGTGGTCGATGATCGCGATGTTGCGACAGAGGCTCTCGGCCTCTTCCAGGTAGTGCGTGGTCAGGATCACCGTGGTGCCGGCGCGGTTGATGCCCTGCACGAACTGCCACATCGAGCGGCGGATCTCGATGTCGACGCCGGCGGTCGGCTCGTCGAGGATCAGCAGCCTGGGCTCGTTCATCATCGCCCGCGCGATCATCAGCCGGCGTTTCATGCCGCCGGAGAGCATGCGCGCGGAATGTTCCGCCTTGTCCCAGAGCTTGAGTTCGCGCAGGTATTTCTCGGCGCGCTCGCCGGCGACGCGTCGCGGGATGCCGTAGAAACCCGCCTGGTTGATGCAGATGTCCAGCGGCCGCTCGAACTGGTTGAGGTTGAGTTCCTGCGGCACCAGGCCGATCAGCGCCATGGCCTCGCTGCGGCGCGCATGCACCGGTACGCCGAATACGCGCGCCTCGCCGCCGCTGGCGTTGACCAGCGAGGAGAGGATGCCGATCAGGGTCGATTTGCCGGCGCCGTTGGGACCGAGCAGGGC
Organism: Lysobacteraceae bacterium; assembly: GCA_028870665.1. Lineage (GTDB taxonomy): Bacteria > Pseudomonadota > Gammaproteobacteria > Xanthomonadales > Rhodanobacteraceae > Metallibacterium. The sequence continues at coordinate 17,227 of JAGWPB010000017.1, forward strand.
GAACAGGTCGCCTGCCTCCACGGTCAGCGTGATGCCCTTGAGCGCCTCGACGCCGTTGGGATACGTCTTGCGCAGGTCGCGGATGTCGAGCGCGGGAGCGGAGGTCATGGCGGGCTCGGGTAGGCAAACCGCTAGTATATCGGCCCCAGTCAGCCAGCCCCGCATTCCCCATGGCCGATCACTTCACCCTGCGTCTGGTGGACAGCCGCATGCTCGCGCCCGCCGTTCGTCACATGGCCTTCGAGCGCGCCGATGGCCAGCCATTCGTCTTCGTGCCGGGCCAGTTCGTGCAGATCCACTTCCATTACGCCGATGGCAAGCCGACCAAGCGCAGCTACTCGGTGGCGACGGTGGCCGACGGCGGCACGGTGCGGCGGATCGAGATCGCGGTCAGCTATGTCGACGGTGGCGCCGCGACCGCGCTGCTGTCGGCCCTGCCCGAAGGCGGCATGGTCGAAGCCAGCGGACCTTACGGGCGCTTCATCCTGATGGACGGCGACGCCAACCGCCGCTATCTGCTGGTCGCCACCGGCACCGGTGTCACGCCCTACCGGGCGATGCTGCCGCAGCTGGCCGCGGTCATCGCCCGTCGCGGCATCGAGGTGGTCGTGCTTTATGGTGCGCGCAGCGAACAGGAACTGCTGTATGGCGATGAATTCGAGGCGTTTGCCCGGGCCCAGCCGCGGTTCCGCTTCGTGCCCTGCTTCAGTCGCGGCGCTCGTCCGTTGCCGCGAGCGCAGGATCGACTGGGCCATGTGCAGACTGTGTTGCCGGAGCTGAAGCCCGACGCGACCGGTGACGTCGCCTATCTGTGCGGAAACCCGGACATGGTCGACCAGACTTTCGAGGCCCTGAAGCAGGCCGGGTTGCCTGTTCCCCATATCCGGCGTGAGAAGTACGTCTCATCGCGCTGAGCCGACGGTCGCCAGGTAACGGATCGTAAACGAGGCGTGAGCTTCATCTAACGCTCACGTAACGGGTCGCCCGTATAAAGGAACGCTGCCCCGGGGGAAGGAAACAGCCGGGCATGCGCCACGCGACGGGCCTGCCATGCACGGGTCCGCGCCGAGAGAGGAATCGCCCGATGCGCCCGTTCCGACGCGTCCTTGCCGTTGCGTTCGTCCTGATTGCCGGCTGCGCCAGCAGCCTCGTTCTTGCCGGGCCCGCCCGCGCCGGCTGCTTGCCGGCGCGCACCACGGTCCGCAAGGGTGAAACCCTGGACGTGCTGCTGGCCCGCTGGGGCCTTGCGCGCAGCCAGGCCTTCGAGTGGGGCCGTCGCGTCGCGGCCCGCGAACCGGCCGCGGCGCTGCGTCCGGGCGACCGCGTCGAGGGTTGCATCGAGCACACCGTGCATGGCACCCGGCTGGTGCGGATCGAGATCCTGCATGGCCAGCGTCGTGGCCGCCTGGTGCTGGGCGCGGACGTCCCGGTGATCCGGCATCGTGCGCGCCGGCTGATCGCGGACATCGCCACGCCCGCGCATCGCGATGAGCCTGTTGATACGGCTGCCGGCACGGACGGCATCGCGCCCCTGCTGCCGCTGGGCACACCCCAGCATCTGTCTTTCACGGTGGCCAGTTCGCTGGCCGAATCGCTGGTGGCGCACCATGTCTCGCCGCTGCTGGCGCGCGCGATTACCGACTGGCTCGATCGCGACCAGCGCCTGCCGTCACCGCTGCCGCCGGGGGCGATCGTCAGCGCGCTGTTTTTCGGCAATCCCGACAGCAGCGACGCGCAGCTGGCGCAGATGACCATCTATGCAGCCGGCCACGAGCACCGCCTGTTCCGTTTCACCGATGCGCACGGGCGCAGTCTGCTGGTCGATGCCGAAGGCCAGGGTGTGATGCCGCTGCCGCTGGTCGAGCCGGTGCCCGATGCGCGGCTGACCTCGGGTTGGGGCTGGCGCACCAATCCGGTGCTGCACCGGCCCGAGTTCCACAAGGGCGTCGATTTCGCGGCGCCGATGGGCACTCCGATCCGCGCCGTGGCGGACGGCCGCGTCGACTTCGTCGGCTGGCATGGCTATTACGGTCGCATGGTCGAGGTGCGCCACGCGCCGGATGTGCGCACGCGCTATGGCCACATGGCGCGCTACGCTCGCGGTCTGCACGACGGCGAGTTCGTGCGGGCCGGGCAGGTGATCGGTTACGTCGGCAGTTCCGGGCTTTCGACCGGGCCGCACCTGTATCTCGAACTGTGGGAGAGCGGCAAGCGCATCGATCCGCTGCGGATCGAAACCCAGGCAGCCGACGTCGAGTCCGAGGCGGAGGCCAATCCGGTCCTGCTGCGCCGCGAGGTGATCACACCGGTGCAACTCGACGGGAGCGAGCTGGCACGCTTCCAGGCATTCCGCAGCGCACTGCACGGCGTACTGGCCGCATCGGTCGACGACGCTCCGGTCGCCGCCGCGCTCGTGCCCTAGGGCACGCGGGCTGATCGCCGCCGCACCGGCGGTCAGGCCGCCGGGAACTCCGCACCGGCCTCCGGCCTGACGTCGACACTGCCGTCGTCCGGCACGGGCACGTGTCGCGGTTCCCTCCTGCGGTCATGACTTACGGCCCGGATGGGCTGATCAAGATTGTTATACAATAACAAATCTGATCGGTTCACCGATCTCACCGCTCCTGGATGCATCGATGCCAGCCCAAGTCCGCTCCCGTCTTGCACTGGCGATCGCGGTCGCGCTGGCGTGCCCCGGGGTCCGTGCGGCGATGGCTGAATCGGTCGCCGCTCCGCCGACCGCTGCCGTGCCGGCGGAGGCGCCCGGAACGCCGCAGGCGGTGCAACAACTCGGCGCGATCGATGTCGTCGCCACACGCCTGGACCAGGCGCGCAACCAGCTATCGCCCTCCACCGGCAGCAGCAGCTACACCTTCGGCCCGCAGGCCATCAGCCAGCTGCCGCTGGGCGCCTCGACGCCCGTCAACCAGATCCTGTTGCAGGCGCCGGGGGTGGTGCAGGATTCCTACGGCGATGTGCACGTGCGCGGCGACCACGGCAACCTGCAGTACCGCATCAACGGCGTGCTGATCCCGGAGAGCATCTCCGGCTTCGGCCAGACGCTGGATCCGCGCATGATCGAATCGATGCGCCTGCTGACCGGCGCACTGCCGGCTCAGTACGGACTGCGCACCGCGGGCGTCGTCGATGTCACCACCAAGGCGGGTGAGAAGCTCGGCAACGGCGGCAGCGTCGGCCTGACCACGGGCAGCCACGCCACGCTCGATCCGACGTTGAGCGACTGGGGCCGGGCCGGGCGCTGGAGCTGGTTTGCCACCGGCAGCTTCAGTCGCAATGATCTCGGCATCGAGAACCCGACGCCCGCGCGCGATGCCATCCATGATCGCAGCAACCAGATCCATGGCTTCGGCATGCTTTCGTACGTGCTCAACGACGAAGCACGCGTCAGCCTGATGGCGGGACTGGCCGGCAATCGCTTCCAGATACCCGACAATCCCGGCCAGCCTCCGGTCTTCGTGCTGGCCGGAGCTCCGCCGGGATTCGATTCGACCCGGCTCGACGAGCGGCAGCGCGAACTGACGCGCTTCGCGGTGCTGTCGCTGCAGGGAAAGCTGGGGGCCAGCAGTTATCAGGTGGCGCTGGGCCAGCGCTACAGCCGGGTCGATTTCCAGCCCGACAACATCGGTGACCTGATCTTCAACGGTGTCGCCTCCACGGTCGGTCGCAGCAATCGCGCCAGCACCCTGCAGGCCGATTTCGCGATACCGCTGGGCGACACCCATACGCTGCGCTACGGCGCGTATGCAAGCGACGAGCATGCCGCGCAGGACAACACCTCACTGGTGTTCCCGGTCGACGCCTATGGCGTGCAGACCAGCGACGTGCCGCTGAGCATCACCGACAACAACCGGCTGCAGGCGCGCACCCTCAGCTTCTATCTGCAGGACGAATGGACACCCGGAGAGCGGCTGGCGATCAACTACGGTCTGCGCTATGACCATATCGGCGGCTATCTCGACGCGAGCCAGCTCAGCCCGCGTCTCGGAGCGGTTTACAACCTGAGCGATGCCTGGACCCTGCATGCCGGTTACGCGCGCTATTTCACCCCGCCCTCGACCGAGCTGATCGCCGCCACCGACATCGCGCTGTTCCAGGGGACCAGCAACGCCGTGCCGACCAGTGCCAACACCAGCGTACGCGCCGCGCGCAGCAACGACTACGACGTCGGCGTGCAGTGGCAGGTCAATCCGGCGCTGACGCTGGGACTGGACACCTACTACACGCAGTCGCGCAACCTGCTCGACGAGGGTCAGTTTGGTACCGCGCTGATCTTTTCCGACTTCAACTACCGTTACGGCCGCAACCACGGCATCGAGTTCAGCGTCACCTACGCCGCCGGGCCGTGGAGCGCCTACTTCAATCTCACCGGCAACACCGCCAAGGGCAAGCAGGTCGCTTCGGGGCAGTACAACTTCGACGCCGCCGAGCTGACCTACATCGCGCAAAACTGGATCTATCTCGATCATGCCCAGCGTCTGTCGTCCTCGGGCGGATTGAGCTTCCGTCTCGAGGATGGCACCCGCATTGGCGCCGACTACCTCTACGGCACCGGCCTGCATGCGGGGTTCGCCAATACCCTGAATCTGCCCGCGTATTTCCAGCTCAACCTCAACATCAGTCACCGCTTCGGCCGCGGTCCCCTGGGGCCGGTCAAGACCCGCTTCACCGTGCTCAACGCACTGGATCGCAGCTACGTCCTGCGCGACGGGACCGGCATCGGCGTCGGCGCACCGCAATACGCGGCGCGGCGCGGCTACTACCTGACCGTGGAAAAGGATTTCTGAGCGGCACCGCGACGCACCATCACCGCAGGCATCGCGTGGCTACACTGCCGCCATGACTGCCGCGGCCTCGCCACCGTTGTCGAGCGAACTGGCGCATTACGCAGCGCTCGACCGTCGCCTGGTCGCCGCGGTGCGGCGTATCCGCATCTTGCCGACGGTGGCGTGGCCGCCCACGCTCGAGCAGGCGTTTCTGGCCCTGGGCGATGGTGCGGCGCCACGCCTGCCGCAGGTGCGCTACACGCCGCCCGATCTCGCCCGCGAGCGCGTCGAGCTGGAGACGATCCATGACGAGGCGGATGCGGCGCATCCCCTGGGGTCCTACGTGCGCGCGACCGCGGCCTCGTGGCTGACCGCGGCGACGATGCTGGAGGCCGTCGGCACGCCGGCGGTCAGCACGCTCTCCGCGGCGATCTACGGCCGCCCCGGCGATGTCATCCCCGGCAGCACGCTGAGCAACCTGGATGCCGCGCGTCATTTCGTGGCAGTAGCCGACGAATTGGGCGTGATCCGATCCGACGACGACGAGGCCGTTCTGCCGGCGCAAGTCGTGCGCGCGGAGCTGGTGCCGGCGCTGGATGCACTGTTCGGCGCCGGGCGCATCGCGGTCGAGATCGATCCCGACCTGACGGCCAAGGCGGCCGCGGGCGCCACCCGCATCCGCTTGCGCGCGGCGTCCCGCTTCAGCGAATACGACCACCACCAGTTGCTGGCCCACGAGGCCTTCGTGCACACGCTGACCGCGTTGAACGGCCGCGAGCAGCCGCATCTGCGCTCGCTCAGCCGCACTTCGCCGCGCGTCACCGCGACCCAGGAGGGGCTGGCGGTATTCGCCGAGCTGATCTCGGGAGCGATCGACATCGGGCGCCTGAAACGCATCAGCCTGCGCATCCTGGCCATCGACCGCGCGCTCGCAGGCGCCGACTTCGTCGAGGTGTTCCGCTTCTTTCGGGACGCCGGACAGACCGCGAGTGACAGCTTCAATTCGGCGCAACGGGTGTTCCGCGGCGTGCCGACCGCGGGTGGCGCCGCCTTCGCCAAGGACAATGTCTATCTGCACGGCCTGCTGACCGTGCACACCTTCTTTCGTTGGGCGCTGAAGCATCAGCGCCTCGACCTGACCCGTGCCCTGTTCGCCGGCAAGCTGACGCTGGCCGACGTGGTGACCCTGGAACCCTGGTTCGTCAACGGTTTCATCGCTCCGGCGCAGTTCCTGCCGCCGTGGCTGCGGCGTACCCGCGGGCTGGCCGGAAACCTCGCGTTCTCGCTGTTCGCCAATCGCATCCGCATGGCCGACGTGGCCGCCGCGGACCTCGCTCGGGGCTGAATCGCGGCGTCGGACGCCCGGGCCGCGCCGAGGCCTCGTGCTACTCTTTTCGGCCTTCCCCACACCCCCGGCGCAAGCCGAAGTCCGCGATTGCGACCATGCCCACTGCCGAGGAACTCAAGCGCGCCGCGCTCGACTATCACCGCGCCGCGCCGGCCGGCAAGATCCGCGTCACCCCGACCAAGGCGCTGCTGACCCAGCGCGACCTGGGATTGGCCTATTCGCCCGGGGTTGCCGCTGCCTGCGAGGCGATCGTCGAGAATCCGCGCGCGGTTTCCGCGCTGACCGCGCGCGGCAACCTGGTGGCGGTGATCAGCAACGGTACCGCGGTGCTGGGCTTGGGCGCGATCGGGCCGCTGGCAGCCAAGCCGGTCATGGAAGGCAAGGCGGTGCTGTTCCAGAAGTTCGCCGGCATCGACGTGTTCGACATCGAGATCGACGAGCGCGACCCGGACAAGCTGGTCGAGATCATCGCCAGCCTGGAGCCGACCTTCGGCGGGATCAACCTCGAGGACATCAAGGCGCCGGAGTGTTTCGCCGTCGAGCACAAGCTGCGTGAGCGCATGCGCATTCCGGTGTTTCACGATGATCAGCACGGCACCTCGATCATCGTCGGCGCGGCGGTGCTCAATGCGCTGCAGATCGTCGGCAAGGACATCGCCAGCGTGCGCGTGGCGGCATCCGGGGCCGGCGCGGCCGGCATCGCCTGCCTCGACATGCTGGTTCGGCTTGGCGTGCGTCCCGAGCATATTCGGGTGGCCGACAAGGACGGGGTGCTCTATCGCGGCCGGCCGGGGCTCGACCCCGACGGCGCCCGCTATGCGCGCGACACCAGCGCGCGCGCGCTGGCCGATATCGTCGTCGGCGCCGACGTATTCCTCGGCGTCTCGGCCGGCGGCGTGCTGAAGCCGGCGATGGTCGCCAGCATGGCCGGGCAGCCGGTGATCCTCGCACTGGCCAACCCGACGCCCGAGATCGATCCGGAGCTGGCGCGCGCCGCGCGTCCGGACTGCATCGTCGCCACCGGGCGTTCGGATTATCCCAACCAGGTCAACAACGCGCTCTGCTTCCCGTACATTTTCCGCGGTGCGCTGGACGTGGGTGCCACCACCATCAACGAGGCGATGAAGGTGGCCTGCGTGCACGCCATCGCCGAACTGGCCCGGCGCGAGGCCAGCGATGTCGCCGCGCGGGCCTACGGCGGCAAGGCGCCCAGCTTCGGACCCGAATACCTGATCCCGCAGCCGTTCGATCCGCGTCTGCTGGTGCAGCTGGCGCCGGCGGTGGCGCAGGCGGCGATGGACTCCGGCGTCGCCACCCGTCCGATCGCCGACATGGACGCCTACCGCGAGCGGCTGATGAACTTCGTCTTCCGTACCGGTCTGGTGATGAAGCCGGTGTTCGACCGCGCCAAGGCCGACCCCCGGCGCGTGGTCTATGCCGAAGGCGAGGAGGAAACCGTACTGCGCGCGGTGCAGACGGTGGTTGACGAGCGCCTGGCGCGGCCGATCCTGATCGGCCGCCCCGACGTGATCGCGGCGCGCATCAGGCGCATCGGCCTGCGTATCCGCCCCGGCAGCGATTTCGAGCTGGTCAACATCCATTCCGATCCGCGCTTCCCCGATTACTGGCAGCAGTACTACGCGCTGATGCGGCGGCGCGGCGTGACGCCCTCGCTGGCCAAGTCCTTCGTGCGCTCGCGTACCGCGGTGATCGCGGCGCTGATGGTCGAGCGCGGCGAGGCCGACGCGCTGATCTGCGGCCTGGTCGGGCGCTACCACAAGAAGCTGGCCTATCTGCTGGAAGTGCTGCAGACCGATCCCGGCGTGGACTGCCCGGCGGCGATGACCGCGGTCGCCAACGACAAGGGCGTGTTCTTCTTCCTCGATACCCACGTCAAGGAGAACCCCACGCCCGAGCACATCGCCGAGGCCACCCTGCAGGCGGCGATCCGGCTCAGGCTGTTCGGCATCCAGCCCAAGATCGCGCTGCTGTCATCGTCCAATTTCGGCAGCCGCGACACCGAGGGGGCGCGCAAGATGCGGCGTGCGCTGGAGCTGATCCTGGCGCGCGTGCCCAAGCTCGAGGTCGAGGGCGAGATGCAGGCCGACGTCGCGATGGAGGCGACGATCCGCGAGCACCTGTTTCCGAACTCCCGCCTCGGCGGGCGCGCCAACATGTTCGTGTTTCCGGATCTCGAGTCGGCCAACATCGCCTTCAATCTCGTGCGCATGATGACCGATGGCGTGGTGATCGGCCCGATCCTGATGGGGGTCAGCAGGCCGGCGCACGTGCTCACGCCGTCGGCGACGGTGCGGCGCGTGATCAACATGACCGCGATCGCCTGCGTCGAGGCGCAGATCCGCGCGGCGCCCGGGCGCGACGAGGGCTGAGAGCGCCTGCCGCGTGCTTACAGTTCCTCGACGCCGCTGACGCGGGCGCGGCGGATCAGCCAGGCGACGCCGCGCAGATCGGCGATGCCCACCCACAGCCGGTCCCACAGGCCGTACTTGGATACCCCGCGCGTGCGCGGGCGATGGTTGACCGGCACGCTCTCGCAGCCGCAGCCGGCGCGCCGGACCAGCGCCGGAAGAAAGCGGTGCATGTGATCGAAGTACGGCAGCAGAAGAAACGTCTCGCGCTCGAACAGCTTCAGCCCGCAGCCGGTATCCGGTGTGGCGTCGCCGAGCATGCGCGCGCGGACGCCGTTGGCGACCTTCGACGACAGGCGTTTGCTGAAGCCGTCGCGACGCGTGGTGCGCCAGCCGGCGAACAGTTTCACCGCCGGGGCGGCGCGATCGCGCGCCGCCAGCAATCTGGGGATGTCGGCAGGATCGTTCTGGCCGTCCCCGTCCAGCGTCGCCACCCAGTGTCCGCGGGCGGCGCGCACGCCGCTCCACACCGCAGTGCTCTGGCCGCTCTGGCGTGCGTGATGCAGCACGCGCAGTTCGGGGAAGTCGGCGCGGGCGGTGCGCAGCACGCTCAGGGTGTCGTCGCGGCTGGCATCGTCGACAAAGATGATCTCGAAATCGAGCCGGTCGCGCAGTACGGCGGCGATCTCGGTCAGCAGCGGAACGACATTGTCGCGCTCGTTGAAGACCGGGACGACGACGGACAGCTCGGGCATGGCGGACGATTCGCGGTCGCCAGCGGTCATGATCGCCGCAGCCGCTCGAGCAGGCCGTCCAGTTCGTCGAGGCTGTGGTAGCGGATCACCAGCTTGCCGCGGCCGTTGCGGCCGTGGCTGAGTGCCACCGGCGCGGCCAATCGTTCACACAGCTCGCGCTCGAGGGCATCGATGTTGGGATCGCGTCCGCCGCCGCCGTGCGGTTTGCGCGCGGGTGCGGACTGGCGGCGACGCACCGCATCCTCGAGTTCGCGCACCGACCAGCCGGCGGCCGCGGCCTCGCGCGCCAGCGCCACGGCATCGATCTCGGGCAGGGTGGCCAGCGCGCGCGCATGGCCCATGTCGAGCTTGCGCTCGTCGAGCAGATCGCGAATCGGCTTGGGCAGCTCCAGCAGGCGCAGCAGGTTGGACACCGCCGCGCGCGAGCGGCCGACCGCCGCGGCGACCTGCTGGTGAGTGAGATCGAACTCCTCCAGCAGTCGCGCCAGCGCGCCGGCCTCCTCCAGCGGCGTCAGATCCTCGCGCTGGATGTTTTCGATCAATGCCATCGCCAGCAGCGACTGCTCGGGCACCTCGCGCACCAGTGCCGGTACCTCGGCGAGCCCGGCGCGTTGCGCCGCGCGCCAGCGGCGCTCGCCGGCGATCAGCTCGTAGCGCTCGCGGCCCAGCGCGCGCACCACCAGCGGCTGGATCAGGCCCTGGGCCTTGATCGAGGCCGCCAGTTCGTCCAGCGCGGCGACGTCGAAGTGCTGCCGCGGCTGGTACTTGCCGGGCTGGATCGCGGTGACCGCCAGCGTGCGCAGGTCGCCGTCGCCCTCGTTCGCCGGGGCGTCGCCGCTGCCGCCGAGCAGCGCATCGAGGCCACGTCCGAGTCCGCGTTTCTTCGCTGCCATGGGGATGCTCAGTGGAGGCCGGCGGCGGTCGCCGCGGCACTGGTGGCGGTGCGCTCGCGGCGGATCATTTCGCCGGCGAGTCCGAGGTAGGCGATCGCGCCGCGCGATTCGCGGTCGTAGAGGTTGATCGGCTTGCCGTGGCTGGGCGCCTCGGCCAGCCGCACGTTGCGCGGAATCACCGAGCGCAGGAGCTTGTCCCCGAAGTGGCGGGTGAGCTGCGCCGAGACCTCGTTGGCGAGGTTGTTGCGCACGTCGTACATGGTGCGCAGCAGGCCCTCGATCTCGAGCTGCGGATTGAGCCGCCGGCGCACCGCCTCGATGGTCTCCTTGAGGCTGGCCAGCCCTTCCAGCGCGAAGTACTCGCATTGCACCGGGATCAGCACGCCATGCGCGGCGGTCAGCGCGTTGATGGTCAGCAGGTGCAGGGTCGGCGGGCAGTCGATCAGGATGATCGGATAGCGGTCGCCGAGCGCCGCCAGCTGTTCCTTGAGGCGGAACTCGCGCGCCAGCGTGTCCATCAGCTTGAGCTCGGCGGCGGTCAGGTCGCTGTTGCCGGGCAGCAGGTCGTAGCCGGCCTCGGTGGCCAGGATCGCGCGCTCGATCGGAGCCTCCTCGAGCAGCACCTCGCAGCCGTTGGGTTTGGCCGCGCGCTTGTCGATGCCCGAGGCCATGGTGGCGTTGCCCTGCGGGTCGAGATCGACCAGCAGCACCTTGCGCCGCGCCTCGGCCAGCGCCGCGGCGAGGTTGACCGCGGTGGTGGTCTTGCCGACCCCGCCTTTCTGGTTGGCGATGGCGATGATGCGCGTCATGGGTGGTGCCTTGCGGGCCGCGTAGCCCTCTTGATTACCACCAGATGCCGTTCCGCGTCCAAACCCGGCACCGTCAGCCGTTCCACGGCAGCGACACGAAAGCCCGGCGGCAGCGCGGCCAGCTCATCATCCGGACGGCGACCCTTGAACGCCAGCCAGGCGCCGTCGCGTGCCAGCAGGTGCCCGCCCCAGCGCAGCATGTCGGCGAGGCTGGCCAGGGCACGGGCGGTGATCCGGTCATGGGTGCCGGTGCAGGCCTCGGCGCGCGCCTGGATCACCTCGACCTGCGGCAGCTCCAGCACGCGCACCGCCTCGCGCAGGAAGCCGGCCTTCTTGCCGTTGCTGTCCACCAGCGTCACTTTGAGCTGCGGCAGGGCGATCGCCAGCGGAATCCCGGGCAGCCCGGCGCCGCTGCCGAGATCGGCCAGCGTCATGCCGGCGATCCAGGGCCGCACCACCAGCGAATCGAGCAGATGGCGCGTCACCATCGCCGCCGGTTCGCGCACCGCGGTCAGGTTGAATTTGCCGTTCCAATGCTCGAGCAGGGCGATGTAGTCGAGCAGGCGCTCGACGGCCGCATCCGGCAGCGCCAGCGCCAACGCGTCGAGTCCGGTCGTGAGCTGCTGTTTGAGCGCCGTGCGGGCCGGCATGCCTGTCTCCTGCGGCAGCCGGCCGCGGTGGGCCGCCCAGTATCCCGGCGCACCGCGGTGAAATCCAGCCCGAACGCACGGGGCCCGCACATGGCGGGCCCCGTTTTGCCTTGAGAGTCGGCGTCGTCAGTCGAGCTCGGTGTCGATGCGGGTCACCAGCAATCCATGAGCCTCCACGGCGGCGTTCAATGTCCGCTTCAGCGCCGCGTTGCGCTCGCCGACGGGGGCCTGCGGATCGATGCCAAGCAGGACGGATCGTGCGCGTGCCTGCAGCAGCGCGTCGGCGCCCTCGATCATGTTCTCGGCGCGCGCCGGATCAAGCACCTGCCAGTACAGCGTGGCGCGCACGGCACGCGCCGCCGCGCCGCCCTGCGCCAGAGTTTCGTCCAGTCGCAGCGTGCGACCGGTGAGACTGATCTTGTGCGCCACCCGTTCCAGCAGCGGCAAGACCATGTGCGTACCCGGCGTGAGCAGGCGCGCTGGCCGCCCGAGCCGATGCAGGGAATACACCTGGCCTTCGGGAATGCGCTTGATCGACAGCGCAACGACCATCAAGACCAGGCAGAGCAGGGCAATCAGAGTGAGCGGCATGATTTTTAATCAACGAGTTGAATGCGCTAGATCGAGTGATATATCGAGACTATCTGCTATCTGGCCGTTAATGCTACGGGCCTGAGCATGCCTTAACTCCAAACTAACGGCAACACCCTAGGCTGAAATCAGCTTGCCGGCCGTGCGTGCGGTCACAAGACATGCATCTTGCGTGCCGGAGCGGTAGCGTGGCCGACCGTCAGCGCAGCCGGTGCGGGTGGCGCCCGCAGGATGCCGCGGGTTTCAGCGTGCCGCCCGCGCCCTCCGCCCGCGCAGTGCGGGGCCGCGTCAACGGCGACTCACCCGCGATGGCGGGGATTCAGGCCGGAACGACATCGAAGGCGATCGTCAGCCGCGTCTGCGTGCCCGAAAAGGGCACGGTGCCGTGCCACATGTACGACGGGAACAGCACCAGCAGGCCCGGCTCGGGCTTGACGAAATGCTCGGCCGGCAACGGCGGTTCCAGCGCCAGGCCGGGCTGCCCGAACTTGATCCAGCCGGCGTGGTCGTCACCCTGCACGGCATCCGGCAGTTCGATGTAGCACGCCGACGAGAGCCAGCCGTCGGTGTGGAAGTGATCGACGTGGAAACCGCGGGGACGCAGCTGCACCGACCAGCTGCCGCTGAGCCGATAAGCGCCGCTGTTGCGCGCGCGCAGCGGATCGTCACCGGCGCCCAGCCAGGCCATGTGCTCTCGGATCGGACGATCGATGGCATGGAAAAACGCGCGGATCACCGGGTCATCGGCATGGGCCAGGTTCTCCAGCGTCTGGCTGCCGCCACGCAGCGACTGGTCCGGTGGATGGCCGTAGGTGGTATGGCGTCGCCGCAGCGCCACGGCGAGATCGCGCAGATAGCTCGCGCGATCCGCCCAGCCCGGCGGTGCATCGAGGACATAGCCGCGCACCATGCGCGCGTAGTCATAGAGCGCGCCATAGCGCGGATCGCCGCGCAGGCGCCAGATCGTGGCCTGCAGGGCGCGCAGGTGCTGGTCGTGCGGATAGTGCAACTGCAGCGCCTTGATGCGTGGCTCGGCGTCATCGAGCTCGCCGCAGGCAACGAGGATGTCGCAGAGTGACGCATGCACCGAGGCTGCGGCCGGCGCCAGGGCCTCGGCTCGGCGCGCGTAAGCCAGCGCGGCCGGGCGGTCGGCAGGCAGCGCGGTCATGGCCGCGCCGAGCAGTTCGTCGGCACCGGCACCGGGCAACGCCGCGGCGCGCGCGAACAAGGCGTGGCCGCCCGGCACGTCTCCGGTGCCGACATGCAGGGCGGCCTTGATGGCCAGCAGTCTCGGTTGCGCGGGATCGGTCGCGAGCGTCGCGTCCAGTGCGGTGGTAGCGACCGCGAGATCGCCATGGCGAAGCCAGAGCAGCTGTGCGAGATCCTGCTGCGCTTCGGCAAAGTCGCCGCGGCGCGCGACCGCTTCCCGAAACGCGGCTTCCGCCTCGTCATAACGGCCCAGCGCCGCCAGCGCACGGCCCAGCAGGCCCCAGGTCTCGGGCAGGTCGCTGCCCTTGGCCAGTGCGCGCTGTGCCGCTGTCATCGCGGCTTCGTTGCGTCGGGCCTGGTGCAGGGCCAGCGCCAGGTCGTGTTCGGCGCGTGCGCTCTGCGGCGCGAGTTGCGCGGCGCGCTGCAGGGCCGCGATCGCCTCGTCGTGGCGCTCGAGCTTCTGCAGGGCATAACCGTGGGCGCCGAGCAGTTCGGCATCGCCGGCGCCGCCGGTCAGCGCGGACACGGTGATCGACAGCGCCTCGGCCGCGCGTTCGCCGGCAAGCAGCAGTTGCGCCAGGCTCAGTGCCGCGCGCGGGAAACGCGGATCATCGGCATGCGCCCGGCGCAGTTCGCGCTCGGCCTCATCGCTGCGACCGCTGCGCGCCAGCAGCTCGCCCAGCGCCACCCGCGCCGGTACCCAGCGCGGATCCAGCGCCAGCACGGCACGGAAGGCGTGCTCCGCGGCAGCCGGGTCGCCGCCCTCCAGACAGGCGCCGCCCAGCATCCAGTGCGCCTGCAGCAGCGCCGGCTGGCGCCGGACCAGTTCTTCGAGCACGCTGCGCGCCTGCGCGAACTGGCCGTTGCGCAGCAGCAGGCCGGCGTGTTGCAGGGTCGGGGTCGCGGCGGGAGCGGACGGGTGCATGATCGGGGTCGGTACCGGCGCTGCCCACGGTGCGCGGGCAGATCGCATCAGAGTGCGCGAGTCTCCATCGCCCCCGGCAGGCGCGCAACATGACCGCGCCTGCGCCGCCGCCGGCCAGTGCCATCAGTCCCGGGAACCCGTCGCCGTCGCGCTGGTCAGAGAACCCGATGCATCGCACCCGCGCCCTGTGCTGCGGCGCCCCAACCTTCCGTGAGCCAGCCCATGAAGCGAATCCTCGTCCTGCTCTGTGCCACCGCCACACTGACCTTCGGCGCGGTGACGTTCGCCGCCGATGCGCCGGCGCCCAAGACTGACGAAGCCAAGGCTGCGGCGGTGACGCCGCCCAAGGACGAAAAGTCCGTCACCCGCGGCAGCGTCACCGTCAACGGCCAGCGCATCGGCTACACCGCCACCACCGGCACCCTCGTGCTCAAGGACAAGGCCGGCAAGCCCACCGGCAGCATGTTCTACGTCGCCTACGTCAAGGACGGCGTGTCGGATCCGTCGCGCCGACCGATCACCTTCCTCTACAACGGCGGCCCGGGATCGTCGTCGGTGTGGCTGCACATGGGCGCGTTCGGCCCGGTGCGCGTGATCAGCGGCGACGCCCACCATACCGTGCCCGCGCCGTACCAGGTGGTCAACAACCAGTATTCGCTGCTCGACGCCAGCGATCTGGTGTTCATCGACGCCATGGGCACCGGTTTCAGTCGCATCCTCGACAAGGCCCACGGCGGCGTCGGCACGCCCAAGGACTTCTACGGCGTGGACGCCGACGGCAAGGCCTTCGCGCAGTTCATCTACGACTACCTCAGCCGCAACGACCGCTGGAACTCGCCCAAGTACCTGCTGGGCGAGAGCTACGGCACCACGCGTTCGGCGGTGCTGGCCAACGACCTCGAGAACGACGGCATCGACCTCAACGGCGTGCTGCTGCTGTCGTCGATCCTCAACTTCGAGACCGCCAGCTTCAACCCGGGCAACGACCTGCCCTACATCACCTTCCTGCCCAGCTACGCCGCGGTCGCCTGCTACCACAAGGTGGTGCAGTGCCCGGCGGACCTCGCCGGCTATCTGGCCCAAGTGCGCGCCTTCGCCGGTGGCGAATACGCCAGCGCGCTGATGCAGGGCGACCTGCTGGCTCCGGCGCAGAAGGCCGATGTCATCGCCAAGCTGGCGCGATACACCGGCCTCAAGCCCGGTTACCTCGAGAAGGCTGACCTGCGCGTCAACCTGTTCCAGTTCATGGCCGAACTGCAGCGCGACCGCGGCCTGGTCACCGGCCGGCTCGATGGCCGCTATTCCGGCGCCGCCGCCGACCTGCTGGGCGAGTACGCCTTCAATGATCCGCAGAGCGACGCCATCACCGGTCCCTACACCGCTGCGTTCAATCGCTACGTGCGCCAGACGCTGAAGTTCGGCGAGGACCGTCATTACGAGATCGTCAGCGGCACCGTCGGCAAGGACTGGGACTGGAAGCACAACACCAGTCGCGGCTTCAACTGGCCGGGCTTCACCAACGTGGCGCCGGATCTCGCCGCCGCCATGCGTACCAACCCGCACCTCAAGGTCGAGATCGAAAACGGCTACTACGACCTGGCGACGCCGTTCTACGCCACCGAGTACACCGCCGACCACATGGGCCTGCCGCCGAATCTGCGCAGCAACATCAGCTTCAAGTTCTACGACTGCGGGCACATGCTGTACGAACATCTGCCCTCGCTCGAACAGCTGCACGCCAATCTGGTGCAGTTCTACCGCGCGACCGACAACGAGTCGGCGCACGGCTGAGTCGGCAGCCGGAATCGGTCGTCGCGGCCTGCCTGCGTGGCGGGCCGCGGCGCGGTCTCCGCAGCCGACGCTAGAATGGCGCTCCCGAGTGCGTGGAGCGTTTCCCATGGCCTATCCCGCCACGCGCCTGCGCCGCATGCGTCGCGACGCCTTCTCGCGCGCGCTGATGCGCGAGACGGAGCTGACCCCGGCCGACCTGATCATGGTCGCCTTTGTCTGCGAGGGCCAGGATCGCGCAGAGCCGGTGCCCTCGATGCCGGGTGTGGCGCGCCTCACGATCGACCGCCTGCAGCGGCTTGCCGGGGACTGTCTCGCCGCCGGCATCCCCGCGCTGGCGCTGTTCCCGGCGCCGGGCGCTGCGGTCAAGAGCGAGGACGCGCGCGAGGCCTGGAATCCGCAAGGCCTGATGCAGCGGGCCATCCGTGCGCTCAAGCAGAGTCACCCCGAGCTGGGCCTGATCGGCGACGTCGCGCTCGACCCCTACACCACGCACGGACAGGACGGCCTGATCGATGCGTCGGGTTACGTGATGAACGAGCCCACCATCGCGGCACTGGTCCAGCAGGCGCTGGCGCAGGCTGCGGCGGGCATCGATTTCGTCGCGCCGTCGGACATGATGGACGGGCGCATCGGCGCGATCCGCAATGCGCTCGAGGCCGCCGGGCACATCCACACGCGCATCCTCGCCTACTCGGCCAAGTACGCATCCGGATTCTATGGCCCGTTCCGCGACGCGGTCGGCTCTGCCGGCAACCTCGGCAAGGGCGGCAAGCACACCTACCAGATGGACGTTGCCAATGGCGACGAGGCGCTGCGCGAGGTCGCGCTCGATCTCGAGGAGGGCGCCGACGCGGTGATGGTCAAGCCCGGCCTGCCGTATCTCGACGTCGTGCGGCGGGTCAAGGAGCGCTTCGGCGCGCCGACTTTCGTGTACCAGGTCAGCGGCGAATACGCGATGCTCAAGGCCGCGGGCCAGAACGGCTGGATCGACGAGCGCGCCTGCGCGCTGGAGGCGCTGACCTGCATCAAGCGCGCCGGTGCCGACGCCATCCTGACCTACTACGCGCTGGATGCCGCGCGCTGGCTGCGCGAATCGCACTGAGCGTGCCTTCCGCTTTGTCGTCCATTGGGGACTTCTCCTCTGGACTTCCTTCGGCCGTCCCAAAGAGGGACTCCCTTTGGTCGCGTTGGTCGTCCTCAGCAACGCGAAGCATCTGGCTTCGGCTGCGCCAGCGGTACCCCGCCCGGTTCCGCTCGGCTGCGGTAGTCATCTTCATAGCGAAGCCTCCGCTCGCCTGCGGCACCTGTCTTCTGTTGTCACCCTGAGCCCAGCGAAGGGTCTGATTGCGGGTGCGGCTGCGGCACACCGTCTGGTTCCGCTCGGCTGCCGCCGAACGGGTTACTTTCCTTGCGGGAAAGTAACCAAAGCCATGTGCGCTTCGACAACTCATGGAATGAGGCATCCCTGCAGCGGCGTCCCCGGCCCGACCCTCCTTGGTCGGGCGTTCGCCGCCCCGCGATCTGCCCCCGGCAGATCGCAAGCGTGGCGTCTCACCCCTGGGCTCGAACATGCGCGCCTTGCTCTCGCACCCGTCTGCGCTGCTCGGCGTCGCCCACGGGCGCGGAAGATCTAGAGCGGGGTGTTGCAACCATCCATCCCTCGGCCGATATCTCCGGCCCGGCCTTCCATGGCCGGGCGTTCACGGGCTGGCGCCCGTTCACCCCTCGCGAGGGTAGGATGCCCTGAGTCAAGAAAGGGACCCGCTCGGCGGCAGCCGAGCGGAACCAGGCGGCGCGCCTAAGCCTGCTCGGCGCAAACGAGTATGGGGGCGTTTCGACGAAAGCCTGCGCACAGCGCGCTCGGCGCGCCAGAGCAGCAGTGCAGCGGGGCAGGGGGCGACCGCGCGCGCGGTAAAGTGGCAGCGCGGTCATCCTGCGGCCGCGAGGACGGCGCGTGAACCAACACCTGTTCCTGCAGTCGGCGGTGGTGTTCCTGCTGGCCACGGTGCTGATGGTGCCGCTGGCGCGCCGCTTCCAGCTCGGCGCAGTGCTCGGCTATCTCGCCGGCGGGGTTCTGATCGGACCCTCGCTGCTGGGTCTGGTGCCCAACGACGCGCGCGTGGCACAGCTGTCCGAGCTGGGCGTGGTGCTGTTGCTGTTCGTGATCGGACTGGAACTGTCGCCGCAGCGGCTGTGGGTGATGCGCCGCGCCGTGTTCGGCGTCGGATGGGCGCAGGTGACGACGGCGGCCCTGGCGATCGGTGCGCTGGCGCGGTTTGGGTTCGGCCTCGGCACCGCCGCGGCGGTCGTGGTCGGACTGGGTCTGGCGCTGTCATCGACCGCGTTCGGCCTGCAGGTGCTGGCCGAGCGCAAGGAGCTCGGCAGCGCGCACGGCCGCCTCGGCTTCGCCGTCCTGCTGTTCCAGGACCTGGCCGCGATCCCGCTGATCGCCGCGGTGCCGCTGCTGGCCGGCGCCGCGGCCAGCCATACCGCGCTGCCGAACCTGCCGGCGCTGACGCGCACGGTCGCGGTGATCGTCGCGGTGATCGTCGGCGGCCGCCTGCTGCTGCGGCCGCTGTTTCGCGCCGTCGCCGCCACCCGCGTCGCCGAGGTGTTCACCGCGACCGCGCTGCTGGTGGTGATCGGCACGGCGTGGCTGATGGAGCTGGCCGGCATCTCGATGGCGCTGGGCGCGTTCCTGGCCGGTGTGCTGCTGGCCGATTCCGAATACCGCCACGAGCTCGAGGCGCAGATCGAGCCGTTCAAGGGCCTGCTGCTGGGGCTGTTCTTCATCAGCGTCGGCATGTCGGCCAACCTCGGGCTGCTGTTGCGCGAGCCGCTGGTCGTGGTCGGCCTCGTCGCGCTGCTGCTGGCGGTGAAGAGCGCCTTGCTGTGGCCGCTGGCGCGCCTGGTCGGACGCATCGACGCGATCGCCGCGCTGCGCCTGACCGCGCTGCTGGCCGGTGGCGGCGAGTTCGCCTTCGTGGTGTTCAAGATCGCCGGCGACCGTCATCTGCTCGACCGCTCGCAGCAGTCGCTGCTGGTGCTGGTCATCACGCTGTCGATGGCGCTGACGCCGCTGCTGGTGGGCGCGGCGGGATGGCTGGCGCGACGGCTGGATCGCGCGCCGGCGCGTCCGTTCGACACCATCGAAACCGACGCGCCGCGGGTGATCATCGCCGGTTTCGGCCGCGTCGGCCAGATCGTGGCACGCGTGCTGCGCGCGCACCGCATTCCGTTCGTGGCGCTGGAGCACTCGATCGAGCAGGTGGAATCCTCGCGCCGCTTCGGCACGCAGATTTTTTTCGGCGACCCCTCGCGCCCCGAGCTGCTGCGCGCGGCGCAGGCCGACCGCGCCGAGATCTTCGTGCTCGCCACCGACGACCCCGAGACCAACATCCGCACCGCGCGCATCGTGCGCCGGCTGTTTCCGCATCTGCGCATCGTCGCCCGCGCGCGCAACCGCCAGCACGCCTACCGGCTGATGGATCTCAACGTGCCGATGGTGGTGCGCGAGACCTTCCATTCCAGCCTCGAGATGACCCGCGACGTGCTGCGCGCCCTGGGCCTGGACGCCGCCACCGTCGACGCCCACATCGCGCGCTTCCGCGAGCACGACGAGGCGATGCTGCGCGCGCAGTACCTGGTCTACGACGACGAGGCGGCGCTGATCCAGAATGCGCGCGAGGCGCTGCAGGAGCTGGAGTCGCTGTTCGCGGCGGACGCCGGCGAGAGCGAGACCGAGGCGGCGGTCACTCCGGAGGTGTCGCCGGACGGCGCAAGGTCTGGTTGACCGTCGGCAGCACCCGCGTGGACAGTTCCAGCGCGAGGTCGCTGTAACCGAGCAGGTGGGCAACGTCGGCCGGGCTGCGGCCGAAGCCATCGAGCACGTCACGCGGAGCGCCGCGCAGCAGCAGCGTGCGCGCCGGACCCAGCAGCGCGTGCATTGCGCAGGCGTGCAGCGCGCTGACGCCGCGGCGATCGGCGGCCGCCGCGGCAGCACCCGCATCCAGCAGCAGGGGCAACAGGGCGCCGAGGTGGGTTGCATCGCATTGGGCGCCCGGGCGCATGTGCGCGCCGACCAGCAGCAGCAGCGGCGTCAGTCCGCCGCTTTCGCCGGCGTCGGCATCGGCGCCGCGCTTGAGCAGGGCGTCGAGGACCCGGCGCGCGCGCAGGCTGTCGCGGGTGCCGAAGGCAAAGCGCGCGGCGGCGTGCAGCGCGGTCTGGCCCTGGGCATCGCGGGCCTGCGCATCGGCGCCGGCGGCCAGCAGGCGTTCGACCATTTCCGGGAATCCCAGGGCCGCGGCCAGCATCAGCGCGGTCGCCGCGCCGGGCAGGCGCTGGTCGACGGCAGCGCCGCGCGCCAGCAGCAGTTCCACCAGTGTCTCGCGGCGCGCGCTGACCGCAGCGGCCAGGCAGCTGGCGCCGCCGTGCGCTGCCAGGGCGGGGTCGGCACCGGCCGCCAGCAGGTGTTCGGCGATCGCACGCTGGCCGGCACCGCAGGCGCGCAGCAGCGCGCTCGCGCCCTGCGCATCACGGCTGTCCACGGCAAAGCCGAGTTCCAGCAGGCGCTGCACGGTATCGAGATCGCCGCAGGCCGCGGCCGCCGGCAGATCCGCGGCTCGCAGCGGTCGTCGTGGCAGTGCCCAGCCGTTCCAGCGCAGCCAGCGCGTCAGGGCCGGATCGCCCAGCGCCAGCGCCAGCCCCAACGGGGTTTCGCCGTTGCCGGCGGCGGATTCGGGGTCGGCGCCAGCGGCGATCAGCGCGCACACCAGCGGCAATGCGGCGCTGGCGGGTCGTCCCAGCGCGGCGTGCAGTGGCGTGCGGCCGGCGGGATCACGCGCATTCGGATCGCAGCCGCAGGCCAGCAGGGCCTGCAGTGTCCGCAGCTGGCCCGTGGCGGCCGCCAGTTGCAGCGGCGTGTGGCCGCCCGGATCGGCGCCGAAGGGGTCGGCGCCGCGTTCCAGCAGGGCCGGCGCGAGCGCGGCACCCTGCGGCGCGCCGTCCAGATGGGCCAGCGCGCAGGCCAGGCGACCGGCGCCGGCCGGCGTCGCGCCGGCGGCGAGCAGATCCTCGATTGCCTCGGCACTGTCGGGCAGGCGCTCGAGCAAGGCGTCGAACAGGCGCACGCCGTCGGCCAGCACCGCCTCGGCGTCGAGGCCGTGATCGAGCAGCCAGCGCCGTGCGGCGTCGTGACCGGGATCGCAGAGATCGCGGTACAGCGCGGCCCGTTGCGCCAGAGGCCAGTCACGCACGCGACCGGCAAAGGCCGAGACCACGGCCCAGTGCCCGAAGCGCAGCGCATCCTGTAGATGTTCCGGCGTATCAGCGCCCGGTTCCGGTTCGGCGGCACCGGCGAGGCTGGCCGGCAGCGGCGTGTCGGGGTCGAGCACCGCGACCAGGTCCCAGCGCCCGGCGCCGGCGGCATGATCGAGGGCGCTGCGGCCATCCGTGCCGGTGCGCTGCGGATCGGCGCCCAGCGCCAGCAGCGCGCGCACGGTGTCGGCATGGCTGCGCGGCGACTGGCAGGCAAGGATCAGCGCATCGCGGCCGTGGGCATCACGGGCGCCCGCGTCCGGATGCGCCTCGGCCAGCGCCATCAGCACGGCATGGGCCCCGGCACGCGCGGCTTCCATCAGCGCCGTGGTGCCGTTGCGGTCGCTGAGGGCGACGTCGGCACCGGCGGCCATCAGCGCGCGCACGATCGTCACGTGGCCTTCGAGCGCGGCGGTCATCAGCGCGGTGCGACCAAGGCGATCGCGCGCATTGGCGTCGGCGCGGTGCTTGAGCAGCAGGCGCACCCCGCCGACGTCGTCTTCGGCGATGCCGGCGGCGGCAACCAGTGCCGGTTCGCCGTCGGTCGGGTGCGGGCGCGCGCCGTGCTCGAGCAGAAACGTCGCCAGCGTCCAATTGGCGGCGCGGCAGGCGGCTGCCAGCGGGCTCTGCCCGCTGCGATCGAGTGCATCGACCGGCGCGCCGGCATCGAGCAGCATGGCTGCCACGCCGGGGTCGCCGGAGAGCACCGCGCCGTGCAGAGGCGTGCGGCCTTCGGCATCGACCTGGCGCGGATCGGCGCCGTTGGCCAGCAGGATCATCACCGCTTCGGCGCGACCATGCCAGCTGTCGCGGCAGGCGGCGAGCAAGGCGCTGACGCCACCCTCCGCGCGGTTGACCGCGGCAGCGCGCGCAATCAGCTCGCGCAGCAGGCGCGTGTCCGTCAGCAGAGCCGCCAGCTGCAGCACCGGGCGGCGGTCACGCGCGTCCTCGGCCGGCGTGGCATTGGCATCGGCGCCGGCCTCCAGCAAAGCCAGCGCCCGTTCGATTTCGCCATGCCGCGCCGCTTCCAGCAGCGCCGCCTCGCGCGCGCCCGGCGCCTGTTCGGCAGCCGTCAGCTGCGGCTTGGCAACTGCCGCGGTCAAGGCTTCGGCGCTGGCCTCGCGCGGATGGGCCCACATCAGCTTGAGCGTGCGATCGATCAGCAGCAGGCCGGCCGGTGGCAGCAGGATGGCATACAGGGCCAGCGCGGTCGTGCGCAGTTCCATCGGCAGCACGCCGGCCAGGGCACTCAGCGCCAGGGCTCCGAAACCCAATGCCAGCAGTGCCAGCGCGGCGGGCATGAAGTACGCCACGAAATGATCGGTCGCGCGGGCAAGGTGGTACGCGAATGCGGCACACCGCGGCAGCGCGGTGCCGGTTGCGCCGGCGTTCTCACGATCGGCATAGGCGTCCTCCCACAGATAGCACAGCCCGAACACCGGCCATAGCGGCCACAGCAGGGCCAGCGCGGCCACCAGTGCGGTTGCCAGCAGCAGCGCGGCGCCGAGGCTGGGCGCGGTCAGCAGGCGCAGCAGCGGCCATGCGGTCAGCGCGAAGACCGCGGCGGCGTACAGCACGAACGCCATCAGCGCGGTCAGCAGGCTGCGCAGCCAAGCCCGCCACTGGCCGCGGCCGAAGCCGAAGCCCAGTGCGTGGCAGGCGGCGGCCAGCGCCAGCGCATCGGCGAGCAGCAGCGGCAACAGGGTCAGCGGCCGTGCGAACGGCAGTGCCAGCGCCACCAGCAGCCAGGCCGGCACGAAGCCGGCGAATGCGCGCAGCAGGGCGGGGCGGTCCGGATGCAGACGGGGCATGGCGGGGCGGCACTCCGCGCGGGCGAGCTCGATGTCGAAGTATACGGAGCGCGGACAGGATCGCGGTGGCGGCGCCGGGAGGCCGGGGGCCGGGGCCGCACCGGGTGGCGACGACCCTCCGGTTGCTGCCGGCGATCACGACTTTCGGCGCTTGCGCCGAGGCCTCCCGTGCGCGAGCGTATGGCCTCGCAAGGCCATGCTGCACCTGCACTTGCATCGTCGCGGGTGCGCGTCCAGAGTTGCGCCGCGCGGTGTTAAACAAACGTTTCAAAGCCGCGATCTCAACGACAAGTTCCTTTGCACGAGCCACCAGGAGCATGCGCATGTCCCATACCGAATCCCGCCTCCGCCGCGCCGCGCGGCCGCTTGCCTTCGGCGCCCTCGCGCTGGCCGTGGCCGGTGCCCTGGCACTGCCGCAGCCGGCTGCCGCCAGCGCCTTTCAGCTGAAGGAAGGCAGCGCCAAATCACTCGGTCGCGCGTACGCCGGTTCCACCGCGGCGCCCGACGACGTGTCCGTGGTGGTCAACAACCCCGCGGCGATGGCATGGCTGAAGGGCGCGCAGTTCCAGGCCGACGTCACCGCGATCGACTTCAGCACCGATTTCCACGGCGGCGGCACCGACGCCCTCGGCCGGCCACTGACCGGCGGCAATGGCGGCAACGGCGGCACCACCATTCCGGTGCCGGCGTTCTTCTTGTCGATGCCGATCAACGACCAGTGGAGCGTCGGCGCGGCGGTTTCGGCGCCGTTCGGCTTCCAGACCCAGTGGGACAATGGCTGGGTCGGTCGCTACAGCGCGCTGTTTTCCAAGCTGCAGTCGATCGACGCCACCTTCTCGGTGTCGTACAAGGTCACCGACAGCCTTGCCGTCGGCGGCAGCGTCATCGCGCAGCGCACCAGCGCCGATCTCAGCAATGCGGTCAACTTCGGCGCCATCCTCGCGCCCGCGGCGGCGCCGGCGTTCCTGCCGCAGTCAGCCGACGGTTACGCCGAATTGCAGGCGCACAACTGGAAGTGGGGCTGGCAGCTGGGCGCTTCGTGGAAGCCGACCGACAGTGACACGGTGGCCTTCGACTATCACGCCGAGATCAAGCATCACCTCAACGGACAGGCGACCTTCGTGGTGCCGCCGGCGGTGCAGGGCGCCTTCGCGCAGTCGCCGCTGACGGCCTCGCTGTTCACCAACACCGGCGGCAGCACCGATTACGCCACGCCGGCATTCGCCAGCCTGAGCTACTGGCACGTGTTCAACGACCAGTTCAGCGCCGGCGCCGATCTCGACTGGACCGGCTGGTCGAATTTCAAGCAGCTGGTGGTCAACTTCAACAACCCGGCGCAGCCGCAGTCGGTCGAGACGTTCAACTGGGCGGATTCGTATTTCTTCTCGATCGGCGGCGACTACAAGCTGACCGACCGCCTGACTCTCCATGGTGGCGTGGCGGTCGAAGGCACCCCGACCTACCAGCTCACCCGCGACCCGCGCGTGCCGGATGCCGCGCGTCGCTGGCTGTCGCTGGGGCTCAGCTACAAGGCCGCTGACAACTTCGATATCGACGTCGGCTACGCCCATCTGTTCGTCAGCAACTCGCACATCAACACGATGAGTGCGACCGGCGACAGCCTGACCGGCTACTTCACCAACAGCGCGGACCTGCTGGGGGTGTCGGCGACCTACAAGTTCTGATCGGGCTGCACACGACCCTCCCCGTCGCGTACGGGGAGGGTTTTGTTTGCTGCCGCTGGATCTGGCCTTGCCCAACGGAGCCGCCACGACCTACAGCTACGATGCCGACGGCAATCTGACCAGCAACGGCACCGACACCTATGTCTGGAATGCGCGCATCCAGCTCGCCCAGATCAAGCAGGGCACGTCGATGATCGCGAGCTTCAGCTACGACCCGCTGGGTCGTCGCGTCGACACGAACCTCAACGGAGCGACGACTGGCTACCTCTACGATGGCCTGAATGCGGTCCAGGAGACGCACGGCGGCTCGGCGACTTCGATTCTGAGCGGGCTGGCGGTGGACGAGCGCTTTGCGCGCACCGACACCAGCGGCCGGACCGACTTCCTGACCGATGCGCTGAACAGCACGATCGGACTGACCAACAGCTCGGGTGCGCTGGTCGAGCAGTACACCTACGATCCCTACGGCAATACCACCGCAAGCAGCAGCGCTTTCAATAACCCCTTCCAGTACACCGGGCGCGAGAACGACGGCACCGGG
>JAGWPB010000018.1 GCA_028870665.1 Lysobacteraceae bacterium
AGATCTTCATCGAGGCCACGCGCCACATGAGCTTCGCGCGTGCCGCCGAATCGCTGCACCTGACGCAACCGGCGATCTCGATGCAGATCCGGCAGCTCGAGCAGGCCGCCGGACTGGCCCTGTTCGAGCGCGTCGGCAGGAAGCGGGTGCTGACCGAGGCCGGCACCCTGTTGCGTCATCACGCCGCCCGCGTGCTCGGCGAGCTCGAGGACGCCGAGCAGGCGCTGCAGGCGCTCAAGGGCCTGCGCGGTGGACTGGTCCATGTGGGCCTGGTCAGTACCGCCAAGTACTTCGCGCCCAAGCTGCTCGCGCGCTTCACCGAGGTACACCCGAAGATCGAGGTGCGTTTCGCGGTGGGCAATCGCGAGACCCTGCTGCGCCTGCTGCAGGACAACGAGATCGATCTCGCGATCATGGGCCGCCCGTCCGAGCGTCTGGATGCCGTCGCCGAACCGCTGGCCGGGAATCCGCACGTGCTGGTGGCACCGGCCGCGCATCCGCTGGCCGCGGCGCAACGCTTCGACCTGCAGGAACTGCGCGGCGAGGCCTTCCTGATGCGCGAGCCGGGTTCCGGAACACGTCTGGTCATGGAAGCGATGTTCAAGCAGCACCTGTTCCGCCCGGCCCGGCTGCTGCTGATGGGCAGCAACGAAACGGTGAAGCAGGCCGTGATGGCGGGCATGGGCATCAGCCTGCTGTCGCTGCACACGCTGGCGCTGGAACTGCGCTGCGGCGAGGTCTGCCTGCTCGATGTCGTCGGTACGCCGCTGATGCGCACCTGGCACGTCGTGCACATGAAAGCCAAGCAGCTGACGCCGGCGTCGCGGGCCTTCCGGCAGTTCCTGCTGGAGGAAACGCAGGGCTTTCTCCTGCAGGCCTTTCCACCGCCCGAGCCGCCCGCGCCGCAGCCGGCCGCGCGGGCGGGCGCGTGACCGCAGGCTCCCGCGTCCATGCGGTATGCGGCGTGCGGCGCCCGGCGTGAACGTATGTGACGTCGCGCCTCAACTGTGCGCAGCGGCACAGTCCGGCGGCTGCGCCGGGATGACCCTGCAATCGGGAAAGCCGCATACAGAGCCGAGCAAGGGGGAGATCGTCATGGAACGCATCGCGCAAGCCTGGATCGACACCATTCCGCTGCATGTGCCCATGCTGCCGCTGGGTGAGCTGGCGGCGCGCGCGCGCCGCCACGGTGAAACGGCCGGCGCATCGGACCTCGGCCTCGAGCAGCTCGAGCATGACTACCTGCACGCCACCATGCTGGCGTCGCCGCTGGTGCCGAATGCGCGCCTGCGCGCAAGCTGGAACGATCGCCTGCGCGCCCATTGGGAAGCGCGCATGGAACGTGCGATCACCGGTTGCTATCCGCATCTGGCGCACCCGATGCTGCCAGCGCGGCCGCAGCCTGCATCGCCCAACCGCGCCCGGCCCGTGAACCACGCCCACGCCTGATCCGTTCAGCCGTAAAGACGGCTCCCGATCATCAGCAGGAGCGCCAGCGCGAGCGCGGCCAGCGCACCGGCGAGCACGTCGTCGAGCATCACGCCGAGGCCTCCGCCGACACGGCGATCGGCCCAGCGCACCGGCCAGGGCTTGGCGATGTCGAACAGGCGAAACAGCACGAACCCCGCCGCCACCGCCCACCACGGCGCCAGCAGCGCCGGGATCAGCGCCACCCATTGGCCGACGAATTCGTCGATCACGAAGGCCCCGGGATCGTGCAGGCCGATGCGCCGCCCGGCGCGCTCGCAGGCCCAGACGCCCAGCGCGAACGCCAGCAGCAGCACGGCAAGGTACTGCGGCCACGGCAGCTGGCGCAGCGCCAGCCACGGCAGCAGCGCCGCCAGCGAGCCGGCGGTGCCCGGCGCGCGCGGCACCAGCCCGCTGCCGAAGCCGAGCGCGATCCAGCCGTCAGGGTGCGCCAGCAGGCGGCGGCGCTGCGCGGCGTCGAGGCCCGTGCTCATCGCGCGAAGTGCTCGTAACCGCGGCGCGGCGGCGCCAGCTCGCGGCCGTCGGCGCCCTGCACGCGCACGCCCGGCGCGGCGACGATGCGGCCGATGCGGGTGACCCCGCAGCCCAGCCGCGCGAGGTCGGCGGTCGCCGCAGCGGCGCGCTCGGGCGCCACGCTGAAACACAGCTCGTAGTCGTCGCCGCCGGCCAGCGCAAAACCCATGCGCGCCTCGTCGTCGAACAGGGTCAACAACGCCGACGACAGCGGCAGCGTCGCGGCATCGATCTCGGCACCGACACCGCTGGCCGTGCACAGGTGCCCGAGGTCCGCCAGCAGGCCGTCGGAAATGTCGATGCAGGCGCTGGCGACGCCGCGCAAGGCCTGCCCGGCGGCCACGCGCGGTGCCGGCCGATTGAGCCGGACCAGCAGCGCCTCGCGGGTGCCGTTGGGTGCGGCCAGCAACGCATCGGCGCGCGCGTGCTGGCGGTCCAGGCAGACCAGCCCGGCGGCGGCATCGCCCAGCGTGCCGGTGACCAGCAGCAGATCGCCGGCACGCGCGCCGGCACGGGTGAGCGCGGCAGCGGCCGGCACGAAACCGTGCACCGCCACGCTGATGCTGAGCGGTCCCTGGGTGGTATCGCCACCGACCAGCGCCAGCGAGTGCAGGCGCGCCAGCTCGGCGAAACCGTCGGCGAAGCGTTCGACGAAACGCGCATCGGCGGCCGGCAGCGTCAGCGCCAGCAGCGCCCAGGCCGGGGTGGCGCCCATCGCGGCGAGATCGGAAAGATTGACCGCCAGCGCCTTCCAGCCGAGATCCTCGGGTGCGGTGCCGGCGGGAAAGTGCACGCCTTCGACCAGGGTGTCGATGCTCGATGCCAGCAGATGACCGGACGGCGGCGCCAGCAGCGCGGCATCATCGCCGATGCCGAGACGCACATCATCGCGCCGCAGCGCGGTACGCGCGCGGATCGCCTCGATCAGATCGAATTCGCCCATCCGTATTCCCCCAAAAGGATCCGGTTCAATTCCGTGACGCGGCTACCCTGCGGATTGAACCTGACCCCTTTCAGGCGCGGTACTCGGCCTCGCGCCAGCGTGCGGCCAGCTTGTCGAGCACGCCATTGACATAGGTGTGGCCGTGCTCGGCGCCGAATCGCTTGCTGACCTCGATCGCCTCGTTGATCACCACCCGGTACGGCACATCCGGCCGGTGGCGCAGTTCATAGGCGGCCAGCCGCAACACGGCGCGCTCGATCGGATCGACCTCGGCGATGCCGCGGTCGAGAAACGGCAGCAGGCCCGTGTCCAGCTCGGCGCAGTGGCTCTCGACGCCGTGCAGCAGATCCTCGAAGTAGGCGATGTCGGCGATTTCCATATCCTGCTCGTGGCGGAACTCCTCGATCACCGCCGGCATGCGATTGCCGCCGACCTGCCAGGCGTAGAGTGCCTGCACCGCGCGCCGGCGCGCGCGCGAACGCGCGGCGAGGTCGAGGCCGTCGCGGCGTGCATGCGGATTCAAAGCGAACTCCAGAGCGCGGCCATCGCGATCGCCGCCCGTGCGGCCTCCTCGCCCTTGTTGCCGTGGGCGCCGCCGGCGCGGGCAAGCGCATCGGCCTCGCGCTCGACCGCCAGCACGCCGTTGAGCACCGGCAGACGCATCTCCAGCGCCACCCGCATCAGGCCGTCGGCGCAACCGTCGGCGACCTGCTCGAAATGACGGGTGTCGCCGCGCACCACGCAGCCCAGGGCGATGATCGCGGCATGCCGGCCCTGCGCGGCCAGACGCGCGGCCAGTACCGGCAATTCCCAGGCCCCCGGCACGCGCCAGACGTCCACCGCCGCGGCCGGCACGCCCTGTGCGGCGAAGCCGCGGCGGGCGCCCGCGAGCAGCGCCTCGACGATGGGCGCGTTCCAGCGGCTGGCGATCACGGCATAGCGTGCGCCCGTGGGTGAAACGGCCTCGGCTGCAGCCGGGGGACGATCGTCGGACACGGCAGGCGCACTCGCGGTGGAGGGGCGTGCAGTGTAGTGGCTCGACGGCCGCTGCGGCGCGGCCCGATCAGCCCGGCAGGTCGGGATGCTCGACGTGGCCGACCACCTCCAGTCCGAAACCGGCCAGTCCGACCAGACGCCGCGGCGTGCCCAGCACGATCAGCCGGCGCGCGCCGAGGTCGGCGAGAATCTGTGCGCCCTGCCCGAGCTGGCGCCATTGCTGCTGCGTCGAGCGGGCATCGTCGGCCGCAGGCACCCGTGCCAGCCGCTCCAGCAATGCCTCGCTGCTGTCCTCGCCGGCCAGCACCACGACCACGCCGCGGCCCTCGGAGGCGACCCGGCGCAACGCCGCGGTCACGGTCAAACCGAGGTCATCACGCTGCAGATGCAGTACGTCGGACAGGGTGTTGCCCACGTGCACGCGGGTCAGCACCGGCGTGCCATCGTCGACCGGACCGCGCACCAGGGCGAAGTGCAGGCAGCGCCTGAGGGCGTCGCGATAGGCGATCAGGCGGAAGGCGCCGAACTCGGTCGCGACATCCTCCTCGTGCACGCGCCGCACGGTCTGCTCGGTCCGCAGGCGATGACGGATCAGGTCGGCGATCGTGCCGATGCGCAGGCCGTGCCTGTGCGCGAACACTTCGAGATCCGGTCGCCGCGCCATGCTGCCGTCGTCATGCAGGATTTCGACCAACACCCCGGCCGGCTCGAGGCCCGCCAACCCGGCGAGATCGCTGGCGGCTTCGGTATGGCCGGCACGGGTGAGCACGCCGCCGGGCTGGGCGGTGAGCGGAAAGATGTGGCCGGGCTGGGTCAGATGCTCCGGCCGCGCGTCCGCGCGGACCGCGGTCTGCACGGTATGCGCGCGGTCGTAGGCCGAGATGCCGGTGGTCACGCCCTCGGCGGCCTCGATCGACACCGTGAAGTTGGTGTGGTGCAGCGAGGTGTTGTCGCTGACCATGGGCCTCAGGCCCAGCTGGCGGCAACGCTGCTCGGTCAGCGCCAGGCAGATCAGCCCGCGCGCCTCGCGAGCCATGAAGTTGATGTCCTCGGGACGCACCTTGCTCGCGGCCATGATCAGGTCGCCCTCGTTCTCGCGGTCCTCGTCGTCGAGGATCACGGCCATGCGGCCGGCGCGGATGTCGTCGAGGATGTCGGGGATGGAATCGAAGGACATGGGTGCGGGGTCGCGGGTCGGGGTTGAAGGTCGGGGGTGGGACGGCGCAAGGCGGGAGCCGGGAAGCTTAGCAACCTAACGCGCACGCCGGGGCACGGCCTGCGCACGCCGGGACAGGTCGCTGGCGCCGGGTCGGTCGTCGCGCGCCGGTGCGGGGTCCGTCGCACCGCATCCGTGCACCGCGACGGCGGCTACCGACTGCCGACAGCCATCATCCGCTCGACGTAGCGTGCGATCAGGTCCACCTCGAGATTGACCGCGTCACCGGGTCGCCGCGTCGCGAACGTGGTCTGCGCGATCGTGTGCGGAATCAGGTTGACCCCGAACCGGGCGCCGTCCACCTCGTTGACGGTGAGACTGGTGCCGTCGATGCAGATCGAGCCCTTGACCGCGATGTAGCGCGCGAGGGCCGGCGGCGCCGCGAACACCCAGCGCTGCGAGCGCGCGTCGGCCTGCACCGAAACCACCTGGCCGACGCCATCGACATGCCCCGAGACCAGGTGGCCGCCGAGGCGATCGGCCAGACGCAGCGCCTTTTCCAGATTGACCGCATCGCCCGGCCTGAGCGCCCCCAGCGTGGTGTGCGCCAGCGTCTCCACCGACACGTCGGCGGCGAAGCGGCCGGCATCGAGCTCGATCGCGGTCAGGCACACGCCGGCCACCGCGATGCTGTCGCCGAGGGCGACATCCGCAAGATCCAGTGCCTCCGCGGCCACCTGCAAGCGCACGTCGCCCGCGCGCGATTCGAGGTGCAGCACACGGCCGACCGAATGGATGATGCCGGTGAACATGCGGATGCCCTCAGCGTGGACGCAGCAGCAGTCGCAGATCATCGCCGATCGCGCGCTGGTCGATCTGACGCAACGCCGGCGACGCCGCGATCCCCGCCAGCGACGGCAACTTCAGCAGCGCCCGCGCGCTGTCGCCCAGCAGGCGCGGCGCGACATACAGCAGCAACTCATCGACCCAGCCCGTCGCGAACAGCGCGCCGGCCAGCGTCGGCCCCGCCTCGACCTGCACTTCGTTGCAGTCGCGTGCGGCGAGCAGCATCAGCACGGCCTCGAGATCGAGGCGGCCCGCATGCGTCGCAACCGCGACGCACTCGGCCTGCGCATAGCCGGCATGCGCCGGAACAGCGGCGGCGGCGTGCAGGATCAGCGTCGGCGCGCTGCCGTCGAGCAGGGCGGCGCCGGGCGCCAGGGCATCCAGGCGCGCGTCGAGCAGCACCCTGAGCGGTGGCCGGAAGGCGAAACCATCACCCGCGGATCCGGCGACAGGCATCCCGGAGGCCGACCACGATCCGATCCCGGAACCCGCGCGCCCAAGTGCCGCGCCTGGCAACCCGGAAGCAGGTGACGATTCGCCCTCCAGGCCACCTTCCACGGCGGTTGCGCCGTCATGGAAGGGGGCGCCGGTACGCACCGTCAGCCGCGGATCGTCGGCACGCGCGGTGCCTGCGCCGGTGAGGATCGCCGAGCTGCGCGCGCGCCAGCGCTGCACGTCGGCGCGCGCGGGCGCGCCCGTGATCCATTTCGATGTGCCGTCTGCCAGCGCGGTACGCCCATCGAGGCTCATCGCGAGCTTGACCCGCACCCAGGGGCGGCCGCGCTCGATGCGGCTGAAGAAGCCGCGATTGAGCTCGCGCGCGGCCTCGCCCATCAGCCCGACATCGACGGCGATGCCCGCGTCGCGCAGCATCGCGATGCCACGTCCGGCCACCCGTGGAAACGGGTCCGGCGCGGCGATCACCACCCGCGCCAGGCCTGCGGCGATCAATGCCTCGACGCAGGGCGGCGTGCGGCCATGGTGCGCGCAGGGCTCCAGCGTGACGTAAGCGGTCGCTCCGCGCGCGCGATCGGCGGCCTCGCGCAGGGCGAACACTTCCGCATGCGGCTCGCCGGCACGCTGGTGCCAGCCCTCGCCGACGACCGTGGCGCCCTGCGCGATCACGCAACCGACGCGCGGATTGGGCTGCGTGGTGAACAGGCCGCGTTCGGCCAGGCGCAGCGCACGCGCCATGTGCGCGTGGTCGAGTGCGGAAAAGTGAATGGGGATCACCATCTTTTCGTGCGTCCGCGAAAGCGCGAAAGGGGGTCAGAGTCATTTTTCATCGACCCAGATCCCAGCTGTCGATCCGGTCTCAAAAGTGACTCTGACCCCCTTTCAAGCCCTTTCACCGCTTGCCGCCGCGCTTGTCGCTCTCGCCCAGCAGCGGTAGCTGCAGGCTCTCCAGTGCCGGCAGATCGCGCTCCAGGCGTTCGATCTCCTCGCGGAACGCGTGCACATCCTCGAAGCTGCGATAGACCGAGGCAAAGCGCACGTAGGCGACCTGGTCGAGCTTCTTCAGCTCCTGCATCACCAGCTCGCCCACCGCCAACGCCGGGAGTTCGCGTTCGCCCGACAGGCGCACGCCGTGGATCACCGCGCGCACGGCGGTATCGACCGCGTCGCTGGCCACCGGCCGCTTCTGCAGCGCGCGCTCGAAGCTGGTGCGCAGCTTGCGCTCGTCGAAGGGCTCGCGCCGACCGTCGCTCTTGATCACCGCCGGCAGCTTGATCTCGGCGATCTCGAAGGTGTTGAAGCGCTCGCCGCAGGCCGGACACTCGCGGCGACGACGGATGCTGCTGCCGTCCTCGGAAACGCGCGAGTCGATCACGCGGGTGTCGTCGTGCTGGCAGAAGGGGCAGTGCATCAGAAGAGCCGGGACCCGGGCCCCGCTTTCTCAGCCATACACCGGAAACGCGCGGCACTGCGTCGTGACCTTGGCGCGCACGGCGGCGATCACGCTTTCGTCGGCAGGCGCATCGACGACGTCGGCGAGCCACTGCGCCAGCTCGATGCAGTCGGCCTCGCGATAGCCGCGCGTGGTCACCGCCGGCGTGCCGATGCGCAGGCCCGAGGTCACGAAAGGCGAGCGCGGATCGTTGGGCACGGCGTTCTTGTTCACGGTGATGTGGGCGCGGCCGAGCGCGGCCTCGGCGTCCTTGCCGGTGACGTCGCGGCCGATCAGGTCGATCAGCATCAGGTGGTTCTCGGTGCCGCCGGAGACGATCCGGTAGCCGCGCTGCTGCAGTGCGGCGGCCATCGCCTTGGCGTTTTTCACCACCTGCTGCTGGTAGACCTTGAACTCCGGCTCCAGGGCCTCCTTGAAGGCCACCGCCTTGGCCGCGATCACGTGCATCAGCGGGCCGCCCTGGATGCCCGGAAACACGATCGACTGCAGCTTCTTCTCGATTTCCTCGCCGGCGCCCCTGGCCACGAGGATGCCGCCGCGCGGACCACGCAGGGTCTTGTGCGTGGTCGAGGTGACCACGTGCGCATGCGGCAGCGGGCTTGGATAGACGCCGGCGGCGACCAGCCCGGCGACGTGCGCCATGTCGACGAACAGATACGCACCGACCCGGTCGGCGATGGCGCGGAAGCGCGCCCAGTCCATCACCTGCGAGTAAGCGCTGAAACCGGCGACCACCATCTTCGGCTGATGCTCGACGGCGAGGCGCTCGACCTCATCCATGTCCACGATGCCGTTGGCGTCCACGCCGTACTGCACCGCCTTGAACAGCTTGCCGGAGACGTTGACCTTGGCGCCGTGGGTGAGGTGCCCGCCATGCGCCAGGCTCATGCCGAGGATGCCGTCGCCGGGATTGAGCAGGGCCAGGTACACCGCCTGGTTGGCCTGCGAGCCGGAATGCGGCTGCACATTGGCGTAATCGCAGTCGAACAGCTGCTTGACCCGCTCGATCGCCAGCCGCTCGGCGACGTCGACGAACTCGCAGCCGCCGTAATAGCGCTTGCCGGGATAGCCTTCGGCGTACTTGTTGGTCAGCACACTGCCCTGCGCCTCGAGCACGCGCGGGCTGGCGTAGTTCTCCGAGGCGATCAGCTCGACGTGGTCTTCCTGGCGCTGCCGCTCGGCCGCCATCGCCTGCGCCAGTGCGTCGTCGTAACCGGCAATGCGCATGCTGCTGGGGAACATGAGGACCTCGCGCGCGCGGCCCGGATGCGGGCCGAAACAAGCAAGAAAGTGTAGCCCAGACGGGGGTTTGCGCCTAGCGAGTCGTAGGCGTCGATGACCCCGTTCCGGGGCCACGGTGGCGCATGCGCGATGACAGCCCGGCGTCCGATCGGCGATACTGCGCGGCTTCCCGAACCGCCCATGCGCCGGATCGCTGCCTCGCAGCCCCCGGTCGCCTCCAGGAGCGAGCATGCAATACATCTACACCATGATCGGCGTCAGCAAGATCGTGCCGCCGAAGCGCGAGATCATCAAGGACATTTCGCTGAGCTTCTTTCCCGGCGCCAAGATCGGCCTGCTGGGCCTCAACGGTTCGGGCAAGTCCACGGTGCTGCGGATCATGGCCGGCATCGATACCGAGTTCAACGGCGAGGCGCGCCCGCAACCCGGCATCAAGATCGGCTACCTCGAACAGGAGCCGAAGCTCGACCCGGACAAGACCGTGCGCGAGGTCGTCGAGGAAGGCGTGTCCGAAGTGCTCGACGCGCAGAAGCAGCTCGAGGCGGTGTACGCCGCCTACGCCGAGGAAGGCGCCGACTTCGACAAGCTGGCCGCGGACCAGCAGCGCCTGGAAGGCATCCTCGCCGCCGGCGACGCGCACACCATGGAGCGCCAGCTCGAGATCGCCGCCGACGCGCTGCGGCTGCCGCCGTGGGACGCCCGGGTCAGCCAGCTCTCCGGCGGCGAGAAGCGCCGCGTCGCGCTGTGCCGGCTGCTGCTCAGCAAGCCCGACATGCTGCTGCTCGACGAGCCCACCAACCACCTCGACGCCGAGTCGGTGGAATGGCTGGAGCAGTTCCTGAAGAACTTCACCGGCACCGTCGTCGCCGTGACCCATGACCGCTATTTCCTCGACAACGCCGCCGAGTGGATCCTCGAACTCGACCGCGGCCGCGGCATCCCGTGGAAGGGCAACTACTCCTCCTGGCTGGAGCAGAAGGACCAGCGCCTGAAGAAGGAGGAATCCGGCGAGAAGGCGCGGCAGAAGGCGATCGAGCGCGAGCTGGAGTGGGTGCGCCAGAACGCCAAGGGCCGCCAGTCCAAGGGCAAGGCGCGCCTCGCCCGCTTCGAGGAGCTGAACTCGGTCGACTACCAGAAGCGCAACGAAACCAACGAGATCTACGTGCCGCCCGGCGAACGCCTGGGCGACCTGGTGATCGAACTCAAGAACGTCTCCAAGGCCTTCGGCGACCGCCTGCTGATCGACGACCTCAGCCTCAAGATCCCGCCCGGCGCGATCGTCGGCGTGATCGGACCCAACGGCGCCGGCAAGTCCACGCTGATGAAAATGATCACCGGCCGGGAAAAGCCCGACTCCGGCGAGCTGCTGATCGGCCCGACCGTCAAGCTCGCCTATGTCGACCAGTCGCGTGACACGCTGGATGCGAAGAAGACGGTGTGGCAGGAGATTTCCGGCGGCGCCGACATGATCACCGTCGGCCGCTATGAAACGCCTTCGCGCGCCTACATCGGCCGCTTCAACTTCAAGGGCGCCGACCAGCAGAAGATCGTCGGCCAGCTCTCCGGCGGCGAGCGCGGCCGCCTGCACCTGGCCAAGACCCTGATGAGCGGCGGCAACGTGCTGCTGCTCGACGAGCCGTCCAACGACCTCGACGTCGAAACCCTGCGCGCGCTGGAAGAGGCGCTGCTGGAGTTTCCCGGCAGCGCGATCGTGATCTCCCACGACCGCTGGTTCCTCGACCGCATCGCCACCCACATCCTCGCCTTCGAGGGCGACTCGCACGTCGAGTTCTTCCAGGGCAACTACCAGGAATACGAGGCCGACAAGAAACGCCGCCTCGGCGAGGAAGCCGCCAAGCCGCACCGCGTGCGTTTCAAGAAGATCGGGTAAGGAGACCGGGAGAGTGTAGCGCGTAGGCTGGGCTGCCAAGCCCAGCCTGACGCTGCGGGAAGGGGCTGGGCTTATCAGCCCGGCCTACGGTCCTAATGCCTTTTCTGCGGTAGCACGCCCGACGCACTCGGATTCATGGCGAATGACAAGACGCCCGTCGGGGTGAAATAGAGCACCCATTTATTGCCTTTCCCAGGCACTTGTTTCCCAGGTGTCTTCCGCGCAGCGTCGTCACCCACGAGGTGGGCGTGTTCATAAACCAGAATCGTGTCACCGTTCGCTTCGTGGACCAACTTGTCTGGCGTGCCGAGAGCTGCTCTGACCTGAGCCAAGGTGGTCACGCCCGGATCGAAACCGGCAAATGCAGTCGGCTGGCTACGAGGGTTCTGGTTCTGCGTGGCACAGCTGCACAGTAGCGTCGTGACGATAAGAACCAGACACAGACGTCTCATACCTTGCCTCCACTTTCTGCAGGACAGGCTGTCGTGGGCGGTCATGCCGCCGCCATGACGGTATCGACAACACGCCCGTCCAGCATGCGCACCGCGCGTTGCGCGCGCTGCGCCAGCGCGCCTTCGTGGGTGACCATCAGCAGCGTCGCTCCAGCGGCGTGCAGCTCCTCGAACAGGCGCATCACGGTGGCGGCGTTCTCGCTGTCGAGGTTGCCGGTCGGCTCGTCGGCGAGGATCAGGTCGGGTTCGCCCACCAGCGCGCGCGCGATCGCCACGCGCTGCTGCTGGCCGCCCGAGAGCTGATGCGGGTAATGTTTCAGCCGCTGCGTCAGGCCGACCCGCTCCAGCGCCCCACGGGCGCGCTCCTCGCGCTGGCTGCGCGAGACGCCGCCGCGAAACTTCAGCGGCAACGCCACGTTCTCCAGCACCGTCAGATCGCCGATCAGGTTGAAGCTCTGGAACACGAAGCCGATGTGCTGGTTGCGCACCGTGGCGCGCGCATCGCCGTTCAAGGTGCCGACATCGCGCCCGGCCAACCGGTAGCGGCCCTGCTGGAACGCGGTCAACAGGCCCAGCACCGCCATCAGCGTGGACTTGCCGCAGCCGGACGGCCCGGTGACGGCGACAAACTCGCCCTTGCGCACTTCCAGATCGATGCCGCGCAGGGCGTAGGTGTCGACCTCCTCGGTGCTGAAGTGCTTGGTGATGCCGGTCAGTTCGATCACGGGCGGCATGGCGTTCATGGGGTGCTCCGTTGACGAAGGATCAAGAACGAAAGAGTTTTTGTCCGCGAAGGACGCGAAGTGCGCGAAGAGGTTTTGAAAGGGCCTTTTCGCGTCCTTGGCGTTCTTTGCGGACCATAGTTTTGGCTTTCCTGATAGCACATCAGCGCAATCTGAGCTGGCGATCGTGTGAATAAGCCGACACGTCGGACAGCACCACGCGCTCGCCGGGCGCGAGACCCGCGAGCACCTGGACGCGATCCGTCGAGCCGACGCCGAAGCGCACCGCGCGGCGGGTGGCGAGATCGCCGCTCGGCCCCAGCACGAACACCTCGGCATTGCTGGCCGCGCGCACGTTGGCCGGCCGCGGCACGTACAGCGCGTCGTGCAGTTGCGTGATGCGGATGGCAGCATCCACGCTCTGATCGACGCGCGCGCTGGCCGGCGGCTTGCCGGTCAGGCTCACGTCCACCGTCACCAGCCCGTCCTTGACCGTGGGATCGACGCGCGCCACGCGCCCGGCCACCACGCCGTCGTGGGTATCGACGCGGACCGCCTGACCCGGCGCCACGCTGCCGGCATCGTACTGGCTGACCTTGACCTCGGCCTTCAGCGCATCCGGTGTGGAGATGCGCGCCAGATTGGCGCCTGCTGCCAGCTGCTGGCCGGGTTCGGCGCTGATCTGCTCGATCTGGCCGGTGATCGGCGCGCGCACGGTCAATTGCTCGGCTTCGGCCTGTTTCAGCGCCGCCAGCGCCCGCTCCTGGCGCACGCGCTCGTCCTCGGCGCGCAGTAGTGAACGGTTGCCGCTCTCGAGATTGGCCAGACGTTCCTGCTCGAAACGCAGACGCTGCTGCATCAGCCCGAACTTCAGCTTCTCGTCCTCGTACTGGAACCGGGGCACGATGCCCTGCGCGGCCAGCTTGCCATCGGCTTTCAGGTGCATCGCCGCGCTCTCGACATCGACCTTGATGCCCTCGATGGTCGAACGCTCGCTCAGCACCGCATTCTCCTGCTCCTGCTTTTTCGCCAGCAGCCCGGCCTCGGCGGCGGCCAGGTCCGCGGCGGCCGACTGCGCGGCATTGAGCACGGCAGCATTGGCCAGCTTCACTAGCGGCGTGCCGACGCGCACCCGCTGCCCCGGCGTCACCAGCACCTGATCGATCACGCCGCCCGCGGGTGCGGCGATCCAGCGCGAGGTTGCCGGCACCAGCCGGCCCGCGGCCTGCACCTGCACCACGAAGGTGCCGCGCTCGACCGTGCCCAGCCAGACCTCGCTGCGCGCGACCTCGGCCACCGAGCCGTCGCTCAGCCGCCAGGCCCAGACCGCGGCGATCGCCAGCAGCGCGCCGGCGATCACGCCCCAAGTCAGCCGTCGCCGCCACCACGGCACGTGCACCGGCGCGCGACGCTCGTCCATGGTGTCGTACAAGTTGGGGCGCGTCCCTCGGGGACTTCCGTTGGTCGCCCCTTGGGGACTTCCGTTGGTCGTCTCGCGGTTCATCGGCGTAGCCAATCCTTGCGCACAGCGAGCACACTTCGCACCCTAACGCGGTCCGCTGTCTGCGCCAAGCGGCTGCGCTCACAGCTCATGCAGACTCTCCGCCGGTTCGGCACGCGCGGCTCGGCGCGCCGGGACGTGCACCACCGCGAACACCGCCAGCAGCAGCACGCCCAGCGCGATCCACGTGGCCGCGCCGAAGGCCGCCACCTGTGCACCGGACAGGAAGGCGAACTGCGTCGCCAGCCACGGCGCCGCGAGCAGCGCCAGCAGCACCCCCGCCGCAGCCAGCGCCAGCGTGCCCAGCACCACCTCGCGATACAGCCGCAGCGGACCGGCGCCGAGCGCCGAGCGGATCGCGCTCTGGCGCTTGCGCATCGCCAGGAACAGCCGCAGGTGCGCCGCCACGCCCGACAGCGCGATCGCCCAGGCGAACAGCGCGATCAGCGCAAACACGCGCGCCTGCTCGATCTGCTGCCGGGCCAGCCACCCGCGTTCCTGCGTCGTGGTCCGGATCGTGCTCACCTTCAACCGGAGTGCCTGCTGCCTGAGCACGGCATCGATGCGGTCCCGCAGCTGCGCGCGGCCACCGGCGTCCAGCGCCCGCCCGACAGCGAGCGTGGCGTAGTTGCCAAGCAGTTCATAGGGCGTCGACCGCATGTCTTGAAGAACGAGCGGGCATGCCGGCCCGGATGAGCCGTGCAGATGCAGCGTCGCCACGACGCCGATCACGCGCATCGAACCGCTTTCACCCTGGAACCGGAGCGTGTTGCCGACCGCCGCGCGTGGCGAGCCGAACAGCAGGCGAGCCACCTGCGCATCGATCAACACAGCACCATCGTCAACCTTGCCGATGTCGAAACTTTGTCCGGCCAGGACGTGTGCGCCGGTCGCCTGCAGCCAGCCGGTCGTGGCGCTCTCCACGCAGGCGCTGGTGATCCGCTTGCCTGCGCTCACCGGGCCGGGATGATCGAAGTCTGCCCCATGCTGGATCGCCGGACCGAATCCGACCGGAACGCCCGGCGCAATCGCCTGCGCCGCCGCGACGACCCGGCCCATCGCGAGCTGGAATGCCGCGTCGCTGTTCGAGGCAAGCCCCATCGAAAAGCCGGCCTTCCGGGTCGCCAGCAGGGTGACTGGGCGATCCAGAAAGCCAAAGTCTGCATGGATCGACTGCCAACCGCGGCTGATCGACCAGGACGATGCCATGCTGAGCAGGGCCGCAAGCAGAACCTCGACCACGATCAGGACCATGCCGGCTCGCCGGTCGGAACGCGTGGCCGTTGCCACGCGCTCCGCATCGATGGATTCGCGCGCCAGCAGCGCGGCCAGCGGAAAGGACTGCGTCAGAACCACCACGAGAACCAGCAGCGGCAGTGCCCAGAGCAGGATCGGC
Source organism: Lysobacteraceae bacterium (assembly GCA_028870665.1). Lineage (GTDB taxonomy): Bacteria > Pseudomonadota > Gammaproteobacteria > Xanthomonadales > Rhodanobacteraceae > Metallibacterium. The sequence continues at coordinate 15,056 of JAGWPB010000018.1, forward strand.
AACAGCCGATGGAGTGCAAGCACCGAGCCGTAATCGCTGCCCACGAAGTGCTGCAGCAGCCTCACGAAGCCGGCGATCAGCGCGACGGACGTGGTCAGCATCGCCAGCAGGCCCCACGTGGTGCGTCGGACGAAGCGCCCGATCAGATAACCCTGACGCGCGCCGAGCACACGCTCGAGCCGCAGCGTGCGACGGCGACGCAGCCATACCAGCCAGTTCACCACCAGCAAGTTGATGGCAGCAAGCGTGAGGGTCGCGGCGGCCAGCGCCAACGCCAGGCGGATGCGTCGATTCAGTGTCCGCTGCATCGCGGGGAACGGCGAGTACGGATGGGTCACCACGAAGGCCGTGACATCGTGCGGAAGCGAGAGCGCCTGTGCGTTGCGCATTAGTCGCTGCAAGTCCACCACCAGCTGTGCATCGGACACCGCATCGGGAAGGCTGAGCAGCGGAGACGGCCCCAGGAATGGCATCGCCTTGACCATGTCCGCGGTCGGCATGCCTTTGGACCAGTGCCCCGAGTTGATGGGTTCGAGAAGGGTGTACGACACCCACAGATCGATCGGGCCGTCGACACTCACGCCCATCCCGCCCTGGAACGCCTCCGGCAACACGCCCACCACACGCAGCTCGAAGCCCTGCGCAGTGAAGACCGCCCTGCCGATCGCGTCGCGCGCATGACCGAACAGGCGCCTGGCTTCGCGTTGGGAAAGCATGGCCACCGGCGCCCCGTGACGCTGGTCCTCCATGGAGATCAGGCGTCCCATCAGCGGATGCACATGCAGGGCTTGCAGGAAATCGCCCACGACCAGCTCGGCATGAAGCTTGAAGGTGGCGCCGTGCGGCTTGGTGCCGATGGCCACGTCGTTGCCGAATGCGCTGCCCAGGCCGAAGCCCGGCGGCAGGATCGCCTGCAGGCGGGCCATCGTGACGCTGGTGATCCCCGCGAAATCATCACCCGTCGGCCGCCGGTAGCCCAGCGCCAGGTAGCGATACCCCTGAGCAGCACCGGGTATCCGTGGCGAGTCCCAGGTATGCAGCACGGCAAACGCCAGCGCCGTCGCGGCCACAGCCAGCGCCAGCAGCGCGTAGGCGGCGATCTGCATCCACGGGAGTCGTCGCATGGTCCCCGCCTTCCCTTGCACTCGACGCGCCGAGACTACGGGTCGCCTCGCGTCGGAGCAAAGCGGAGCGAGTTACGGTTTCGTATGCTCGACCGGGTGCCGCGCGATTTGCCGTGGCGCGCGATCGCGGCATGGCAGGATGATCATGCGAGGCCCGCGCGCGGATCACCGACGCATGGCGGGCACGCGCCAGCACCACGCCAGGGGACCGACACGATGCCACGCCTCCACCAACAGACCGGGTCCGCGCATGCAGGAGTCACCGCCCGCACCGGCGCGCTGGGCGCCGCATGCGTGCTGCTCGCCGCCTGCGCGACGACCACGCCGCCCAGGCCCGCCGCGCCGTCCCTCAGCGGCATCGCCCGCTACGAACCGGTATCGCGACCGGACGAGGCGCGCTACCAGCTGCAGTCCGGGCAGACGTCCAACGCGCCGGCGGCCACGCGCTGGAGCGATCCGGTGTATCCGCCGGCGCTGGTCGCCCTGAACCTGCCAACGCAGGTCCTGCTGGTGAAGCTGGTGATCGACACCGAAGGCCATGTCGCGCAGGTGCTAGCGGACGCTGGCAGCCCGGACACCCGCGGTCCGCATGCCGCCGCGTTTCTGCAGGCGATCCGGACCGCGGTGCAGGACTGGCGCTTCGATCCGCTGCGCATCGTCACCTGGAAGGACCGCGGCGCTGATCGCATGCGGGTCTCGACGCGCACCCTGCCCTACAGCCTCGAGTACCGGTTCACCTTTTCGATCGTGGACGGCAAGGGCACGGCGAGCAGCGGGCGCTCGCGCTGAGACGCCGCCAACACGGCCAGACCACGACCGGCTAGACGCGCGCTGCCGGCGGATAGGGATAAAGCTGCTGCAGCGGCACCGACTTGCCGTCGTCGGCGACGATGCGGCAGTGCCAGCGGCGCAGCTTGCGCGGATCGTCGACGCCGACGCTGTGCGCGATCACGCCGACCTCGCGCATCACGTTGCGCGCGTAGTGCGCCACGCGCCCGGCCTTGTCGGCGACCACCAGGCCGCGCTGCAGGCGTGGGTCGTGGGTGGTGATGCCGGTGGGACAGGTGTTGCGGTTGCACTGCAGCGCCTGGATGCAGCCCAGCGCAAACATGAAGCCGCGCGCGGAGTTGACGAAGTCGGCGCCGATCGCCAGCGCCCACGCCACCTCGTAGGCGGTGACGCACTTGCCCGAGGCGATCACGCGCACGCGTTCGCGCAGGCCGTGCGCCAGCAGCGCGTTGACCAATGCCGGAAGTGCCTCGCGCAGCGGCAGGCCCACGCCTTCCATCAGCGTCTGCGGCGCGGCGCCGGTGCCGCCCTCGGAACCGTCGACGATGATGAAGTCGGGCGCGCTGGCGACACCGCGGCGCTGCACCTCCTCGCACAGCGCGTCGATCCAGCCGGTTTCGCCCAGCACGCACTTGAAGCCGGTCGGCTTGCCGGTCAGTTCGCGGATGTGCGCGATGGCGTCGAGCAGTTCGGGCACGCTGCCGATGTCGGGATGGCGGTTCGGGCTGACCGAATCGCGGCCCTCGGGAATGCCGCGGATGCGCGCGATCTCGGCGGTGACCTTGGCGCCCGGCAGCAGGCCGCCGAGCCCTGGCTTGGCGCCCTGCCCGAGCTTGATGCTGATCATTTTCACCTGCGGATGCGCGGCGACTTCGGCGAGTCGGGCGTCATCCAGGCGACCGTCCGGCGTGCGCACGCCGTACTTGGCGGTGCCGATCTCGAACACGACATCGCAACCCCCTTCGAGGTGATACGGGGCCAGCCCGCCCTCGCCGGTATCCATCCAGATGCCGGCCCTGGCCGCGCCGCGCGACAGCGCGCGTACCGCCGGCACGCTGAGCGCGCCGAAGCTCATCGCCGAGATGTTGAAGAACGCCGCGTGCGCATAGGGTTGCCGCGCGCCGGGCCCGATCACCAGCGGCTGCGGCTCGGCGGCATGGCGGTCGTTGTCGGGGAACGGCGCGTTGACGAAGAACGGCGCGCCTTCGCGATGCAGGTCGCGGGTCGATCCGAAGGCCTGGGTGTTGTCGATGTTCTCGGCAGCGCGATGGACCCAGGTGCGCTCGGCGCGATTGAACGGCAGCTCCTCGCGATCGAAGGCGAAGAAGTACTGGCGGAAGAACACCCCCAGGTGCTCGAACAGGCCGCGGAAGCGGCCGATCACCGGGTAGTTGCGGCGCACCGCGTCAGCGGTCTGGCTGCGGTCGAGCACGAACAGCACGACGACCGTCAGCAGCAGCAGGCCGGATGCCAGCAGGAACAGCGCGGCCAGCGTCTTCAGCGCCAGCAGGGTCCAGCCGGAGAGTCCGCTCGGATCCATCTCGCTCTCCTCGCTGCTGCTCCGTGGCGGTTTTCGACGCCCCTCAGAACCCGCGCGCGCCGAGGACCAGGCCCCAGGTCAGCACGGCGTTCATCATCAGCACGAACACGGCGGCCGAGCCCATGTCCTTGGCGCGACCCGCCAGCTCGTGATGCTCGGGACCGTAGCGCTCGATCACCGCCTCGATCGCGGAGTTGAGCAGTTCCGCGGCCAGCACCAGCACCAGCACGCCGACCAGCAGCGCCTTCTCGACGCCGCCGTGGCCCAGCCACAGGCCCAGCGGCGCGGCGACCACGAAGATGTAGACCTCGAGCCGGAACGAGGACTCGACGCACCAGGTGACGACGAGGCCTTTCAGCGACCACTGCAATGCACGCCACATGCCACGCGGTCCGCGCGGTGCGTAACGGGCGACACTGCTGTCGGCCATCGCCGGCTCAGGCGGCGCGCGCCGCGGCGGACTTCGGCTCGCGCAGGGCGACGTCGAGTTCGCGCACTGCCTTGACGTCGTCGAGGCGCCGCACCGGCGTGGTCAGCGGCGCGTCCTTCATCGCCTGCGGATTCTCGGCAGCCTGCTGGAGCAGGCCGGCCATCACCGCGGCGAACGCGTCGAGCGTCTCCTTGCTCTCGGTCTCGGTGGGCTCGATCAGCAGGCACTCGGGAACCAGCAGCGGGAAATAGTTGGTCGGCGCATGGATGCCGTGATCGAGCAGGGCCTTGGAGAAATCCAGCGCGGTGACGCCGTGCTCCTTTTTCTGCCGCGCCACGGTGACGATGAACTCGTGGCTGGCGCGGCGGCGCGGATAGGCGAGATCGAAGCCGGCCGCGGCCATCTGCTTGGCCAGGTAGTTGGCGTTGAGCGTGGCGTACTCGCCGACCCGGCGCATGCCCTCGCGACCCAGCAGGCGCGCGTAGACATAGGCGCGCAGCAGCACGCCGGCGTTGCCGGCGAAGGTCGACAAGCGGCCGATCGACAGCGGGCGATCTTTCTTCCGCACCCAGCCGAAGTGGCCGTCGGCGCGCTGCTCGACCATCGGGATCGGCAGGAACGGCTTGAGCCGCTCGCTGACGCCGACGGCGCCCGCGCCCGGACCGCCGCCGCCGTGAGGCGTCGAGAAGGTCTTGTGCAGGTTCATGTGGATGGCGTCGAAGCCCATGTCGCCGGGCCGCACCTTGCCGAGAATGGCGTTGAGGTTGGCGCCGTCGTAGTAGAGCAGGCCGCCGGCCGCGTGCACCCTGCGCGCGATCTCGAGGATGCGCCGCTCGAACACGCCGATGGTGCTGGGGTTGGTCAGCATGATGCCGGCGGTCTTCGGTCCCAGCGCCTTCTGCAGCGCGTCGAGATCGATGTCGCCCTCGGCATTGGTCGGGATCTCGCGCACCGTGGCGCCGCACATGATCGCGGAGGCGGGATTGGTGCCGTGCGCGGCGTCGGGAACGATGATCTCGGTCCGCTGGAGATCGCCGCGCTCGCGATGGTAGGCCATGATCATGGCCACGCCCGCGAACTCGCCCTGGGCGCCGGCCATTGGCGTCAGCGACACGCCGCCCTTCATTCCGGTGACGTCGGCGAGGATCTCCTGCAGCTCCCACATGCAGCTCATGAAGCCCTGGCTGAGCGACTCCGGCGCATACGGATGCCGCGCCAGGAAGCCGTCCAGCATCGCCAGCGAATTGCAGGCACGCGGGTTGTATTTCATCGTGCACGAGCCGAGCGGATAGAAGTTCGTGTCGATCGAGAAGTTCTTGCGGCTGAGATTGGTGTAGTGGCGTACCGCCTGCAGCTCGGACACCTCGGGCAGGCCGATGGGCGTGGTGCGGCGCAGGACCGGCGGCAGGTCGTCGGGAAGGTCCACGGGCGCAGGCATCTGGGCGGCCGCGCTGCGGCCGGGCTGGGACAGATCGAAGATCAGCATGGGGACATGGGCCGGGTCTGGCAGCGACGGCGAATTGTGCCATACCCGGGTCGGCCCCGATGCCGGGCGCCGGCGCTGCGCGGGCTGAACGGCAGGCGCGCCCTTGGGGTACTCTTCGGCGGCCCCGCCACCCGCGGCGACGGGGCCCGCGCAGGCTGCGCACCGCTTCCCATCAACCAACGGGCCCGATATGGCGACCTCGACCGCAACCGTTTCCCAGACCCGATCCTTCACCACGGTCTTTCTCATCGAGATGTGGGAGCGCTTCGGCTTCTACGGCATGCAGGCGCTGATCGTCTATTACATGGTCCAGCGCCTGGGCTTCGCGGATACCCGCGCCAACCTGGTCTGGGGCGCGGCCTCGGCGCTGATCTATGTGGCTCCGGCGATCGGCGGCTGGGTCGGCGACAAGATCCTCGGCACCCGCCGCACCATGCTGATGGGCGCGGTGATCCTCAGTCTCGGCTACGCGCTGATGACCGTACCCACCGAAAACACCTGGGCGCTGTTCGGCGCACTCGGCGTGATCGTCGTCGGCAACGGCCTGTTCAAGCCCAATGCCGGCAACCTGGTGCGCAAGATCTACGAGGGCGACGACGCCCGCATCGACAGCGCCTTCACCCTGTACTACATGGCGGTCAACGTCGGCTCGACCTTCTCGATGCTGCTGACGCCGTGGATCAAGGACTACGTCAACGCGACTTACGGCAACAACTTCGGCTGGCACGCCGCGTTCGGCGTCTGCGCCGTCGGCCTGCTGGTCGGCCTCAGCAACTACGCCCTGATGCACCAGGCGATGCGGCACATCGGATCGGAGCCCGACCAGCGCCCGGCCCACCGCGGCCACCTGCTGCTGGTGCTGGCGGTCGGCGCGCTGTTCGCAGTCGGCTCGGCGGCGGTGCTCAACTACGAGCAGCTCGCGAAGATCTTCGTCTACGGCGCCGGCCTGGTGCTGCTGGGCATCTTCATCTACCTGATCGCCAGCAGCCGCCGCAGCGAGCGCGCCGGCCTGATCGCGGCGCTGGCGCTGGTCGTGCAGACCATCTTCTTCTTCATCTTCTACCAGCAGATGTCGACCTCGCTGGCGCTGTTTGCGCTGCGCAATGTCGACTGGAACCAGGCCTTGTTCGGCATCCATCTGTTCGTCTGGAACCCGGCGCAGTACCAGGCGCTGAACCCGATCTGGATCTTCGTGCTGAGCCCGGTGCTGGCATGGATGTACACAACGGCCGGCAAGCGCGGCAAGGATCTGTCGATCGCGGCCAAATTCGCGCTCGGCTTCGCGATGGTGGCGGTGGGCTTCTTCCTGTTCGGCGCCGCCGGCCACTACGCCGGCGTCGACGGCAAGACCTCGTCCTGGGTGATGATCTGGGGCTACGGCCTGTATTCGCTGGGCGAGCTGCTGGTCAGCGGCCTCGGCCTGGCGATGATCGCCCGCTACGTGCCGGCACGCATGGGCGGTTTCATGATGGGCGCGTACTTCGTCGCGGTGGGCATTTCGATGTACCTCGGCAGCCTGGTCGCCAGCGTCGCCAGCGTGCCGCGCGACATCACCGATCCGCTCAAGACCCTGCCGATCTACACCGAGCTGTTCAACAAGCTGGGCTACGCGGCGATCGTCTGCACCCTGATCGCCATCGCCCTGCTGCCGCTGATGAAGCGGTTGTCCAGCCAGCACAGCGCGCATGCGGCGGCGAACGCCGCATCGGCATCGGACGCTGCATGAGTCCCGGAGCGGCCCGGATGCGCGAATCGGGCGGCTCGCTGGAGCCATGACCGCGCGCCGCGCCCAAATCAGCCTGGGCCCGCGCGCGCTCGCCGGCACGCTGGCCTGGCTGCGCCTGACCGCGATCGCCGGCCAGAGCATCGCCGTACTGGTGGTGGCCTTCGGGCTGCACTTGGCAATCCCGGTGCATGCCCTGTTCGCCGGGATCGGCGTGCTGTGTGCGTTCGCGGCGCTGGCCTTCTGGCGCCTGCGCTGGTCGTGGCCGCTCAGCGAAGCCGAGGCGATCGCCCACATCGCCGCCGACCTGCTGGTGCTGGGTTACCTGCTGTATCTCACCGGCGGCGCCAGCAATCCTTTCGTCACCCTGCTGCTGGTACCGATCGCGCTGGCCGCGGCGGCGCTGTCGCGCACCGGCATCGGCATCGTGGCGGCGCTCAGCGGTCTCGCCTACCTGCTGCTGCTGCGCTGGTACCTGCCGCTGCCGCGACTGCGCGCCGACAGCTATTCCGATCTGCACCTGCTGGTGGCCGGCATGGCGGTCAACTTCGCCATCGCTGCGCTGATGCTCGGGGTGTTCATCGCGCGCCTGGCGGCGGCGCTGCGCACCGAGCAGGTCGAGGTGCAACGGGTGCGCGAGCGCGCGCTGCGCGACGAAGGCATTCTCGCCATCGCCACCCAGGCCGCCGGCGCCGCACACGAACTCAACACGCCGCTGTCGACCATGCGCACACTGCTGACCGAGCTCGGCCGCGAGCATGCCGCCGAGCCGCAGCTGGCCGAGGATCTGGACCTGCTCGGCGGCCAGATCGAGCGCTGTCGCGGCATCCTGCGCGGGCTGGTGGCGGTGGGCAAGGCGCAACTGTCGCAGACACCCGAAGTCACCGCACTCGGCGCCTTCGTGCAAAGCTGCCTGGAACAGTTCCGCCTGCTGCGTCCGGAGGCCGACGTGCAGCTCGCCATGGATCCCGCGCTGACCGCGACGCCGCTGCGCGTGCCGCCCGGACTGCGCCACGCACTGGTAAATCTGCTCAACAACGCCGCCGAGGCATCGGCGCTGAACGACTCGCCCGACATCGCGCTCACGCTCGGCGTCGATGCCGGCTGGTTGCAGATCGCGGTGCGCGATCATGGCCCGGGCTTCGCCGATGCACCGGCCGCGCTGGGCCAGCTTGGCGTCAGCGGCAAGCAGAGCGGCCTCGGACTCGGTCTGGCGCTGGCCGAAGCCACCGCCGAGCGCCTCGACGGCGAACTGTCCGCCGGCAATGTCGCCGGCGGCGGCGCCGAAATCAGCCTGCGCCTTCCCCTCGCCAACATCGGAGACCGCCCATGAACGCACCTGCCGCATCGCGCCTGCTGATCGTCGATGACGACGAGATGTTCACCCGCGTGCTGGCGCGGGCGATGAGCAGTCGCGGACTGATCCCGTTCACCGCCAACGATGCCGCCGGCGCGCGCACGATCGCCCAGCGCGAACACCCCGATTACTGCGTGCTCGACCTCAAGCTGGGCGAGGCCAACGGCCTCAAGCTGATCCCCGAGCTGCTGGTGCTGGCGCCAGGCATGCGCATCCTGCTGCTGACCGGATTCGCCTCGATCGCGACCGCGGTCGAAGCGATCAAGCGCGGCGCGCACGACTACCTGGCCAAGCCGGTCGATGCCGACCAGGTCCTGCGCGCGCTGCTGGCCGCGCAGCCGGAATCGCGCGTGGCGGAGGTGCCGCCGCCGGACGCACCGCCACCGCTCAAGCGCCTGGAGTGGGAGCACATCCAGCGCGTGCTGGCCGAGTGCGATGGCAACATCTCCGAAGCCGCGCGGCGGCTGGGCATGCATCGGCGCACGCTGCAGCGCAAGCTGGCCAAGCGCCCGGTGCGCGAACGCCCGCATGCCGGCGAACACGGCGGCGACTGAGGACTCGCGCGCGACCGGGCATGACCGAGCGGGCGCAAGCCGGGCCCTTCAGCAGGCGCGCCGCGCTTCCTCGGCATCGTTCCAGATCGCCACGTTCGGCACGCCGTCGGCTGCGATCCGGCCGCGGAACATGCCGTCGGTATTGAACGGCATCGCGATGCTGCCGTCGGCGCCCAGCACGATGGCGCCGCCGCTGCCGCCCAGTGCCGGAATCATCCCGTCGATGACCGCCTGCGCCGCCAGCGCCACCGGCTCGCCCAGCAGTTCCACGCGCAGGGCAATGCGCGCCGCGGCCGCGGTCCGCAGGTAGAACTCGCCCCAACCGGTGCCCGACACCGCGCAGCGAGCGTCGGCCCAGGTGCCGGCACCGATGACCGGCGCGTCGCCGACCCGGCCCCAGCGCTTGCCGGTCATGCCGCCGGTGGAGGTGCCGGCCGCCAGCCGTCCCGCCCTGTCCAGCGCCAGCGCGCCGACGGTGCCGAAATGGCGCACGTGATCGGCCTCGGCATGCTCGCCCATGGCGTCATGCCGCAGCGTCTCCTGCAACTGCTGCCAGCGCTCCTCGGTGTGGAACCAGGACGGCTCCGCCAACGCGATGTCCTGCGTGCGCGCAAACGCCTCGGCCCCCGCGCCCACCAGCATCACGTGCGGCGAATGCTCCATCACCGCACGCGCCAGCCGGATCGGATTGCGCACGTGCTCGACGCCGGCGACGCTGCCTGCGCGCAGGGTGGCGCCATCCATGATCGCGGCGTCCAGCTCGACGCGACCGTCGTGGGTGAACACGGCGCCGCGACCCGCATTGAAGTGCGGCGAATCCTCCAGCACCGTGATCGCCGCCGTCACCGCGTCCAGCGCCGACCGGCCGGCTGTCAGCGCCGCGTAGCCGTGTTCGAGCGCGGCATGCAGCGCGGCGCGGACCGCCTGCTCACGTTCCGGACCCATGTCCTTGCGGATCACCCCGGCACCGCCGTGAATCACCAGGGCAGGCATGACACCGTGACTCATGACGGCTGCTCCGCTGGAAATGCCGGTGATTCCGCTGGCGACCCGCGACCGGCGGCCCGCCGCAGCGAGCCGCCGCTGCGGCGCTGCCTGCCGGTGCGGACCCGCCGGATTTGCGTCCGCCGCCGCCCTGGCCGGGTGCTGCGATCGATGACGGTGGTGGGCCGTGCCGGATTCGAACCGGCGACCTACGGATTAAAAGTCCGCTGCTCTACCAACTGAGCTAACGGCCCCCAGAGCGGGCAAGTTTAACAGCCGGCCCCGCACGCGCCATGCACGGCAACCCGGCTTCAGCGCGCCCGGGCGTAGCGCGTCGGATCGGCGATGCCGGCACGCCGGAATCCCTCGGCGCGCAAGCGACAGGCATCGCAATGACCACAGGCGAGACCCGCGGCGTCGGCCTGGTAGCACGACACCGTGGCGGCGAAATCGACGCCGAGGCGCAGGCCTTCGCGCACGATGTCATCCTTGCCCAGCGCGATCAGCGGCGCATGCACGTGCAGCGTCGTGCCCTCGACGCCAGCCCGGGTGGCGCGGTTGGCCAACGCCTCGAAAGCGGCAATGAATTCGGGCCGGCAGTCGGGATAGCCGGAGTAGTCGACCGCGTTGACACCGCAATACAGGTCGGCCGCGCCCAGCACCTCCGCCCAGCCCAGCGCGATCGCCAGCATGATGGTGTTGCGCGCCGGCACGTAGGTGATCGGAATGCCGGAGCCGCCGTGCTCGGGCACGGCGATATCGGCGGTCAGCGCCGAGCCGCCGATGCTGCGCAGATTCACCGCCACGATCTTGTGCTGCACGGCGCCCAGCACGCGCGCGGTCCGTGCTGCCGCGACCAGCTCGGCACTGTGGCGCTGGCCGTAATCCACGCTGAGGGCGTGGCAGGCGAAGCCGGCCTCGCGCGCCAGGGCCAGGGTGACGGCGGAATCCATGCCGCCGGAAACGAGAACGACTGCGTGCTGGGTGGTGGTCATGGGCGACAGGATCAACCGTGAGCGGTGAGCGGTGAGCGGTGAGCGGTGAGCGGTGAGCGGAAAGAGCGTGAATCCGTGCAGCCGGCGCGCAAGCTTCTCCCGAGTCCCGAGTCCCGCTCAACGCCCCGGCTGCTCGCCCCAGAGCAGCTTGTGCAATTGCAGCTGGAAACGCACGGGCAGGCGGTCGGCCAGGATCCACTCGGCCAGCGCGCGCGGCGCGATGGCGCCGTACACCGGCGAAAACAGCACGCTGCAGCGGCGGTCCAGCGCATGCTCGCGCAGTGTCACCACCGCCCAGTCATAGTCGGCCCGATCGGCGATCACGATCTTGATCTGATCGCGCGCGCCGAGGTGCGCCAGATTGGTCCAGAGATTGCGCGCCGACTCGCCGGAAGCCGGCGCTTTCAGATCCAGCACCTTGCGTACGCGCGGATCGACGGCGGCCACCTCGAGGGCGCCGGAAGTTTCCAGTGCCACCTCGTAGCCGGCATCGCACAACCGCTGCAGCAGGATCAGGCAGGCCTTCTGTGCCAGCGGTTCGCCGCCGGTGACGCAGACATGACGCGCGCCGTGGCCGGCGACCTCGGCGAGGATCGCGTCCAGCGTGCGCCAGCCTCCCCCTTCGAAGGCATACGCGGTATCGCACCAGACGCAGCGCAATGGGCAGCCGGTCAGGCGCACGAACACGCTGGGCCAGCCGACCGCATCGGCTTCACCCTGCAGCGAGTGGAAGATCTCGGTGATGCGCAGCCGTTGCACGCTGGCGGCAGCCGGCGCAGCCGCGACGGCATTGGCTGCGGCCGCCACCATGGTCAGCCGCCGGTCTGCAGCCGGATCGCGCGCAGACGGCCTTCGGCGAGGTGGGCCACCGTGGTGTTGGGGTACTTGGCAACCACCGCCTCGAGCGTCGTGCGCGCGGCGGCCCATTGCTTCAGCTCGTACTGGCAGTAGCCGACCTTGAGCAGCGCGTCGGGTGCCTTGGGGCTGCCGGGATAGCGCGCGAGCAGGCCCTGGAAGGTCTGCAGCGACACCTGGAAGTTCTGCGTCACGTAGTACGACTCGCCCAGCCAGTAATCGGCGTTGGGCGCCAGCGTGCTGCCGGGGTATTGCGCCATGAAGGCGCGAAAGCGGCGCGCGGATTCGGCATAGTCGCCGTCGCGCAAGGCCTGGAACGCGTGGTCGTAGGCGGTCTGCTCGGCGGCGGCAGGGTTGACCGGTGCGGCCGCGGGAACGGCAGCGGCGGCCAGGGCCGGCGGCGGCACGGGGGCGTCAGCGGCCGGCGGCGGCGCGACGGTGGCCGATCCGGTCGGCGCCGGGACCGGTGCGCCGGCGCTCATCGAGCGGGCGGGGTTGACGGAACTGGCCGGCGCCGCGCCCAGGGGCTTGCCCTCGAGGCGGCTCAGGCGCGAATCGAGATCGACGTACTGGTCTTTCTGGCGCTGGTCGGATTCCTGCTGCTGGTGCTGCAGCTGCTCGATCTGCCCCTGCAGATCACGCACCTGCTGCTCGAGGTTCTGCAGCCGGTTGACCAGACTGAGCGTGCCCTCGTTGGCGCGTGCCTGCTGCTGTTCGAGAGCGGAGACGCGGTCGGCGAGGCTGGCGCGCTCCTGCGCGCGTGCGACGGGAACGCCGACGGCGGCCACGAGGGCCGCCGCCAGCAGGCCGATTCCGCAAGGAAAGGCCCGGTTCCGCATGGCTTATTTCGCCGTGTAGACGAGGTCCACGCGACGGTTCTTGGCCCAGCAGGTCTCGTTGTGCTCGCGGCACACCGGGCGCTCCTTGCCATAGCTGACCACGGTGATCTGCCCGGCCGAGGCGCCCAGCGCTTCCAGCGCGCTGGCGACGGACTTGGCGCGACGCTCGCCGAGACCGAGGTTGTACTCGCGGGTGCCGCGCTCGTCGGTGTTGCCCTCGAGGGTCATGCGCGCCTCGGGACGATCCACCAGATACTTGGCCTGGCAGGCCACGATCTGCTGGAACTGGGGCTTGATGTCAGCCTTGTCGAAATCGAAGTAGATCGAGCGCTGACGCAGGCACGGATCGGTATCCAGATCGGCCGGGGTGTACTTGCCCGAAGCGACCGGCGCGGTCGCGACCGGCGGCGGGGGCGGCGGGGTCTGTTCAGGCTGCGGCTTCACGGCCTGCTTGCTGGCGCAGGCGGCCAGGCCGACGCTCAGCAGCGCGGCCAGGGTGATGCGAACGGTCTTGTTCATGGCGGACATCTCGCAGAGTGGAGGTTGATGCGGGGACAACGGTAAAAGGGGTCGCCGGATTTCCGGTTGTTATTCAGTGCTGCCGGTAGGGGCCCCAGGACGGGGACTGCACGTCGCCGTTGGCGAGCGAAAGCCGCTGGCGGATGCGTCCATCGTCCGAGACCGAATACAGCACGCCGCGCGTCCCTTCGCTGGCGGCATACAGCAGCATGCTTCCGTTCGGCGCAAAGCTGGGGGATTCGTCCATCGGGCCAGGTGAGAGAAAGCGCAACTGGTCGCCCAACTTGCGGTCCATGACCGCAATACGATACACGTTCCCGCTGCCCTGCACCATCGCGAACTGGCTGGCGTCGTAGTTAATCGCCACATTGGCGTTGTATTCGCCCTGGAAGGTAATCCGCGTCGCCCCGCCGCCACTGAGCGGTTCCTGGTAGAGCTGCGGCTTGCCGGAGCGGTCGGAAGTGAAGACGATGCTCTGGCCATCGGGCATCCAGCGCGGCTCGGTATTGATCGACATGCTGTGGGTCAGCTGGGTGAGCTGGCGGGTGGCCAGGTCCATCACGTAAATCTCGGGATTGCCGCCGTACGACAGGCACATCGCGAGCTTCGTGCCATCGGGGGAGAACGATGGCGCGCCGTTGATGCCCTTGCGCGCCGAGATCAGCTGGCGCGCGCCGGTGGCGAGATCCTGCATGTAGACCGCCGAGTCGCCATGCTCAAACGAGACATAGGCCAGTTTCTTGCCGTCCGGCGACCACGCCGGCGACAGCAGCGGCTGCAGCGAGTGCACCACCACCTGCGGGTTGTAGCCGTCGGAATCGGCCACGATCAACGAATACTGCAATCCCTTGCCGACGCCGACCGCGGTGACATAGGCGATGCGGGTGTAGAACGCGCCCGGCACACCGATGATCTTCTGGTAGATCTGGTCGGCGATCTGGTGCGCGACGCCGCGCAGATCGGCCGGCAGCGCGGTATAGGCCAGGCTCAGCAACTGCTGCTGCTTGGTCACGTCCCACAATTCGAAGTCCACGCGCACCTGACCGCCGCCGGTATCGCGTTCGCGGCCGACGACGATGAAATCCTGCTTGAGCAGTTTCCAGGTCGGAAACTTGATCTCGCTCCCGCGCGTCGGCGTCTCGACGATGTCCTGGCGGCCGAGGGTGCGGAACTTGCCCGAACGCGCCAGATCGTTGCGGATCACTTCGGACACGTCGGTGGCCGGCGGCGTGGCGGCGCTCTCGAAGGCGAACGGCACGATCGTGATCGGAATCGCCGAGGGCACGCCGTTGACGATGTCGAGGGTCAGACTCTGCGCCCGCGCAGCCGGAACGCCGGCCGGCACGATGGCGCTGACGGCCGCGACCAGCGCGGCGGCGAGAAATGCCTTCAGGTGGCGGATCATCATTAGTTGTTGACCGTGAAGTTGAGGGTGAGTTCACGCTGAAAGACTTTTTCAAAGCCCTGATAGGGTAGCGGCTGCGCGCGCATCACGGCCGCCTCGACCGAGTGCCGCACCAGCGGGTCGTAGGGACAGCTGGGCTCGATCTGCACGCGGATGACCTGGCCGCCCGGAATCTGCACGATACGGATCGGGCAGGTTACGCCCTTGGGAACATTGTCGGGGCGCAGCCAGTTCTGGGTGATGGTGCTGACCAGGGCCGCCTGATACTGCGCCAGAAGACTCTGCTCCTGGCTGTTGTTGCCGCTGGTTGCCTGCGGCGCCACGGGCACGCTGGCCGCCGGCGCCGGCGTGCTGTTTTTCGACAGGTCCTTCAGTTGCGTGAGCTTCTGCTGTTCGAGCCGGGTCTTGCGATCGGCCTGCTGGCTCTGGCGCTTGACCTGGTCGAGCTCGGCCAGCAGCTTGTCGGCCTGCTGGCGCGCGGCATCCACCTCGCTCATGCGCTGCCGCTCGCGCTGCTGCTGCTCGCGCCGGACCTGCTCGGCCTTTTGCTGCGCAAGCGCCACCGCGCGCTCCTGGTCCCGAACGTCGGGATGCTGGGGCGGCGGCGGCAGGGTCGGCACCGGCAGCCTGGGCAGGGTGGGTTCAGGCACCCTGGGCGGCGTGGCAGCGGGCGGTGGTGGTGTCCTGACTTTCAGCGGCCGAGCCCTGATCGGCCGCGACGACGGCCGTGGTGCGGCGCTGATGCCGACCAGGGTGGCTTCGATCACCGGCCCGGGCAGCGCCAGCGGGCGCGTGCACTGCACCGGGTTCAACCACGGCAGGCCCAGCCAGGTGAAGGCACTCTCCCACGCGGCGCAGGAGAGCATCGCCAGCAGCAGGAAGGCGAGCAGACCGGCATGCAGCAGGGCCGCCAGGGCCACCGCCCAGGCCGTGGCCCTAGTGTCGCCCGCGCTGCGCATTGGTCGCCGCCTGCTCGGGCTGGCTCATCAGGCCGACCTTGGGAACACCGGCCTGCTGCAGCAGCACCATGGCCTGGTAGATGCGGCCGTAGTCGACGCGCGTATCGCCGCCGATCAGCACCGGTACCGTCGGGTTCTGGCGCATGATCGCGGCGACCTTGGCCTGCAGCGCCTGCGCGTCGATCGGCTCGCGCGGCGCATCGCCGAGGGTCAGGTACAGGCTGCCGTCGCGGTCGACGCTGACCACCACCGGGCGCTTGTCGGTCTCGATCGCCTTGGCCGCCGACTGCGGCAGCTGGATGTCGACGCCCAGGTTGAGCAGCGGCGCGGTGACCATGAAGATGATCAACAACACCAGCATCACGTCGATGTAAGGAACGACGTTGATCTCGGCCTTGAGCGCACGGCGCTTGCGACGCGGGGAATGCATCACGGCCATCGCGCCTCAGGAGCGCTCGTCGGCATGGATCTGCCGCTGCAGGATCGAGGAGAATTCGTCCTGGAAGGTGTCGAAACGCACCGACAGACGCTCGACGCGGGTGGCGAAGCGGTTGTAGGCCCAGACCGCGGGGATCGCGGCGAACAGGCCCATCGCGGTGGCCACCAGCGCCTCGGAAATGCCCGGAGCGACCATCGCGATGGTCGCTTCCTTGACGCTGCCCAGACCCTGGAACGCGGCCATGATGCCCCACACCGTGCCGAACAGGCCGACGTAGGGGCTGATCGAGCCGACGTTGGCCAGGAACTCGAGATTGCGCTCCAGGCGGTCGAGCTCGCGGCTCAGCGCGACCCGCATCGCCCGCTGCGCCCCCTCGAGCACGATGCGCGGATCGAGCACACGGCGCTGGCGCTGGCGGGCGAACTCGCGGAAGCCGGCCTCGAACAGGCCCTCCAGGCCGCGCAGGCGTTCGCCGCGCGCGCCGGCATCGCGAAACAGCGCCGCCAGATCGGCGCCGGACCAGAAGCGCTCCTCGAATGCGCTGGCCTCGCGCGAGGCGTCGTCGAGCAGCGCCTTCTTGCGGAAGATGATCACCCACGAGGCGAACGAGAAGCCCAGCAGGATCAGCAGCACCGCCTTCACCGGCAGGCTGGCGTGCAGCACCAGATCGAGAATGTTGAGCTCGCCGTTCATCGGTCAGAGGAGTCCTGCCAGCAGGTGGGGGGGAATGGCTCGCGGCTTGAGCGTCTGCGCATCCACGCAGGCGGCCCGCACCGTGGCCTCGACCAGGCGCTCGCCGTCGCCGACGCGCACCAGCGCCTGCGCGAACGTCAGCGCCGCCGCGCGCCGCGACTGCAGCACCACGCCCGCCTCCAGCTCGTCATCCAGACGCGCCGGACGCAGGAACCGCAGATCCATCGCGTAGACCACGAACAGCACGCCGTGTTCCTCGCGCAAGTGTCCCTGCTCGATGCCGCGCGCGCGCAGCCACTCGGTTCGCGCGCGCTCGAGGAAACGGACGTAGCCGGCGTGATAGACCACTCCGCCGGCATCGGTATCTTCCCAATAGACCCTTATCCGCCAACTGAACGAAGGCGCCATCGCCACGCGATCGGCGTCACGGTTCGCGCTCGTGCCGGCGCCGCTCATTCGGCGTTCCGGTCGAACAGATCCGGCGCCGCGGCCGCCTTCGGCGCGGTCAGGCCGAAATGCCGCCAGGCCTTGTTGCTGACCATGCGACCGCGCGCGGTGCGCACCAGGTAGCCCTGCTGGATCAGGTACGGCTCGAGCACGTCCTCGAGCGTGCCGCGATCCTCCGACAGCGCCGCCGCCAGCGACTCCACGCCGACCGGGCCGCCCTCGAAGTTGTCGATGATCAGGCGCAGCAGGCGGCGGTCGAGATCGTCGAAGCCCTCGGCATCGACCTTGAGCATCACCAGTGCGTCGCGCGCGACCTCGAGGGTGATGTGTCCGGACGCGCGCACCTCGGCGAAGTCGCGTACGCGGCGCAACAGGCGGTTGGCGATGCGCGGCGTGCCGCGCGAGCGGCGCGCGATCTCGACCGCGCCCTCGACCGCGCACTCGATGCCGAGGATGTGCGCCGAGCGGCGCACGATCGCGGTCAGATCCTCGGCGCTGTAGTACTCCAGGCGCTGGACGATCCCGAAGCGGTCGCGCAGCGGGTTGGTGAGCATGCCGGCACGGGTGGTGGCGCCGATCAGGGTGAACGGCGGCAGGTCGAGCTTGATCGAGCGCGCCGCCGGACCCTCCCCGATCATGATGTCGATCTGGAAGTCCTCGAGCGCCGGGTACAGCACCTCCTCGACCACCGGCGACAGGCGGTGGATCTCGTCGACGAACAGCACGTCGCGCGGTTCGAGGTTGGTCAATAGCGCGGCGAGGTCGCCGGCGCGCTCCAGCACCGGGCCGGAGGTCGAGCGCAGGTTGACGCCGAGCTCGTTGGCGATGACGTGGCTGAGCGTGGTCTTGCCGAGTCCGGGCGGGCCGAAGATCAGCACGTGGTCCAGCGCACCGCCGCGCCGCCGCGCGGCCTCGATGTAGATCGACAGCTGCTCGCGCACCGCCTGCTGGCCGACGTAATCCGCCAGCCGCCTGGGGCGGATCGAAGCCTCGATCGCCGCGTCCTCCTGGGTGGCGTCGGCGGTGATGATGCGGCTGGCGTCGTTCATGGGCAGCGTGCCGGGGCGATGACCTGATTATGGCAGGCCTTGGGAACCCTCCGAGCAAGTTCCGCGCGGGTGCGATGGCGGGCATAGGTCAGCCCTTCGGCGCCACTATTCGCGGCAAGTCCCGCGCGGGCACGATGGGCGGCGCGCGTAATCCTGTTGCCATCCCTTGAGGACTTCTCCGCTGGACTTCCTTCAGTCGTCCCGAAAAGGGACTTCCTTCGGTCGTCCCGAGAAGGGACTTCCTTCGGTCGCGTTGGTCGCCGAGCGGAAGCGCAGGCCAAGCCGCTGTCGCCCTGAGCGACGCGAAGGATCTGCGCGGCGACGCGACGCGACGCTTTACCGCCGCAGGGGCCCGGAGACGCTTTGCCGCAGCCGCGGCGGCGCCCGCGCGCTTGAATCCACACGCCGGGGACGCATCTTTGGCGCATCGGCGGCGGCTGGCCGCTTTCGCTTGCCAGGGGTGACCCGTCATGCGCATGGACAAACTGACCTCGCGTTTCCAACAGGCGCTGGCCGACGCCCAGTCGCTGGCCGTGGGTCGCGACCACAACCTGATCGAGCCGGCCCACGTGCTGCTCGCCCTGCTCGACCAGCAGGGCGGCTCGACCGCACCGCTGCTGACCCGCGCCGGCGTCAACGTGCCGACGCTGCGCCAGCGCCTCGGCGAGGCCTTGGACAAGCTGCCGAAAGTCAGCGGCCAGGAAGGCAATGTCACGGCGGGCAACGACCTCACCCGCATCCTCAATCTCACCGACAAGCTGGCGCAGCAGCGCGGCGACCAGTTCATCGCCAGCGAGCTGTTCGTGCTGGCCTGCCTCGATGACCGCGGTGCCGCCGGATCGGCGCTGAAGGCCGCCGGTGCCACGAAGGCCACGCTCGAGGCCGCGATCGAGCAGCTGCGCGGCGGGGAGAAGGTCGACGACGCCAACGCCGAGGAAAACCGCCAGGCGCTGGAGAAGTACTGCATCGACCTCACCGCGCGCGCCGAGCACGGCAAGCTCGATCCGGTGATTGGCCGCGACGAGGAGATCCGGCGCACCATCCAGGTGCTGCAGCGACGCACCAAGAACAATCCGGTGCTGATCGGCGAGCCCGGCGTCGGCAAGACCGCGATCGTCGAGGGCCTGGCCCAGCGCATCGTCAAGGGCGAGGTGCCGGAGGGGCTGCGCAACCGGCGCGTGCTGGCGCTGGACATGGGCGCGCTGATCGCCGGCGCCAAGTTCCGCGGCGAATTCGAGGAGCGCCTGAAAGCCGTGCTCAACGACCTGGCCAGGAACGAGGGCCAGATCATCCTGTTCATCGACGAGCTGCACACCGTCGTCGGCGCCGGCAAGGCGGAAGGCGCGATGGACGCCGGCAACATGCTCAAGCCGGCGCTGGCACGCGGCGAACTGCACTGCATCGGCGCCACTACCCTGGACGAGTACCGCAAGTACATCGAGAAGGATGCCGCGCTGGAGCGGCGCTTCCAGAAGGTGTTCGTCGGCGAGCCGAGCGTCGAGGACACCATCGCGATCCTGCGCGGCCTCAAGGAGCGCTACGCCGTGCATCACGGCGTCGAGATCACCGATCCGGCGATCGTCGCCGCAGCGACGCTGTCGCACCGCTACATCGCCGACCGCCAGTTGCCGGACAAGGCCATCGACCTGATGGACGAGGCGGCCAGCCGCATCCGCATGGAGATCGACTCGAAACCCGAGGAACTCGACCGCAAGGAGCGCCGCCTGATCCAGCTCAAGATCCAGCGCGAGGCGCTGAAGAAGGAGCACGACAGCGAATCGAGGAAACGGCTGGCCGATCTCCAGGCCGAGATCGCCACGCTCGAGCGCGAGTTCTCCGACCTCGACGAGATCTGGAAATCGGAAAAAGCCAGCCTGCAGGGTGCGACCCGGATCAAGGAGCAGATCGAGCAGGCCCGGCTCGATCTGGAAGCGGCGCATCGACAACAGGACTTCGCCCGGATGAGCGAGATCCAGTACGGTCGCCTGCCCGACCTGGAGAAACAGCTGCAGGCGGCGCAAGAGGCCGAGCACACCGGATTCACCCTGCTGCAGGACAAGGTCACCGCCGAGGAGATCGCCGAGGTCGTCAGCCGCTGGACCGGCATTCCGGTCAGCAAGATGCTTGAGGGCGAGCGCGACAAGCTGCTGCAGATGGAAGCCGCGCTGCACCAGCGCGTGGTCGGCCAGGATGAGGCCGTGCATGCGGTCAGCGACGCCATCCGCCGGACCCGCGCCGGGCTGTCGGACCCCAACCGCCCCAGTGGCTCGTTCCTGTTCCTCGGCCCGACCGGCGTCGGCAAGACCGAGCTGTGCAAGGCGCTGGCCGCGTTCCTGTTCGACACCGAGGACGCGCTGGTTCGCATCGACATGAGCGAGTTCATGGAGAAGCACGCGGTGTCGCGGCTGATCGGCGCACCGCCGGGCTACGTCGGCTACGAGGAGGGCGGCTACCTCACCGAGGCCGTGCGCCGGCGACCCTACAGCGTGATCCTGCTCGACGAGGTCGAGAAGGCGCACCCGGACGTGTTCAACGTGCTGCTGCAGGTGCTCGACGACGGTCGCCTGACCGACGGTCAGGGCCGCACCGTGGATTTCCGCAACACCGTGATCGTGATGACCTCCAACCTCGGCAGCCAGCTGATCCAGGAATTGGGCGGCGGCGGCGAGGAGGGCTACACGCAGATGAAGGCGGCGGTACTGGGCGTCGTGCAGACGCACTTCCGCCCCGAGTTCATCAACCGCCTCGACGAGCTGGTGGTGTTCCGCTCGCTCGAGAAATCGCAGATCCGCGCCATCGCGCGCATCCAGATCGGTTACCTGGAAAAGCGCCTGGCCGAACGCCAGCTCAAGCTCGCGATCAGCGATCCGGCGCTGGACCTGCTGGCCAATGTCGGCTTCGATCCGGTCTACGGCGCGCGGCCGCTGAAGCGTGCGGTCCAGCAGCAGCTGGAAAACCCGCTGGCGCGCGAGATCCTCGCCGGGCGCTTCCAGCCCGGCGACACCGTCGCGGTGGCTGCCGCGGGCGGGCATCTGACCTTCGATCGCCGTCCCGGCGCGCCCTGAGCGCCGCGCCGGGGGCGTGGCCCCTGCGATCCCGCACCCGCCCGCCGCGGCGCTGACCCCGCACTGACCGTGCCGAGACCGTACATTGAGGCTGCGGGCGGCGCTCCGCTAAGCTCGCCGGGTTGTGCGCCGCCCGATCGCGGCCCGCGAGTTCGCCGTGACCCCCACACCCGCCCCCGTCGCACGCCGCTCGTGGCTCAGCGCCGCGCTGTTCGCGCTGCTGGTGGCGGCGCTCAACGTCGGCCTGTGGGCATGGGCCAACCAGCCGGTCAACGCCCCCGGCTGGCAGGGTTCCATCCACGGTTTCGCCTACAGCGCCTTCCAGCGCTATCAGAGTCCGCTCAACGACACCTACCCCAGCGGCGACGAGATCCGCGGCGACCTCGCCCTGCTGTCGAAATACAGCCACCGCATCCGCACCTATTCCTCGTTGCAGACGCCGCAGATCCCGCGCCTGGCCCGCGACTACGGTCTCGACGTGATGGCCGGCGCCTGGCTCGACCGTCGCCGCGAGAACAACGAGCGCGAGCTCGACGCCCTGATCGCGCAGGCGCGACGCTATCCCAACATCACCCGCGTGATCGTCGGCAACGAGGTGCTGCTGCGTCAGGACATGTCGCCGCACGCGCTGATGGCGTACCTCGACCGTGCCCGCGCCGCGATCCGCCAGCCGGTATCGACCGCCGAACCCTGGCACATCTGGGAGAAGTATCCCGAGCTGGCCGACCACGTCGACTTCATCACCGTGCACCTGCTGCCTTACTGGGAGGGTATTCCGCGCAAGGACGCGGTCGGCATGGTGCTGATGCGCTACCAGCAGCTGCAGCGGCTGTTCCCGGGCAAGCCGATCGTGGTCGGCGAGGTCGGCTGGCCGTCCAACGGCGACCGCTACAAGTACGCCGAGCCCAGTCCGGCCAACCAGGCGCTGTTCCTGCGCCAGTGGTTCAACGTCGCCAAGGCGCGCGGCATCGACTACTACGTGATGGAGGCCTTCGACCAGCCGTGGAAGGAATCGCTGGGCGAGGGTCGCGTCGGCGCCTACTGGGGCATGTTCGGCGCCGACCGCCAGCTGAAGTTCCCGCTGACCGGGCCGGTGATCGAGGATCCCGACTGGCCGTGGAAGGCGTTGTCCGCTTCGCTGCTGGCGCTGCTGCCGATGCTGGCGTTCGCGTATGCTTTCCGCCGCTTCCGCCCGGTCGGACGGCTGTTCTTCCTCAGCCTGGTCCAGCTGGCGGCGGGCCTGGTGGTGTGGGCGATCACGGTGCCGTTCGCCTTCTATCTCGACCCGTTCGACTGGGCGATGCTGGTGATCCTGTTCCCGGCGCAGCTGGCGATCCTGGCCATCCTGCTGATCAACGGCTTCGAGTTCACCGAGGTGCTCTGGCGCCGCGGCTGGATGCGCCAGTTCGGCCTGCGCGCGCCGGCGCCGGCCGCGCAGCAGCCGTTCGTGTCGGTGCATCTGGCCTGCTACAACGAACCGCCGGAGATGGTGATCGCCACGCTCGATTCGCTGGCCGCGCTCGACTACGCGCATTTCGAGGTGGTGGTGATCGACAACAACACCCGCGACGAGGCGATCTGGCGCCCGGTCGAGGCGCACTGTCGAGCGCTGGGTCCGCAGTTCCGCTTCTTCCATCTCGAACCCTGGCCGGGGTTCAAGGCCGGCGCGCTGAATTTCGGCCTCAAGGAGACCGATCCGCGCGCCGAGGTGGTCGCCGTGGTCGACGCCGATTACGTCGTGCGGCCGGACTGGCTGGCACGCCTGACCGGTTACTTCGACGACCCCAAGGTGGCGGTCGTGCAGTCCCCGCAGGCGCATCGCGATTTCGAGCACAACACGTTCCGGCGCATGACCGCGTGGGAGTTCGACGGCTTTTTCCGCATCGGCATGCACCACCGCAACGAGCGCAACGCGATCATCCAGCACGGCACCATGACCATGGTCCGGCGCAGCGCGCTGGAGGGCACCGGCGGCTGGTCGGAGTGGACCATCTGCGAGGACGCCGAGCTCGGCCTGCGCCTGATGCACGCCGGCTACGACACCGTCTACGTCGACGAGGTCATGGGCCGGGGCCTGACCCCGGCCGACTTCACCGCCTACAAGTCGCAGCGCTACCGCTGGGCGTTCGGCGCGATGCAGATCTTCAAGGCGCGCTGGGGCTGGATGATCCGCCGCGGCCCGCTCAGCCCCGGCCAACGCTTCCACTTCCTCACCGGCTGGTTCAGCTGGTTCGCCGACGCCCTGCATCTGGTGTTCACCCTGATGGCGCTGGCGTGGACTGCGCTGATGCTGGGCCTGCCGCAGTACTTCAGCCTGCCGATGAAGCTGTTCCTGATCCCGGTGCTGGGCTTCTTCGTGGCCAAGGCGGTGTTCGGCATCGTGCTCTATCGCGCGCGCGTGCCGTGCTCGTGGCGCGACACGCTGATGGCGGCGGTGGCCAGCATGGGCCTCAGCCACGCCATCGCGCGCGGCATCTGGTGGGGACTGGCCAAGAAGCAGGGCGAGTTCGTGCGCACCGCCAAGAGCCGGCGCCTGCGCGGCCGCCCGAGCGCGTTCGCCTCGGTGCGCGAGGAGCTGCTGATGGTGCTGGCGCTGGGCGCCGGCATCGCCGGCATGGCCTATGCCTATGGCGGCACCTACCTCGAAGGCAAGCTGTGGATCACCATCCTCGCCGCGCAGGCGATCCCCTACTTGTCGGCGCTGGTCGGCGCCACCGTCGCCCACCGCTCCGGCGAGGCGGCGGGGTGAGGATTGCGGATCCGGGGCGCGTCGTCGTCAACCCGCAGGCGCGCGCGCCAGCTCCATCACGGTGACGTCGCCCTTGCCGTCGCGCTGCTCGAACTTGACCGGCAGCAGCAGCGGTGGCGCGTACCAGGCGCGGATGCCGTTGTCGGCGTCGCTGCGCTCGACCTTGATCGCCTGATAGGTGCCCGCCGGCACCCGCAGCGGCGCGCGCGCGCCGATGGCGTAATGCTGCTGCGAGACGTGGTCGCGCAGCGCCACCGGCAGCACCAGGGTGCCGTGGGCACCGTCGGCCACGGCCATGCCCAGCGCCAATGTCGCGAGGTTGCGGTCGAGTGCGCGGCCGTCGAGCGCAAACACCTGGCTGCCGTTGCGATCCTGGTAGCGCGCCTGATGCGCGGTCCAGTCGAAGCTCAGACTGTTGCCGTTGTCCTTGATGCCGCTTTTCAGCGCGTAATGGTAGTCGAGACTTTCCGGCTGACCGCGCACCAGGCGGAAACGCGAATCGGTGCGCACCTTGAGGCCGAGCAGGGCGGCGAGTCCGGCGCTGCCGCGGGTTTCGGTACTGAACTGCCAGTCGCCGTCAGTGCCCGGTGCGAGGCGCATGGTCGCGGTGCCGAGGGCGTCACCATTGCGCAGCACGCGGTATTCGGCACTGACCGGCTTCAGTTCGGCCGCGCCCGCGGGGCGCAGGCTGGAGGCGGCGAGTGCCATCAGGCCGACGGCGATCAGGGCGGGCAACGGGATACGGGACATGGCGCAGGCTCCGGAATCGGGACCGGCGCACTCTGCCGCGCCACGCCTGAACGGCGGCTCAGGCCCGGCTGCGTTCAATCGATACGCTGGGCAGCCGGGATGGCGCCCCATGGAGGCGGTATCCGGGGCTCGATTCCTGAAATGGAACGAATCATTTGCGCAATCGCGCACTTCGCGGACAAGAATCTTTCTCGATGCAGCATCATTCCCGGATTCCGCCGCGCGGTATCCGGGCTATGCGGTTCTCGTGCCTCGATCGCGAACGGGTATCAGGCCGATTGCAGGCTGCCGTCGACCGCCAGCTGCAGCGGCGCGTCGAGACGGCGATCGTCCGCGTGCACGCCATCGGCGCGCAGGGCGATGCACCCCGTGACGAGCGCGGCGACGCAGGCGACCAGCAGGCGATGCTCCAACGGCTGCAGCCGCGCGGCCAGCGACTCCGCGCTGTCGCCCGCCAGCACCGGCATCCGCACCTGCGCGATCAGCGGGCCGCCGTCGAGCTCGGGCGTGACGAAGTGCACGCTGGCGCCGTGCTCGGCGTCGCCGGCCTCGAGCACGCGCCGGTGCGTGTGCAGGCCGCGGTATTTCGGCAGCAGCGACGGATGCAGGTTGATCATGCGCCCCGCCCACGGCGCCAGCGCCGCGGCATCGAGCACGCGCATGAAGCCGGCCAGCACGACCAGCGCCGCGCCGCTGGCGGCGACGCGCTCGAACAGGGCGAGGTCGTAGCTGCGGCGATCGGGATAGCCCTGCGGATCGAGCGCCAGGGTGGCGATGCCCTCCGCCTCGGCGCGGCGCAGCGCCGGCGCCGCAGCCTTGTCGCCGGCGACCAGCACGATGTCGGCCGCCAGCCGGCCTTCGCGCCGCGCATCGATCAGCGCGGCGAGATTGCTGCCGCGGCCGGAGGCGAGCACGGCGATGGGGGTTGGGGAGGGCATGGGCTGGGATCAGCGGTGGGCGGTGGGCGGTGGGCGGTGGGCGGTGGGCGGTGAGCGGTGAGCGGTGAGCGGTGAGCGAGCAGTGGGCAGGAAGAGCAGTCTGTCATCCTGAACGCAGTGAAGGATCTTTCCGCGCGGTCACGTTTCGGCACCGCTCACCCGCCTGCCGGCGAGACAGGCCCTTCGCTGCGCTCAGGGTGACAAGCCTGAATCCGAGTCCCGAGATCAGCGGATGCGCACCCGCTCGCCGTCGCCGGCGCGGACGACCTCGCCGATCGGCGTCGCGCTCAGCCCGTGTGGCGTCAAGGCCGCGGTCACCGCGCCCACCTGCGCGGAATCGACGATCACCACGTAGCCGATGCCGCAGTTGAAGGTGCGCCACATCTCCGCGCGCGGCACCGCGCCCTCGCGCTGCAGCCAGTCGAACACCGGCGGTGGCGTCCACGCCGAGCTGTCGATGGCAAGGCCGAGACCGTCCGGCACCACGCGGATGATGTTCTCCTGCAGGCCGCCACCGGTGATGTGGGCCATGCCGTGCACCGGCACGCACCGGAGCAGGTCGAGGACGGCCCTGACGTAGAGCGTGGTCGGCGCCAGCAGCGCGTCGGCCAGACGCACGCCGCCGAGGTCGAGATCCCACGGCGAGCCGGCGCGCGCGACGATCCGGCGGATCAGCGAATAGCCGTTGGAGTGCGGCCCGGAGGACGGCAGGCCGAGGATCACGTCGCCGGCGCAGATCGCGCGACCGTCGATCAGCGCGGATTTTTCCGCGGCGCCGACGCAGAAGCCGGCGAGGTCGTACTCGCCGGGCGGATACATGTCGGGCATCTCGGCGGTCTCGCCGCCGATCAGCGCGCAGCCGGCCAGCTCGCAGCCTTTCGCGATGCCGCCGACCACGCTCACCGCGGTGTCGACGTCGAGCTTGCCGGTGGCGAAGTAGTCGAGAAAGAACAGCGGCTCGGCGCCCTGCACCAGCACGTCGTTGACGCACATGCCGACCAGGTCGATGCCGATCGTGTCGTGGCGATTCAGTTGCTGCGCCAGCTTCAGCTTGGTGCCGACGCCGTCGGTGCCGGACACCAGCACCGGCTCGCGGTAGCGGCCGGCCAGGTCGAACAGCGCGCCGAAGCCGCCCAGCCCGCCCATCACCTCCTTGCGGAAGGTGCGCGCCACCAGCGGCTTGATGCGCTCGACCACGGCGTTGCCGGCATCGATGTCGACGCCGGCGGCGCGGTAGGTGAGGCTTTCCTTCTCGGCGGACATCGCGTCGGAACCCGGCGGGATCAGCCGGTCATGATAGACGTTCGGCCCCCGATTGGGCAGACTGCAGGCCGGTTTCACGGCACCCGACGCCATGCGCAAGTCGTTCGTTCCGGCCACCTTGCTGCTGCTGGCCCTGCTGTTCGGACTGGCGACCGCGGCCGCCGCCGATGACGCCCTGTACAGCGCCAGCGTGCCGCTGGCCGACGCTTCCGCCGGCGCCCGCGCCCAGGCCTTTGCCCAGGCGCTGGGTGCGGTGCTGGGTCATCTGAGCGGCGACCCGACCGTGGTCGCGCAACCGGGCGTGGCCGCGGCGCTGAAGAACGCATCCGCGCTGGTACAGCAGTACCGCTACGTACAGGGCGCGCCCGGAGCGCCGCTGATGCTGGCGGTCAGCTTCGATCCCGACGCGCTGCAACGACTGGCGCGCGACCTCGCGCTGCCGATCTGGCCCGGGCCGCGGCCGCCGGTGCTGGCGGTGCTAAGCACCGCCAGCGGCGCGCCGCTGACCGCCGCCCAGGCGGCGCCGCTGCTGGCCGCCGGCAGC
>JAGWPB010000084.1 GCA_028870665.1 Lysobacteraceae bacterium
CCCCGGATCGGCGTGCTAGCCTTTGCGGTCCGATGGCCGCGTCCACCGACTCCAGCACCCCCGACCGCAGCCCGCTCACGCCGAGCGCGCTGACACGGCTGGTGCGCGATCTGCTCGACGACGCGCTGCCGTTGCTGTGGATCGAGGGCGAGCTGTCCAACCTCGCCCGCCCCGCCTCCGGCCATCTGTACTTCACCCTCAAGGATGCCCACGCGCAGGTGCGCTGCGCGATGTTCCGGCCGCGCGCGCAGCTGCTGCGCTTCCGGCCCGCCGACGGCCAGCACGTGCTGCTGCGGGCACGGGTGACCCTGTACGAGCCGCGCGGCGAGTTCCAACTGGTCGTCGAACACCTGCAGGACGCCGGCGCCGGCGCGCTGCAGCGTGCGTACGAGGAACTGCGCGCCAAACTGGCCGCCGAGGGCCTGTTCGACACCGCGCGCAAGCGGCCGCTGCCGGCGCTGCCGCGGCGCATCGGCGTGATCACCTCGGCCAGCGGCGCCGCCGTGCGCGACGTGCTGAGCGTGCTCGCGCGCCGCTTCCCGCTGGTCGAGGCCGAGCTGCTGCCGGTACCGGTACAGGGCCGCGAGGCACCGCCGGCGATCGCGGCGATGCTGGCGCGCGCCGCCGCCAGCGGCCGCTACGACGTGCTGCTGCTGACCCGCGGCGGCGGTGCGGCCGAGGACCTGTGGGCGTTCAACGACGAGAGCGTGGTGCGCGCCATCGCCGCCAGCGCGGTGCCGGTGGTGGCGGCGATCGGCCACGAGACCGACTTCACCCTTGCCGAGTTCGCCGCCGACCTGCGCGCGCCGACCCCATCCGCCGCCGCCGAGCTGCTGGTGCCGGATGCGCAGGAGCTGGCAGCGCGACTGACGGCCCTGCGCCAGCGCGCGGCGCGCGCACTGCGGCGGCGCCTCGATGCGATCGCGCAGGGGCTGGATCAGCGCTGGGCGCGACTGCAAACGCAGCGTCCGCAGGCGCGGCTGGCGCTGTTGCAGGCACGGCTGGCCATGCTGGCGGCGCGGCTGCGCAGCGCGCCGGCCGTGCGTCTGGCCGCTGCCCGCACGCGTTTGGACATTCTTGCAGCGCGATTGCAGGCGCACGATCCACGCCGCGCGCTGGCCGAAACGCGGCGCCGGCTGGCGGCGGCGCAAGCACGGCTCGCCGCGTCGCTGCACACGCTGCTGCCGCGAAGGCAGCAGGCACTGACGGCGATGGCCCGCGCGCTGCAGGCGGTCAGCCCGCTGGCCACGCTGGAACGCGGCTACGCGATCCTGCTCGACGCCGAGGGTCGCGTCGTGCGCCGGGCGGCGGATGCCCGCGCCGGCGACCGTCTGCAGGCCCGCCTCGCCGACGGCAACCTGCGTCTGCGCGTGACCGGCGACGCAGACTGAAGCAGCCTGCGCCGTGCCGACCGCCACTCTTGCCGCCCCTGCGCGCTTCGAACAGCGCGTACGCCACAGCCGCTTCCTGGCCGTGGCCACGTCCGTGGACGCCGCCGCCGCAGCCACCGCCTGGATCGCCGCGCAGTCCGATGCCGCGGCCAGCCATCATTGCTGGGCATATCGCATCGGCGACGCCTACCGCTTCAGCGACGACGGCGAACCGGCGGGTACGGCGGGACGCCCGATCCTGCAGGCAATCGACGGCCAGGGCCTGGATCACGTCGCGGTGCTGGTGTCGCGCTGGTTCGGCGGCATCAAGCTCGGCGCCGGCGGACTGGTGCGCGCCTACGGCGGCACGGCCGCGGAATGCCTGCGCACGGCGCCAAGGCGACCCTTGCACAAGCTGATCACGGCGAACGTGCAGGCCGCGCCGGCTGCCCTGGCGCGACTGCGCGGGCGCCTGGCGCAGTTCGAGGCCACGCTCGAGCTGGCCGCAATCGCTGACACGACACTGACCCTGCGCCTGCCCGCCGAGCAGCTGCCCGCGCTGGAGCGCTGGCTGGCCGACCAGACCCGCGGCCAGGGGCGCTGCCGGGCGACCTAGTGCGGTGCCCCGGACGCACGCACCGCCGCGGCCAGCCGGCCGACGCCGCATGACAGGCGCGATCGGCCCGCTGCCGCGCCGCACCCGTCACGTCGCGAAACGCGGCGCCCTCTACAATCGCGGTTCCCTGCCGACCTGCGCCTGCCCATGACGACCGATGCCCCGCGACCGCGCGGCCGCAACCTGCGCGCGCTGACCAGCCTGTGGCCCTACGTGCGGCCATATCGCGCGCTGGCGCTGGGCTGGGCGGCATTCCTGGCGCTGTCCTCGAGCTCGACGCTGGCGCTGCCCTACGGCGTGCGGCTGATGATCGACCATGGCTTCAGCCGCAACGATCCGGCCGCGCTCAACCGCAGTTTCCTGCTGCTGTTCGCGATCGCCCTGGTGCTGGCGCTGGCGACCGCGGGCCGCTATTTCTGCATCTCGCTGCTGGGCGAACGCGCGATCACCGCGCTGCGTGGCCGGCTGTATGGGCACCTGATCGGCCAGGACGTGGCCTTTTTCGAGCGCTTGCGCGTCGGCGAGGTGATCTCGCGCCTCGGTACCGACACCCAGGTGGTGCAGGACATGCTCGGCTCGGGCGTCTCGGTGGCACTGCGCAGCACGGTGACCCTGATCGGTGCGGCCGCGCTGATGGCGTGGACCCAGCCACGCCTGGCCGGCATGACCGCGCTGGTGATCCCCGGCGTGATCCTGCCGATCCTGCTGTTCGGGCGGCGCGTGCAGAAGCTCTCGCGCAGCAACCAGGACCGCATCGCCGACACCGCGGCGATCGCCAACGAGACGCTCAACGCGGCCAGCACGGTCAAGGCCTATGCGCGCGAGGACGTCGAGGTCGGCCGCTATCGCGCCGCGCTGGCGCAGGCGCTGCGCATGGCACAGCGGCGCATCGGCACGCGCGCCGGCCTGACCGCCACCGTCATCGTGCTGGTGTTCGGCGCGGTGACGCTGGTGCTGTGGACCGGCGCACGCGAGGTGGTTGCAGGCCAGCTGAGCCCCGGCGTGCTCGGCCAGTTCGTGCTGTATGCCGTGTTTGCCGCGGGCGCCATCGGCGCGTTGGCTGAAACCTGGGGCGAGGTGCAGCGTGCCGCCGGCGCGATGGAGCGCATCGATGAGCTGCTTGCCGAGCAGCCGCATCTGGTCGCCCCCCTGCAGCCCCGAGTGCTGCCGCAGCCGCTGCGCGGCGAAATCGCGTTCGAGAAAGTGGGATTTCACTATCCGACGCGCCCGGACACGCCGTCCCTGGCGGACTTCAGCCTGCGCGTGCGATCGGGCGAGACGGTCGCGCTGGTCGGCCCCTCGGGCGCCGGCAAGACCACCGTGCTGCAGCTGCTGCTGCGCTTCTACGACCCGCAGCAGGGGCGCATCACGCTCGACGGCGCGGACCTGCGCGAACTGGATCCCGGGACGTTGCGCCGCGCGCTGGCACTGGTGCCGCAGGAGCCGGTGATCTTCCACGCCAGCGCGGCCGACAACATCCGCGTCGGCCGTGCCGAAGCCGATGATGCGGCCGTGATCGCCGCCGCGCAGGCCGCCGAGGCCGACGCGTTCATCCGCGCACTGCCCGAGACTTACGCGATGCCGCTGGGCGAGCGCGGCGTGCGCCTGTCGGGCGGCCAGAAGCAGCGCATCGCCATCGCCCGCGCCCTGCTCAAGCACGCCCCGGTGCTGCTGCTGGACGAGGCCACCGCCAGTCTCGATGCGCAATCCGAGGCGGCCATCCAGAAAGCGCTGTCGCGCCTGCACCATGGCCAGACCACGCTGGTGATCGCGCATCGCCTGGCCACCGTACAGCGCGCCGACCGCATCGTGGTGATGGATGCCGGCCGCATCGTCGCCGAGGGCACGCACGAGCAGCTGCTCGCCGCAGGCGGGTTGTATGCCGACCTCGCCCGCCTGCAGTTTCTCAGCTGACTGCCGTGGCCCGGCGCCACTGATGAAAAACCCCGCGCGCACGGCGCACGGGGTACCGACATCCGGTCAGGGGATCATCGATCAGGTGGCGATCTGGACGCCCGAGGCCTGGGCGCCCTTGGGTCCCTGCACCACCTCGAAGCTCACGCGTTGCCCCTGTTGCAGGGAGCGGAAACCCTCGGCATTGATCGCCGAGTAGTGCACGAACACGTCTTCACTGCCGTCTTCGGGCGCGATGAAGCCGAAACCCTTGGCGTCGTTGAACCACTTCACGGTACCGAGCAACATTGCCTTCACCCCTTGCGATGGAAGAAGTGCAGGTCCGGCATGGGTGTCGGGCTGTCCCCCGCGCGACTCCCCGGATCCCCGCACGGCGCGGAGTATCGCCATGATGACGGCCATATCGCAAGCGGGCATCGCGATGGCCACCGCAGACTGCGGCCGGTCGATCGCGGCCGATGATCCCGGATCGAAAACGGCCGGCCCGGCCGCTGCCGGATTCAGGCCATGGCCAGCAGCGCGGCCAGCAGGGCCGGGATGCCGGCGCCGGCGGCAGCGACGTTCGCCTGCACCTCGTCCATGGTGATCGCATGCGGCTCGGGATCGCAGCCGGCCGCCCAGTTGGCGACCACGGCCAGACAGGCGTAGTCGAGCTCCAGCTCGCGCGCCAGCGCGGCCTCGGGCATGCCGGTCATGCCGACCAGATCGCAGCCGTCGCGGCGCAGACGCGCAATCTCGGCGATCGTCTCCAGTCGCGGTCCCTGGGTGGCGCCGTAGCAGCCACCATCGATCAGCGCGACCCCGGCGCGGCGGGCGGCCTGCCGCACATCCCGGCGCAGGTTCGCGCCGTAGGGTTCGCCGAAGTCGATATGCGTCACCGCAGCACCGTCGGCGTCGCTGTAGCTGCCGGCGCGGCCCCAGGTGTAGTCGATCAGCTGGTCCGGCAGCGCCAGCGCGCGCGGTGCCAGGTCGGCGCGGATGCCGCCGACGGCATTGACGGCCAGCACGCGGCGCGCACCCAGCGCATGCAGCGCCCACAGGTTGGCGCGGTAGTTGACCCGGTGCGGGGCGAGCTGATGCTGCTCGCCGTGGCGCGCCAGAAAAGCCAGCGCATGGCCATGGAACCGCCCCAGCACCAGCGGCGCCGAAGGCGCTCCCCAAGGGGTATCCAGCACGCGCCGCTCGATCACCTCGAGGTCCGGCAGCGCATACAGGCCGGTGCCGCCGATCAGGGCCAGCGCGATGGGCTCGCTCATGCACCCTCCGGCAAGGCATAGATGGCCGGCAGGTTGCGCCCCTGTTCCTGGAAGTCCATGCCGTAGCCGAACACGTAGCGGTCGGGCACCTCGAGGCCGCTGACGTCGGCGGAGAGTCCCGGCACGCAGCGGTCGTGGCGCTTGACGCACAGCGCCGCGATCAGCACGCGGCTCGCACCGGCGCCGCGGCAGGCGTCACGCACCGCAGCCAGGGTATGGCCTTCATCGAGAATGTCGTCGGCGAGGATCACCGTGCGACCGCCCAGCTCGGCGACCGGCCGGCGCAGCCAGTGCAGGCTGCCGCCGCGGGTGGCGCCGCGATAGCGCGTGGCGTGCAGATAGTCGAATTCGAGATCGGTGCGCATGGCCAGCGCCAGCGCACCGGCGAACATCAGCGCGCCGTTCATCACGGTCAGGAACACCGCGCGCTCGCCGGCCAGCAGGACGTCCAGCTCGCGGCCCATGCGCGCGATCGCGGCTTCGATCGCGGCGCGGTCGTGCAGGCGCTCGGCTTCGCCGATGGCCTCGACCAGCGTGGCGGGCAGGTTCACGCGGGGTCCCCGTCCACGACGGGCAGTGCCTGCAGCCGGGCGATGAAGGCCGCGCGCTGCGGATTGTCCTCGAGACTGGCCCAACTGCCGGCCGCCGCGCCGCGCAGGCTGGCCAGGCGTGCCGGATCGCAGGGCGCGCGGCCACGCACGCAGGCCAGCGCTTCCTCGACCAGCGCCGGCGCGCACACCAGCACCAGATCGCAGCCGGCATCGAGGTGCGCATGAATGCGCGCGCCGATGCCGCCCGCGGACTGCGCGGCGGCCATGCCGATGTCGTCGCTGAAGACGACGCCGCCGAAGCCCATCTCGCCGCGCAGGATGTCCTCGATCCATACCCGCGCGTAGCCGGCCGGCCGCGGATCGACCGCCGGATAGGCCACATGCGCCATCATCACCGCCTCGGCGCCGGCCTCGAACGCGGCCACGAACGGCAGCAGGTCGGCCGCGTGCAGCGTCTGCAGATCGCGCGGATCGCTGGCGGCGTCGACGTGGGTGTCCTCGCGCACCGAGCCGTGGCCGGGGAAGTGCTTGGCCGTCGCCGCCATGCCGGCCAGATGCATGCCGCGCACGTAGGCCTGCACCAGGGTGGCGCAGGCATCGGGATCGGCGTGCAGCGCGCGCGCGCCGATCGCGCGATTGCCGCGCGCAAGATCGGCGACCGGCGCGAATGACAGGTCCACGTCCAGCGCACGCATCTCGCTGGCCATCACCCAGGCATGCTCCTCGGCGCGCGCGATCGCGGCGGCGGGATCGCGGTCGTACAGCGCGCCGATGCGCGCCAGCGCCGGCAAGCGGGTGAACCCCTCGCGGAAGCGCTGCACCGGCCCGCCCTCCTGGTCGACGCTGACCAGGAAATCCTCGCCGCGCAGCGCGCGCAGCGCATCGATCAGGTCGGTGACCTGGGCGCGATCGCGAAAATTGCGGGCGAACAGGATCACGCCGCTGATCTCCTCTGCCGCCAGCAGCGCGCGTTCACGCGTGCCCAGCTCCATACCGTCGAAACCGACCACCAGCATCAGGTCTGCTCCTGCCTCTGCGCGAGGCTCCATGTCGAGTAAGGATATTCCGCCAGATGCACGTTCAGATAACGCTCGTCACGACTGACCTCGCGGCCCAGCCAGACGGGCCGCGGAAACGCGGCATCCGCGGCCGGCAGCTCGATCTCGGCGACGACCAGCCCGGCGTTGGCGCCGAGAAACTCGTCCACCTCGAACACGAAACCGTCAACCGGCACATCGTGGCGGATCTTCTCGACGATCGGGCCGCACAGTTGCGCCAGCATCCGCTCGGCATCCGCGCGCGGAATCGGGTACTCGAACTCCTCGCGCTCGATCGTCGAGCGTGCCGACTTGATGTTGAGCCAGGCATCCGTCCCGGCGACGCGCAGTCGCACCGAGGCGCGCGCCAGGCCGGCCGCGTGCGCCGCGGCGCCCACCAGATACCCCTGCGCGAAGCGGCGGCTGCGCACGATCAGCGCGCGCCAGCGGTCGTCGTGCAGCAGGAACTTGCGCTCGATCTCGATGGCCATCAGGCGCCCCGCCGTTGCGTGACCGCGGTCATGTCCGCTCGAACAGCGCGATCGATTCGACATGCGCGGTATGCGGGAACATGTCCATCACGCCGGCCGCGTCGAGCGCGAATCCGCGCCGCGCCAGCGTGGCCGCGTCGCGCGCCAGCGAGCCGGGATGGCAGGATACGTAGACCACACGCCGCGTCGACGCCTGCGGCAGATACTCCAGCAGCCGCTGCGCGCCGGCTCGCGGCGGGTCAAGCAGGAGCGCATCCCAGGACTCGCGCGCCCACGCCGCATCGCGCTGGTCGGCGAACAGGTCGGCACTGAAAAAACGCGCGTTGCCGATGCCGTTGCTCGCGGCATTGTCGACTGCCCGCTGCACCAGGCCCGCCTCGCCCTCGATGCCGGTCACCGTCGCCGCCCGGCGCGCGATCGGCAGGGTGAAGTTGCCCAGCCCGGCGAACAGGTCGAGCACACGCTGATGCGGCTGCGGATCGAGCAGCTCCAGCGCGCGCGCGACCATCGCCCGGTTGATCGCGGCATTGACCTGGATGAAGTCCAGCGGCCGGAATGTCAACGCAACATTCCAGTCGGGCAGCGCGTAGCTGAGCGCCACCGCATCGGCGGCCGCCAGCGGCTGCACGCTGTCGATGCCGCCCGGCTGCAGCCAGATCGCCCAGCCGCGTTCGCGGGCAAACGCCTCGAGGCGTGCGCGATCCGCCGCCGACAGCGGCTGCAGATGGCGCAGCACCAGCACCAGCGCCGCGTCGCCGGCGGCGAACTCGATCTGCGGAATGCTGCGCGCGGCATCGAGCGTGCCCAGCAACTCGCCCAGCGCGCCGAGCTGCGGCCCCAGCGCCGGATCCAGCACCTCGCAGCGGCGCAGGTCGGCGACGAACTGCGGGTTGGCTTCGCGGAAGCCCACCAGCACGCGGCCCTTCTTCTCGACCCAGCGTACCGACAGCCGGCCCTTGCGCCGGTAGCCCCAGGGGTCGGCTGCCAGCGCCGGCAGCCAGCGCCGGGGCTGCAGCTTGCCGATGCGCTCGAGGTTCTCGGCCAGTACCCGCTGCTTGGCGGCGATCTGCGCCGCCGGCGCGAGATGTTGCAGGCTGCAGCCGGCGCAGATGTCGTAATGCGCGCAGCGCGGGACGACACGATCCGGCGACGCGGTCAGCAGTTCGACCACCGCCGCCTCGTCATAATGCCGGTGCCGGCGGGTGATGCGCACACGCACGCGCTCGCCGGGCAGCGCGCCGGCCACGAACAGCGCCTTGCCGCCGAGGCGGGCGACGCCGCGGCCGTCGTGGCTGAGATCGGCGATGGAGACTTCGGTCGCGGTCATGCGCAGAAACGAAGCCCGGGCTTGCGGCCCGGGCTGGCTGGGATCGAGGGGATCGCGGACTACTTCTTTTTCCATGCGCCGGAACGGTCCTGATAATACCAGCCGGGTCGCGCTTCCTGGATCCAGGTCTGCGCGAACACGGCGCGGATGCGTGCTTCCCATTCCGGATGGCCGTTGGCGTTCGCGATCGCGGCATACAGCCGCGCCCGCTGGTCATTGGCACTGGCGACGATCTGGTTGACCTGCGGACGCTGCGCCAGCGGTACCGCAGCGAGATCGCGCACGCCGATGTTGCCGTTGGCGGTGAATCCGACCGCGCCGGACGCCAGCAGCGGCTCGACCTGGCTCTCGAATTCGCTGTGCATGCTGGCGCGGATGGACTGGATCTCGGGCGTGCTGATGTCCATGTCGGGCGCGGCGGCGTGGGCGGCGGGGATCAGCAGGTCGAGCACGGCAGCCAGGCCGCCACCGGACTTGGCGGGAGCCGTGCTGGCGGCCGGTGCCGGTGCCGG